>DATLXE010000539.1:0-3325 GCA_035575795.1 Gemmatimonadaceae bacterium
CTCCGTCCGCGCGCGCGAGCGTGAAGTGTTTTTCGATGAAGCACGCGCCGAGTGTAACCGCGACGATGGGCGCGGTCGTTCCGACGCTGTGATCCGACAGACCTACCGGGCACTGCGTCACACGATTCAGAAGCGGAATCGTGGAAAGGATCATGCTGTTGTCGGGCGCGGGATAGCTGCTGGTGCAATGGAGGAAGATCACTCCTCCCGTCCCCGCCGCCGTGAGCACGCCCCGCGCATGCGAAATTTCCTCGAGGCTCGCCATCCCCGTGGAAATGATCACCGGCTTGCCGGTTGCGGCTACCGAACGCAGCAGGGCGTCGTCCGTCAGCTCGAAGGAAGCGATCTTATATGCGGGTGCTTCCAGCGACTCGAGCAGTTCAACCGCGGTGGAGTCGAACGGGGTCGAGAAAATGACGATGCCAGCGTTTCGCGCCGCGCGAAAGAGGGGCTCGTGCCACTCCCATGGTGTGTGTGCTTCCTCGTACAGGTCGTACAAGGTCCTGCCTGCCCACGGCCCTTCGCCCGGCACCACAAACATCGGATCGGTCGACCGGACGGTCATCGTATCCGCGGTGTAGGTCTGAAGCTTGATTGCGTCGGCGCCCGCTGCCGCAGCGGCGCGCACGGTTTCCAGCGCCCGCTCAAGGCTGCCATTGTGGTTTCCCGAAAGCTCGGCGACCAGGTACGACGGAAATCCAGGCCCGACCTCGCGCCCCGCGATCACGACTTTGGAAATGCCGGCGAAATCACTCACTATGAATCGCCCGTCCCGGAGACGGCGCCGCGGATCTGCGCGATCACGTAGGCGGCCTGGTCGTCGGTCAGATCCGGGTACATCGGCACCGTGATCGCTTCAGAGTAATAGCGGTCGGCGTTCGGGAACCTGCCAGCCGCGAATCCAAGATCCCGGTAGAATGGCTGATTGTATACAGGGATGTAGTGCACGTTGACTCCAAGGCCAGCCGATCGAAGCTTGTTGAATATCTCGAGCCTGCGCTCGGCTGCTACCCTGATGACGTAGAGATGGTACGAGCTGACGGACCAGTCCGGCGCGGCGATGGCATCGACCACGCCTGACAGCTCGACATCATACCGCGCGGCAATTTCCCGGCGTCGCGCTACGAATCCGGTTAGCCTTTTCAGCTGGCTCAGGCCGAGCGCGGCCTGAAAATCCGTAATGCGGTAATTGAAACCCAGTGCGTGCTGCTCGTAGTACCATGGTCCGTCGTGCTGTCGCAGCAGCGATTCGTCCCTTGTGATGCCGTGGGTGCGGAACTGCCGGAGCTTCCTGTAGAGGCTCTCGCTGTTCGTCGTAACGGCCCCGCCTTCCCCGGTTGTGATGTGCTTGACCGGATGAAAGCTGAAGCAGCACATGTCGCTGTGCGCGCACGCCCCAACTTTAAATTCCGCGCCACCATTCACGCGATAGCGCGCGCCAAGTGCGTGTGCCGCGTCCTCGATCATCGCCCAGCCCCGAGACTGCGCCAACGAGGAAAGCGCACCCATGTCACATACGTGCCCGCCAAAGTGAACGGGGACGAGAGCCTTCACTGCCGGACGCGGCGCGTTGCCGATCGATTCTGCCGTCAGCGCCGGAATATCGGCGCCTACGTCGGCAAATTCCGCGTTGCCGCCGAGATAAAGCGAAGCGTTCGCCGTCGCGACGAAGGTGATCGGCGAGGTCAGCACACTGTTGCCAGGGCCGATTCCCGCCGCGAAATAAGCAGCGTGCAGGGCGGCGGTTCCACTGTTGACGGCGACTGCGTACTTCGCCCCCACCGCTCTGGCAAACTCCTGCTCGAACTCCTCGATGATAGGTCCCTGAGTCAGCATAGGGCTTCTCAGAGCAGCAACCACCGCCTCGATATCAGCATCGGTGATCTGCTGGGTGCCGTAGGGGATCACCGCTACTCCAGTTGCAGAGTCTTGAGGAGATCCCGTACTTCCGCAACCGTGAGCCGCTGCGGGTTATTCTCGCTCGTGTAGCTGAAGCCAAGCGGAACGGGCGTCCCTTCCGTCGTCGCCTTTCCATCCCACCAGGGGAATTCGGGCTCGACCACGTAATAGCTCCCCATATCTCGAGTGCGCCGCGCGTCGTCCTCCCCGATCATCAGCTCGTGAAGCTTTTCTCCGGGCCGGATGCCAACGGTCTCCTTCACACAGTCCGGCGCCATTGCATCCGCAAGCGTCAGGATGTCGGTCGACGGAATCTTCGGCACAAAGAGTTCACCCCCGTGCATTCTCTCGAGCGCCTGCAGAACGAACCTCACTCCCTGCTCGATGGTGATCCAGAACCTGGTCATCCGTGGATCCGTGATCGGGATTTTCCCCGTCGACCGAACACTGCGAAAGAAAGGAACTACCGAGCCCCGACTGCCAACGACGTTGCCGTACCGGACGACTGCCATTCTAAGATTACGCTGGCCCGCGTACGAGTTGCCGGCGATGAACAGCTTATCGGAGCACAGCTTTGTCGCTCCGTAAAGATTTATCGGGTTGGCAGCCTTGTCGGTGCTCAACGCCACCACGCGCGTGACGCTGGTGGACAGCGCCGCCTCGATCACGTTCTGGGCGCCGAGAACGTTCGTCTTGATGCACTCGAAAGGATTGTATTCCGCCGCCGGCACCTGTTTCAGCGCGGCAGCGTGAATTATCACATCGACGTCCTGGCAGGCGCGCTTCAGCCGTTCCACATCCCGGACGTCGCCGAGGAAAAAACGCATGCGCGGATCGGAAAATTGCTGAGCCATCTCGTACTGCTTGAGCTCATCACGACTGAATACGATGACCTTGCGTGGCTTGTACTCCGCCAGCACGACCTTTACGAACTGTGTTCCGAATGAGCCTGTGCCGCCGGTCACCAGAACCGTTTTATCCTGAAGCATCTGCCATGTTAAAGAGGAAGCCCGCTTGTTGATGCGCTGTAATGTAGTTGGTCATGTGGCAGGCCTTACAGACCGACAACCTACCAGACGGTCCTGCCACCATCCGCAACGAGCACAGCGCCGGTAACATACGACGACGCATCCGAACAAAGGAACGCGACCGCCGCCTTGTACTCGTCCGGCCGGGCGAGGCGTCCGAGAGGAATGCGGCTGTTGACCCGATCGAGAAACTCCTCCGACTGAGCTGCCATGACACCCCCGGGCGCGAGCGCGTTCGCTCTGACATTCTGGTCGGCCCAATACGTAGCGAGGTACTTGGTGAGGCCGATAATCCCGTGTTTGACCACAGAGTAGGTAACCGGCTTCACGGGCTGCTGATCGAGCGGCAGCCCAACCTTCGCGTACAGTCGCTGATCCGGCGCGACAATTCCGAGGTC
>DATLXE010000540.1:0-2251 GCA_035575795.1 Gemmatimonadaceae bacterium
CTGCTCGCCGGTGGTCATACCACCCTCGAGGCCACCGGCGCGATTGGTGCGCCGCCGCATTCGACCCGTGCGCGCATTTCCCTCCTCCGCGTCGATCTCGTCGTGAGCTTCGGAGCCGGGCCGCCGCGCGACCTCGAAGCCGAGACCGATCTCTACGCCCTTGACGGCGGGAATCGACATCAGCGCCGCCGCGAGGCGTCCGTCGAGCTTGCGGTCCCAGGAGACATGCGAGCCGAGCCCGACCGGAACACCATCGCACACCACCTCGGCGATTCCACCGAGCGTGTTTCCCTCGGCCTTGGAAGCGTCGATGCGCTCGATCATGCGCGCTTCGGCGGAGTTGTCCAGAGTGCGCAGCGGCGACGGGTCGGCGGCGGCGTTCAGCTCTGTCGGCATGGTGTCGGGACGCTGCGCATCAATCCCTCCGAGGCTTACGACATGACTGCCGAGGGTGATACCGAATTCTTGCAGCAGCTTTCTGCAGATTGCGCCAGCGGCAACACGCGCGGTTGTCTCTCGTGCCGACGCGCGCTCGAGGATGTCGCGGGCATCGTCGCGGCCGTACTTGAGCATGCCGGAGAGATCGGCGTGTCCTGGCCTCGGCCTGGTGACGGCGCGCTTGCGCGCGGGGTCACCCTCACGTGGCGCCGGGTCCATGATTTCAGTCCAGTTCTTCCAATCCAGATTCCGGATGAGCATGGCGATTGGGGAGCCGAGCGTTTCGCCGGCGCGAACGCCCGAGAGAATTTCCGCTTCGTCCGATTCGATCTTCATGCGGCGGCCGCGGCCATATCCCTGCTGGCGCCGCGAGAGCTCGACGTTGATGTCGGCGGCGAGGAGCGGGAGCCCGGCAACCATCCCCTCGAGGACCGAGACGAGCGCCGGTCCGTGAGACTCTCCGGCGGTTGTGAATCGCAGCATTGATCTCCAAAAACGAACGAGCCCGGCTTTTGACCGGGCTCGTTCTCATTACTCCATCGCGACGCCTGTGGAGCTACGGGCAGGTCGTCGTAAACGTATTCGGAAGCTGTGCGATGACAACCCCTCGTCCGGTCGCCGCGACTAGGACCAGCTGACCCGACGACTGGCGAAATGCTGCCTTGATCGGCCCGATGACCGGATCACGAATCGGGATGGTAGCAACTCTCTGGTAGCAGCGTGTATCGAAGATCTCGATCAGCGGCTCCGACGACGCGGCAAACGACAGCCGTGTGTTGAGCGGAAACGAGTTGGGGCCCGTGTTGAGCGGGTGGAAGTCGATTCCGGCGTTCGCCGTGGTCGTTCCGAGCACACCCTGAAGCCGGAGGGTCGGATTGAGCAGATATGTCGAATCAGCGCGAATGGCCGACAGCGAACCGTCGAAGTTGATCGCCACTCCCTTGACCTGCGCGAAGCTGTTGGCGATGAAGTCGGACACGTCCTGAGAACCCGAGACGCCCAGATCGATAAACGGGTATGACGGGTCCAGGCCTCTGTCTACGTCGAACGACAGCGCCCTGCTTCCCATCACACGGCCGCCTTCGCCGAATATGGCGCGGCGGAAGTTCCCGGAATTACGCGCGAACGTCGTGTCTCGAAAGGCAAGCCGCGGGATAACAACGACCGTTGAACGGTTCTGCGGATCCTTGAAGGGAAGGAGAATCGTCGCGGTATTGTCGTTGGCGTCGTACCTGATGACTTCGAGCGTGTCCGCCCGGTCGGCGCCCTGCCCAACCGCCTGTTCGAAGAAGAAGTGCGACTGGCGTGTGGTCAGATTTTCCCAGCGCAGCGTTCCGTTGTTGTCCGAAAACGGCACCGATTGGCCGGGGGTCGGAGTCGTTGAATAGACGAGAACTACTTCCGAGCATGCCCCGCCCGCGGATTTACAGGTCGCGGCCAGGTACTGTGGCCTGTCCGAGAAGTCGAACTTCGTGCGCTGCTGAATGAGGACGCCGGCCGCCGACCTTGTGGTCGTGATCGCAAAGGCGATGATATTCGGCAGGTCGTAGCGGAATACTTCCGTGCCGCTGCCACCGCCATTCAGGTTGATGTAGCTGATGTTGGTGCCGCCGGAATTGGCGACGAGGATCGTGTCACCCATCGTCCCGGCGCGGTCGCGCGGCCATGCGGCAAGTCCCCATGGACGCGACCCAACGCTTACCGGCGCCTTGAACGAGGAATCGCCGAGGTTGAAGACCTCAACGCGGTTGCGCGCGATGTTGGACAGATAGATCCGGTCGAAGCGCGAGTGATAGAGCGCATCAGCGACCTC
>DATLXE010000541.1:0-1608 GCA_035575795.1 Gemmatimonadaceae bacterium
GGCGTTGCACAAGTCGATGCGCAACAGCGATCCCGATGCGGCCGTCTACTGGCTGGCGCGGATGCTGGAGGCGGGAGAAGATCCCCTCTACGTCGCGCGGCGGCTGGTGCGTTTTGCGTCCGAAGACATCGGGACGGCCGACCCGCAGGCGCTGACGATCGCCATTGCGGCAAAAGAGGCGGTCCACTTCATGGGGATGCCCGAGGGGAACACGGCGCTCGCGCAGGCCGCCATCTACATGGCGGTTGCCTCGAAGAGCAACGCCGTGTATCGCGCGTATCTCGAGGCCGCCGAGGCCGCGCAGAAGGAAGTGGCGGAACCGGTGCCGCTCCACCTGCGGAACGCGCCGACGAAGCTCATGAAGGAGCTGGAGTACGGGAAAGACTACCGGTATGCGCACGACGAGGCCGAGGGCATCGCGCGCGGAATGGAGTGCCTCCCGCCCGCCCATGCAGGGCGCCGCTTCTACCAGCCGGCCGATCGAGGACTCGAATCGCGGATCAAGCAGCGGCTCGAGGAGATCCGAAAGAAGCCGTCCTGAACCGGGTCACAGCTTCGGGGCGACCGCGTATTTTGCCGCGATCTTCTGAACGGTATTGAAATTCCTGAACGTCGCCGGCGTGCCCAGCACCTTCTCGAGCCGCGGACCGGACACGGTGGAGTCGCTGAACGCCTTCTGACACCGCCAGTACACCTCCCGCCCGATCACCAGCAGCGAGTCCACCTCGTTTGACATCTCCAAGACGGCGCGAGCCGCCCCGCGTGACGGCGTGGCCTTCAGGACGCCGACGTACAACGTCACGCCTGTGACAGCCGTGAGTTGTCTCTTCCTGACCGTCCCGAGAATCGCCGCGACATCGTCCATCGACCGCACCATCGTCGTCACGTCGTAGCCGAGCGCCTTCTTCAACGTTGATTCGATGGCCAACTCGAGGTCAATCGGATCAGCGGGTGATTCGAAGATCACATTGCCGCTGGCGATGAACGTAGAGACATGGCTCAGCCCGAGCTTTTCGAGGATCCGCCGCAGAACGTCCATCTTGACGATGCGTCCGCCGACGTTGACCGCACGAAGAAACGCGACGTACCGCATGGTGGCGTCGCCGCTCAGGCGCTGCATAGGTGCCCGAAGTATACGAGCAGAACGCCCCGGCACCCCCGTGCACCTTGGCACCTTGCCCCGTGACGTGATGAAATCACCCGATGGCCTCCCGCACCAGCCGCGCCGGCGATTCCATCGAGGACTTCTGCCGTGCGTGCAAGACCGATCGGATGCACACCGTGATCGCCGCCGATCCCGAGGGGCAGCCGCTCCGGGTCGTGTGCGGCTTCTGCCGAAGCGATCACAACTACCGCGGCGGCCCGCGCGTGGATCCATTTGGCGATCGCTACGACCGCGAGCGCCAGGTCGAACAGTCTCGGACGGGAGCGCGTTCGGCGCGCGAGCCGCGCGAGCCCTTCCCCATCGTCAGCGAACGCGAAAGGACCGCGCCTGCCATGACCGACATCGCGAGTGCAGATATCGAAATGCTCCTGCGCCGGATCATCCGCGAGGAGACCGGCATTACCACGGTGGCGCCTGCCGACAAATGGCGCGGGGGCACGCTG
>DATLXE010000542.1:0-3223 GCA_035575795.1 Gemmatimonadaceae bacterium
CTCGCTCCAATCAATGGGAAAGGGCGCGCAATCCGCCGCGGTTGAGGGGTTGGTGTTGTGATTGCCTTTCGGCCACGGCAGCTTGCTCAAGCCTTTGGCGAACGCCTTGTTCTGCGCTTCCTTCCCTCTGTGCCCCTCGACCACGACGAAATCGAAATAACGGATCGCCTCGCGTAGCACGGCTTGTAGCCGAGGGTGGCACGTCCGTAACTGTGCCTCTGACGCACTCCCGAAGTTTGGCAACGGGATTACTGGTGCTTCAGCTGCTTCGACTCGGCCTTTTCTGCGCCCGCCAGATGTGACGAGGCCGCATCGCCGGGATTCACCTTCTTGTCGATTACGCGGTGGAACACGCCGTTGACCGCTGTGAATACCGCGAACGCTATCACGGTGGCGTATGCGGTCAGGTGCTGGGCCGCGTCCGCGCCGAAGTCAATGCCGAATCGGGTGGCGAGGATTGCCAGCAGTGCCGTAATCGCGGGCGCGATCAGGCGTGAAAAGAAAGGTCTCAGTGCGTCTAGCATTGTGTCTCTCCTTGTTGGTTTCAGGTAGTTGATCCAGTCCTCCATCGTGCCCTGCCGGCGCATCAGCCGTCCTCCTCGCCTTCGTGTAGCTGGTCGAGAGCACGCCGCCGCGTGTGCCGCTTGTTCTCTCCCTCATACCTCATCCGGTCGGCGGCCTCCACAGCGTGTACCTCCGTCTTCCACGTCTCCAGCTTACCGAGCCGCGAGTTGTGCGCCTTGCCTTGCCCTTCGAGCCCGGTATTTCCGTTGAGGCCCACGCATTTCCTCAATAGAATCACTTCATCGCGCATGAGAAAAACAGTACGCGCAATCCAAGTGACGCCCATCGTCGTGAGCGCGAGCATCACCCCTTTGGCGATCTCCCACGATTGCGACATCGGGTCGGCCTGAAACATTGCCCACATATAAAGCATCATTATTCAGATACTCCTTCGCCGGGCTCAGCCGGGAAATCGTAGAGTTGCACGAGATCGGCGGTGATCGCGCCGAGTTGCGTGGCGTTTTTCCAGCCGTCATCACCCGTCCGCTCTTTCGGGAGGTCGGCCTGCGTCAGTTTCAAGCTCGCCGGGAAATCGAGCTCAATCTCCATCGCATCGAACGTGGCTTGCATACCGACCATCTTGCTCGCCATGAGAGCCGATTCCCCTGCCGACATCTCCTCGATGTCGCGGTCGCCGATGAGGAACGTCGCGATCTTCTGCCGCGTCTCCGCTATGGGTTCGGCGTGCGGCGCGAGCAGTCGGATCAGACGCCCGACTTTCAGGTCGGCCGTGACGCTGCCCATCTTCCGGTTGCCGAGGAGACGGAGCGCGTTGCTCATCGCGAGAACTTGCTTGTTGGTGAGCGTCAGGTTCATATAGCCTCGGCCTTCGCCTTCGCCCGTAGGGTGGTGAGGAAATTGAACAGCGTGGTCTTCTGCGCCGCCGTGAGTTGCGGGAGCAGTTCGTGAATCCGCCTTCCAGCGAAAGTGCCGTCAGCGGCAATCGCATCGAACTCGACGTGTGCCCGGGCGATCTCGGTGCTGGCCGCGCTATCGGTGCCGAACCAAATCTCCATACGCCCGATGTCGGTCGGAACCGGGGCGGGCTGCTTGGGAAATGCCATCTACACGTTCTCCTGTAGTTGTTAAGCGGTCGCCTGGTAGACAGCGAAGAACGACACCTGGTCGCCGCTCAGCGTGTTGTTCCCTATGGGGGAAGGCGTTGCAGTATAGAGGGCAAGGTCGTTCGTCCCGCCGCCGGACTTTAGAAACCGCAACGTGCTTTCGCCAGTGAAGGTCACCTGCGCGAACAGCGCGTTTGTCTCCACCGCGAACGGGAGTCCGCCGATTTTGGCGGGGTTGGCGTCCGCCGTGACGGGGTAAATGACCGTCCCGCCGACAAGCCCCATCTTGCCGATTTTCATATACCAGCAACCGCTCACGATGAACGCCAGACCAGCACCAGATGCGTCGTTGGGCGTCCAGCTTCCGACCACGCCTTCCTCGTAGTCGTCCAGAGTGTTGATGTTGGTGGAGGGGTTCTGCACTGCGGGAAAGGCGATTTGCCCGGCCTGCGCAGTTATCAGCCCACTTACCGTCAGGACTCCACCCACCGTCACCGCGCCCGTAAAGCTCTGCGCGCCCGCGTTCAGTTGCGTCCGAAGTTGAGCGAGAGTGCCGCGCCGGGTCTGGCTGAGCGCGTCCTCGACCGGGAACACCGCCGCGTCGGTTAGGTTGGCCGCAAGCACCGCCGCGAGAGCATTTATCCTAGTTGTTGCCATTCTAAAGTTCCTCGATCAACCCGAAGGGGATTGAGTTCCGGTTGAAGTACGGGTGATCCAGAGCGCTCAGTTCGCGCAGCACTGCTAGAAACGACCGACGATGCATCTGCGCGGTGTCGGCGGGGTCGAACACAAACATCAGCTGCCCGCTGGTGCCGGCGATGCGCTGCATGTCGAAACCGCTTTCAAGGGCTTCCGTGTCGGGCAGGTCATCGAGT
The DNA here is from genome assembly GCA_035575795.1 of Gemmatimonadaceae bacterium. Taxonomy (GTDB): domain Bacteria; phylum Gemmatimonadota; class Gemmatimonadetes; order Gemmatimonadales; family Gemmatimonadaceae; genus UBA4720. The sequence continues at coordinate 2,504 of DATLXE010000542.1, forward strand.
GTGAACATTGCCGTCCGGCGGGTCGCTCTCCGGCTATATACTGCCGCGCCGCCGTCCGTCACCTCGCGCTCGGTTGCGGTCTCGAGCCCGAGCTTCGCGCCGTATTGCATGTTGATCGAGGGCTGCCACCCCTGCGCGATGACCAGCCGCCCGATGTCGAGATAGCCCGCCGTGTTCCCGGCGTCTGAAATCTCGAATAGCCAGTACTGCGCAGAGAGGGGAGCAGGCGTGACGTGCGTCCATCCGAGATTGATTCCTTCGACCTTCTCGGCATCTATCCCGGCGGGCCACACGTTCACCGTCCCGGTGTCGTAGAGGGGAGATGCGAAGTTCCCCGCCGTGTTGCTCGCCCGGACGCGGATCGTGCCCGTGAAGGATATGGCGTGGCGCGGCAGCGCAAGGACGCGAACGGGGCGCGCCGTTTTGAGATCGGCCTCGAACTGTGTCGATGACGCGAGCGTGTTGACGGAACGTGCCACCCTTGCGAGAGCACGGTCTTGAAGGTTCGCAAGCGGGAGCGCGGCCTGCCACGATCCGCCCGATAGCGTCGGATAGTGGATGACGCCCCGGTCGCTCACAATCGGCCAGCCGAACACCATAGTCGCCATTACGCGGCTCCCGTGAGCAGATATTCGCCCGTGTCGGTAACGAAGAAGTCGCTCGTCCCGGTCACGAGATTGCCGCTACCCGTCGGCCTGCCCCACACGTTCAGGCGCAGTG
>DATLXE010000543.1:0-16563 GCA_035575795.1 Gemmatimonadaceae bacterium
CACCCGTTCAAGCCGGGTCGTCGGCTCCACTTTAAGTCCAATTTACAGTAGTAGTTAAGCTCAAGAGGTTCGGTCGCGCGCTTTTCGATATACTGCCGTAGACACACGGTAGTCACAGGGCAACGCTGGCGGCGCGTCGCAGTTGGGCGGCTTGACAGGAAGCGCGAATGCGCAAAAACCAGGAGGACTTCGTCCGCAGCGGCATCCCGAGCGTGTCGCCATGCGGCTCCCCGGCCGCAAGACGCCGAGCGTGTTCGCGCGCTACGACATCGTCTCGGGTAGCGACCTGCGCGTCGCGGCCGCGAGCTGAATCGCGCGGTCGGACGCTCTAGCTCACCGTGCGACCGAGGATGCGTTCGATCTCGGCCAGCCCCTCGCCTTCGTCGCCCACCCGCGCGCGATGACCGTATTCCAGCTGTACGAATGTGGCGTCTAGCTGATCGAGGCGAGCATCGCGCGAAGCCTTGCACGAAAATCTTCGAGTTCGCGAATCCGCCTCTCGGCGGTGGCCAGATGTTGTCGGCCGCAACGAAGGAGAGCGGCCGAAGGACGCGCCCGGCTGTTGATGAGGCGGATCAGCGGCTGCACTTGGTCCAGTGAGAGTCCGAGCCCCTGAGCCAGTTGCACAAACCGCAACTGGTCAAAGATCTCCGGAGCGTATTGTCGATAACCGGACGCAGAGCGGCGGGGCTTCGCAATCAACCCAATTGCTTCGTAAAACCGGATGGTCGGCGCGCTGAGCCCCGTGTGTTTCGCGACCTCTCCGATCAATAGCCATCCCATGTCATCAGTAAACAGCTTACTCCTGACTTGAATGTCAAGAGGGCGCGCGGAACAGTCCGGTTGTGTTGAACAAAAGCCCTTGACCCTGCACTTAGGTGCAAGGTTTAGACTTGTTCTCTAGGGAGGGGATCCGATGGCGGGACTCACAATCGGCCGACTCGCTGAAGCTGCTGGAGTCGGCGTGCCGACGGTCCGGTACTACGAGCGGCGCGCGCTTCTTGAAAAGCCGCACCGCACCGCCGCGGGATATCGAAAATACCCGCCCGACACGGTCCGATTGATTCGCTTCATCAAGCGAGCGCAGGATCTTGGTTTCACTCTCACCGAGATCGAGGGGCTCATCGCACTGCGCGCCGGCAATGGTCGACGCCGAACGGAAGTCCGGCAGCTGGCGGAAGCGAGGATGCGGGACATAGACGAGAAGGTAACCCAACTGCAGGCGATGCGGAGCGCGCTGTCGACCTTGGTGGACAGCTGCGCCTGCGGAGGTGGGCAACCGACCTGTCCGATTCTCGAGGCGTTTGATGATCCCATCAACGCGGCCACGCAGGAAAGCATCACGTCGTCCAGGACAACCCATGTTCAACGCTAAAGGGTTCATCACCATTCTTGCGGCGGTCGCCATTGCGGCGCTCACCGCCGCGTGCGCACCCGATGCAGCCAGTCAGTCCGGTGTGCCGCCTCCAGCCGCAAACCCGCCCGGAGCAGCGAACCCAGGGCCAGTTGCGCCTGCGTCGGACACCATGCAGACCGTCCGCATACCCGTTGAGGGCATGTCGTGCGTGGCGTGCGCCGCACGCGTCAAAAAGACGCTGAAAGCGATTGCCGGCGTGGACGAGGTCGAAGTGCATCTGGGCGAACGCAACGCGCGCGTGCGCTTCGATTCGCGTCGCTTGGCCCCAGCCCACCTCGTCGCGGCGATTACCGAGCTGGGTTACAGCGCGGGCACGCCAGTGTCCGCCCCACGCTGATGCTTGAGCAGTTTCTTCGGGAAGCGGGCACCGGCCATGGGCTCTTCGTCGCACTCGGCGTCAGCTTCCTTGCAGGTATTGTCGCCAGCGCCGTGTGCCCGTGCACCCTCCCAATGGGACTGGGCATGGCGAGCATGGCCGGCGCATCTGAGGTGCAGGACCGCCGTCGAGGCCTCAAGGTCGCGGCCGGCTTCTTTGCGGGTATCGTCATCAACCTCACGGTGCTGGGTGCGCTGGCGGGACGGTTGGGAGCGCTCGCAACGGAGTCGTTCGGGCGGTACTGGGCCCTTATCATGGCCGTCGTGTCGCTCGCCGCCGCAGTGGCGGCCTTCTGGGGGCCGCGACTGCAAGTCACGCAGTTGGCATCGCTGCGCCGTCCGGGCGTTATTGGCGCCCTCGGTTACGGGTTCATTTTCAGTCTTGGAACGTCCGTAGCACCGCTGCTTTTGTTGCTTGCGGTGTCAGCAGCGAACGCCCGGCCCGAGTACGGGTTTGCTCTCGCGTTCGCCTTCGGGATCGGACGAGGCCTTCCGTTTCTTGTCGCCGGACTTCTCGCCAGCGCGGTGACGCGCTTCACTCGTTTCGGGCTGTGGAGTCGCAGCATTCAGGTGTTCAGTGGAGTCGCCCTGCTGATAGTGAGCGTCTATTTCGCCACAACGTTCGCAGCGCTGCTCTAGGAGAAGAAGGATAGATGGCTAACGAAACAGTTCAAATAAAAGCATCAGGCATGATGTGTTCGTTTTGCACCATGAGTGTGGAAAAGTCACTCAAAAGGCTGCCAGGTGTGCGAAGCGTGCTCGTCAACCTTGTGCACGGTGTTGTTCTTGTGGAGGCTGATACCACGAAGACCAGTCGGAAGGCGCTCGCTGATGCAGTGAACGCCCTCGGTTATCCGGTATCGGAAACTCACCAGCAACAGCTTGCGAAGGATCAGGCGTTCTACAAGATGGTCCGATGGCGAGGACTTTTGGGTATGGGCCTCGCTGCCGTTGACGTCCTTGTTGATCCGATGAACGTGTTCGGGATCCCGGCGCAGCCGCGCGCCCTTTTCAGCCTTGTGCTGGCCCTCTTCGTTCTGATCTGGGTCGGCAAGCCTGTGCTGATCCGGACATTGGCCGCCATCCGAAAGGGTGTCATTAACGCCAATGTGCTTCTTTCGACGGCGGCGTGGGGTTCGCTGGTCGTTGGTGCGCTGTCGATCATCGATCCTCGGTGGCCGAACTACCTACCCGTCGCCGCATGGTTGATGGCCCTGCATATTTTTTCGAACTACTTCAAGCTCGGAACCAACCTGAAGGCGGCTGAAGCCGTCCGCGGCATGTTGTCGTTGCAACCACCACGTGCTCGGGTGCTGCGTGGCGGTTCCGAGGTCGAAGTCGACATCAAGAACGTGTCCAAGGGTGAGACGGTGTTGATCCGTCCCGGAGAACGGATCGCTCTCGATGGCGAGGTCGTCAAGGGGCTGGCGAGTGTCGATGAATCGAGCTTCACTGGGGAATCCGTACCGGCCGCGAAAGAGCCCGGCACCCACGTCATCGGGGGGACGTTGAATCTGGACGGCGTTCTGGAGATCAGGGTGACCAAGGTTGGCGACGAGAGCTTCCTGAGCCAGCTGATTCGCCTCATGAGCCAAGTGTCGGATCGGAAAGTGCCGCTCGAACTGTTGGCGGACAAGCTGATGAATTACTACGGCCCCGCTGTGCTCACGCTGGGCATCGTGGCATTTCTCGGCTGGGCGCTGATCAGCCGAGACCTCATTCAAGCCGCAGTGATCGGACTGGCCACGATCATCATGGGCTATCCCTGCGCACTCGGCATGACGACGCCGATGCTGGCAGCCATCGCGGGCGGAAAGGGAATCGCCATTGGTCTCCTCGTCAAGTCCGGCGAAGTGTTTCAGCAGCTGTCACGTGTGGATACCGTGGTGTTCGACAAGACCGGTACGCTCACATACGGACGACCCACGGTCACTGACGTGCTGCCGTTCGGCGTGCCGATTCCTGAACTCCTGCGCTCGGTCGCGAGCGTCGAGGTGAACAGCGAACACCCGCTGGGGAGGGCCATCGCCTTCTACGCGAAGGCGCAGGGCATTGAACCGGGACCTGTCAGCGCCTTCCGATCGACCGCGGGCCAAGGTGTCACGGGGACGGTGTCCGGCTCTGAGATGTTGATTGGGAACATGAGGTATTTGCAAACCAACCGGATCGACGTTCCCGCGCAAGTCACGAGTGCGGTGGACGAATTCTCCCGCGCAGGTAAAACGCCAGTGGTCGTCGCGCGCGATCGAACGGTCGTCGGTGTTGTGGCACTTCAGGACACGCCGCGCCCAGGTACCAACCTGCTGATGCGCGATTTGAAGGATCTTGGTATTCGAACGGTACTCCTCACTGGAGATGTCGAAGCGGTCGCGAAGAGTATTGCGGCGGGCATCGAGATTGACGACGTACGCGCGCAGTTGCTGCCAGCCGACAAGGTTGCCGAGGTCGAGAAGCTGCAGCGCGCGGGTCACCGGGTGGCCATGGTCGGCGATGGCATCAATGATGGTCCCGCACTGATCCAGTCGGACGTCGGTATTGCGGTCGGTGCCGGTACGGATGTGGCGATCGAATCCGCCGGTGTCGTCATGCTAGGTGATCGGATTCGCGACATTGCTGGCGCGATCATCCTGGGCCGGGCGAGTTATCAGACGATGCGAGTCAACGTCGGCCTGGCCGTCATGGCCAACGTGGTCGGCATCGTCTTGGCGGCAGCCGGATTCATCACGCCCGTGATCGCCATTCTCTTCATCGTCACGAGCATCGTGGCGATTCTGGCGAACACGTTGCGCATTCGCGCGATTGACCTTCGCCGCGGCGAGATCGCCGTCCCGTCATCGGCGCTCGCCGAGACGGAGTTCGCCGTGCCGACAATGGTCTGCGATGGTTGTGCCCAGAAGATTACGGGCTCACTGTCGCAACTCCCTGGTGTGCAAGAAGTGAAGCCAAAGGTGGCACAGAAGCACGTAGTCGTCCGTTACGAGCCGGCTCGTGTCGGTGTGGATGAACTGAAGGCTGCATTCGACAAAGCCGGCTTCAAAGCGGTCGAGACGTAGACATGCACGATCAGCGCATCCAGGATGGGATTACGCGTGGCAAAGCCGTCGACATCGAGGTGGACGGCGCGATGCTGCGGGCATTCGAGGGCGAAACGGTTGCCGCCGCGTTGCTGGCCGCGGGTAGGCACAGCCTACGGCGTACGTCGCGCCGCGGGGAGCCCCGCGGTGTGTACTGCGGGATGGGTGTTTGCTTCGATTGCGTGATGACCGTCAACGGTATTCCGAACGTTCGCACGTGTCAGACCCGCGTCGGTACCGGCATGACAGTGCGAACGCAGACCGGCGATGGCGAATGGGCACCTCTGTGATGTCGGCCAGATCACTCATCGTCGTCGGTGCAGGGCCGGCCGGACTGGGCGCGGCGATAGAAGCCGCCCGCGCCGGCCTGCGCTGCACTTTGCTTGACGAGGCTGCGCATTTGGGCGGCCAGATTTATCGCCCGCCTCCGCCAGAGTTCCGGATTTCGAACACGCGGCTTCTGGGACGCGACTTCGCGCGTGGCGAACGGTTGCGGGAAGAGTTTGCAACCGTCGCAGATCGCGTTAACGTAACTTCGGGCGCCTCTGTAGTGGGTTTGTGGGACGGCGGACGGGAAGTCGTGTGGACCGACGGCCGTGCGTCAACCACGCTTCGGACCGACTGTCTCATCCTCGCCACAGGGGCGTACGAACGACCCATTCCCTTTCCAGGGTGGACTCTGCCGGGTGTCATCACCGCTGGCGGCGCCCAGACTCTGGTCAAAACGCTCGGCATTCGGCCCGGGCGGCGAGCTCTTATCGCCGGGACCGGCCCCCTTTTGCTCGTCGTTGCGAATCAGCTGCACAAGGCAGGCGTGGAAATCGTCGCGGTGCTCGAGGCGGGCAAACCGTCATGGTCTCCAACGCAGCTTCCGCAAGTCTTCGGCGAGTGGGACCTCCTTCGAGACGCGTGGGAGTACTGGCGCGGCCTACGCCGCGCACGGATCCCGCTGCTCTTCAATCACACGGTGTTCGAGGCGCATGGCGATGAAGGTGTTACCGCGGCCACTTACGGTCCGGTGGATTCGGTTGACTGGACCCCTCGGAGGGAGCGCGCGGTCCGAGTCGAGGTTGACCACATCGTGGTCGGTTTTGGATTCGTTCCGAATACGCAACTAACGGAGAGCGCCGGCTGCCGGCACGAGTACGTTCACGAACTGGGAGGGTGGATCCCAACCCGCAGCGGGTTTATGGAAACGACGACGCCGGGTCTGTTCGCGGTAGGTGACGGAGCCGGCGTTGCGGGATCGGCCGTAGCGGTCCAGGAAGGCCGCATCGCTGGCATTACCGCGGCCGCCCAGGCCGGCGTGATCGATCCAGCCGAAGCGGACAGGAGACGCGAAGGTCCTCTCAAGCGTCTTCGATCGCTGACGCGTGTCCGTCGCATCCTCGACGAGATGTCGCGCATTCGTCTCGGTTTGAACGCTCTCGCCACGCCCGACACTCTGGTCTGCCGATGCGAGGAAGTGGCGTTGCGCGAGGTGAAAGCCGCGGTGGCTCAGGGTGCGCGCGATCTTCAAACCGTGAAGCTGTTGACGAGACTTGGTATGGGTCAGTGTCAGGGCCGGAACTGTGCCCCGTCGACCGCGATGATCATGAGTGGTGCGCTCGCGTACGAGCCGTCATCCGCTGGCCGGATCAATCCACGGCCACCGGTCAGTCCGGTCACCCTCGGGGCTCTCGCCCGTATGCGCCCGGCAGAAGACGAGGTGGCAGACGCATGAATAAGGCAGCGGACGTCGTCGTCGTCGGCGGTGGAGTCATTGGCACGGCTGTGGCCTTTTACACAGCACGGCAAGGGCTCACAGTCACACTTGTCGATCTTCCCAAGAGAGGACGCGCGACGTCCGCATCGGCCGGCGGATTGTGGTCGCTTGGCGAGTCTGTGGGTCTTGGTTGCGGCGTGATCTTTCATAAGGCGCGGCTTGCCAAGGGAACGGCCCATGAGGGTACCCATGCGCCGCCGCAGATGCCGAAGAGCTTTTTGAACTTCGCCATGGCCTCCAATGCAATGTTCCCGAAGCTTGCGGATGACTTGCGCGACCTCGCGGGGATGGATATCGAGTACGACCGCAACTCATTGTTGTTCTTGATGTATGACGATGGTGACGAGGCGTTTGCCAGACAACTATGGAAAGACTGTCCGTGTGGCAGGTCACTGAGCGAATGGGTGACGCCCGAGGAGCTCGCAAAAGTCGAACCGGCATTGACGCGCGAGATTCGAGGCGCACTCCGGTTCAACGGCGACGATCAGGTGAATCCGTACCGGCTAGCCGACGCCTTCCGCGAGGCGTGCCGGGCGCTCGGCGGAACGGTGTTGACGCACACGGAAGTCACTGGGCTTCGCGTCGAGGGAAACCGGGTGACGGCCGTGGAAACGTCGGCGGGTACGCTGCCATGCGCGATGGTCGTCAATGCCGCGGGGGCGTGGGCGGCCGAGATTGGCCGCATGGCGGGAATCGAGCTTCCTGTCTATCCCGTCCGTGGTCAGATCGTCGGGACTGAGACGTTGCCGAAGATTCTCCACGCGAGCCTCTCGACGACCGATTGTTACCTGGCGCAGAAGCAACACGGCGAGATCATCATTGGGAGCACGACCGAAGACGTTGGCTTTGACACAGGCGTCACATCATCGGCCATGCGAACGCTATCGGCAGGCGCCATTCGCGCGGTGCCCATGCTCGAACGTGTTGGCGTGAAGCGTGTCTGGTCAGGACTTCGGCCGGGCTCTCCCGATGAATTGCCGATCTTGGGACCTGTAACCGATCTAGGAGGGTACCTGAACGCCTGCGGTCACTTCCGCACCGGAATTCTCAACGCCCCGTTGACGGGCCTTGTGGTGGCGGAACTCGCCGCGGAAAAGGCGCTCTCGTTTCCGATCCAGCCGTTCCTGCTGTCACGCTTTACGGAGAGTCGCGGCACGGACAGTCATGTGCCCGCGGTGCGACCAGGGCACGGCGACTTCGACGAAGCGACCCTCTTCGTTCCGTCGATGAAGTGCGAGGGATGCGAGCGCACGATTCGTGATGCACTCCAAGACGTCGCCAGCGTCTACGAGGTTCGACTCCAGGTGTCAGAGAAATCGATTCACCTGCGCTACGAACGGTCGCCATTGGCATTAGCGCAGGTCAAGACGGCCCTTGCGTTGGCGGGGTTCGAAGCGGTCGAGTCACGTCCTTAAGATGCGCCGTCAGATCAGGGCATGTGCGGCATCCTGCCCAAGCCTTGGTATTGCCTCTTGACCTTGCACTCCGGTGCAGGGTGTAGAGTCGTCTGGCTGGACAAAAGGAGATGGCCACTGTGTCAATGACTGCTAGGAATTCTAAAATCTTCACTGCGACGCTGCTCGTCGTAATCGTTGCCAATTTCGGACTTCTGGCTGCGCAATCGAAGGCCCCCGCCACACGGGACGCCGTAGTGTCAGTGAGCGGCATGGTGTGCCAGGAAATGTGCGCACCAACGCTTCAGAAGCGTCTGGCGAAACTGCCGGACGTCAAAACCGTTGCGGTTAGCGCAGCAAAAGGACGTGCGGTTATCACCTTCATGCTACCGACCAAGGTGACAGACCGGCTGATCGAGCAGGCCGTCACCGATGCCGGCTTCACGGCAACGAAGATCGCCTGGCAAAAGCCTAGCAGCTAATCGGTCCAGGGTGGCTGGACGCACCTTCGCACCGAGCGCGACAGCACTCGTCTGTGCCACACCTTTGTCTGTCATCGGTTTTCGCTCCTCAGCGCAGCAACAATGCTGAGTCGAGCTGCGCCTGCGCATCATCGCGTTCCTTCGTCGCCCTCTCGATTCGCTGCTCAACCTCGGGCAGTGAGCCGTACCAGGGCAGCGTCCCTCCGTAGTTTCGTACGGGATCCGCACCGACTTGCTCGTACCCCGCCTCGCGCATCAGTTCCCCCAAGCGTGACGTCTCGATGCCGTAGCCCGAGCCCTGAATCCCGCCCGTGCCGTCGATCATTGCTAGGGCGAACGCCAGGTTTCGGGCTGCACCGGCCTCCTTGGCGGTGCGATCTCCCTTGGGGATGGCGAGCAGTTCCTCGCAGATCACGCTGCGCCACCCACGCTCGTCGTCACACCACTGTTCGTCGGCGACTGGCGGGACCCAGTGCGTCAGCGCCGTTGTGGCGACCTGGAGGGCGCTGATACGTCGCTCATGGTCCTGCATGCGTGAAACGATCCGGTGGAGTTCGCGTTCCACCTCTGATCTGAGCGTCCTGTCACCTTCGAGGTCCGCTTGCAGTCTTGCGACCGCGTCAGCACTCGTCTGTGCCAAACCTTTGTTTGTCATCGGTGTTCGCTCCTCAGCGCAGCAAGACCGGCGGCGTAGGGATTGGGGGGCGTGTAGCCGTTCCGGTCCGGCGTCGTCCATATAGCTGGTGTGCGCTCCGCCCTTGTAGGTGCGGCCGCAGAGTCTGCACCGCGAAGTGCACGGAGCGCCAGGTCGTAGCCGTTCGGCGGGACGCCGGTCGCAGGATCGTATCGCGGATCGTCCACCGCCCTCGGTGCCACGAAGGTTGCGGCGGCGTATGCGTTCGGGGGCTCGTACGAAACCTTCTGAGCCCGCTCGACGTTGCGACAGCCCGCGCGGAACTCTAGGTCGCGCGTCACCCACGCGCAACGTTCGGCCGATGTCATGCCGAGAAGTGCCCGCATCTCGAAACTGCAGATGGGGCAACCCGAACAGGTTGGTGAATGTCGACTCATCGCTCCTCCTTTAGTGATCGTTTTAGCAAGAACTGTTTTCGTTGCGCCCGCCGTTCGATCCGACAGCGACGACACACACGCGGGTCGAACAGTCGGCCGGTGCGTCGGACGTACAGGCTCAACTCCGCCTTCGTGACAATGAACCGGTCGCCGCAGTGGCGGCAGCGCCGTATCGCTTTCGCGTGATCAGTCACGCTCCCGCACCTCGATACAGGCGGCCGACTTCGTCGCCGCGCTCATCGACGATCAGGTGCACCACCAGCGGGCGCATGGCGCGCTCGGCGCGCAGTCGATCCAGGGCAGCCAGCGCCGCGAGGACGTCTTCGCGCGTCATCGGATCGGCTCGCATCGCGTTCCCCGATCCCATCCAAGCTGGCAGCGCAGGTGAGCCTGCCGGGCCAGATGCGCAGCGACGTCGTCACGCTCGGCGTGCGCAGCAAGCCAAGCGGGCTCGTCGCGAACCGCGGCGCAGTCGAGGGCCAGCCCGCGGCAGAAGCCGCAGCGCCGCTCCCGAGCCGTCTCGACTGGACTGGCAGCCGCCAGAGCGATGGGCTCGTCGGGCCTAGTCGTAACCCTCTCCGCACTGCCGACAGCGCTCTGGCGAGCGGCGGTAAGCTGCGCCGCGTCTGCGTTGGCGGCCGCTATCCGGGCGCGCTGTCCCTTCTCCTCGGAGAGCTTCCGGTCGAGGACGGCGACGAGTTCGTCGAGCGACATCTCACCGTAGTCGCCCGCTTCTGCCAGAGGACGTGCGGCGCGCGGAGGAAGATCGGCGCGCAACTTGGTGAGTGTGTCGGTGAGGCCCCTCAGCATGTCGAACGCTGCGCGCCTCGCGCCCTTCGTCGTCACCAGCCCGTCTTCGTCGAGCCGCGCCTCAAGGAACTGTGCCTGCGCCGCGACGCGAGCGTAACCCTCACACGTGATCCGCTCGACCGTCGTGAGGTGATCGGATCCGCCGCAGTCGGCGAGTATCTGATCGAGCAGCTCGGCGCGTATTGCCCCAAGCTTCTTCTCGTATTTCTTGCTCCGCAGACCGTGTGTGGCCGAATCGACGTGTCCCGGCATGAAGATTCCGCATCGGCATCTGCCGCGTCCCGTGTCGGCGTGTTCGGAGCCGAAGCGGCACGATGGGCGGGGCGCTGGCTCCAGGTGACGCCCAGTGTCCAGACGTTCACCGAATGGAGCACCGTCTTGGTGTCTAGGGTGTGACTTTGCCTCTACTTCTCGATCTTCGTTCATAGCCTAAGTGCTCTATCCATTAACGTTAGCAACTTCGCACGTGGCGCGAACACGCTGATTTGGAGTCAGGTGTCCCCCCGCGGGGGAACGGACCATTTGTGAAGTTTCGGGTCCTCACTGATCGTTTGCGTCCGCCCCCCGGCGCCACGTCGGCGAGCGGAAACGGGCGGAGGTCGCGTGCGAATCTCATAGAGTTCTTTCCTCCGAGGAGTCGAAGCTGTTTTGAAGTGCGCCCCTTATAGGGAGGGGGGCGCACAAAACACCTCGTCGAAACAACTGAAAACAGCTCAGGAAACAGCTTGAAATACACGTCGAAAGAAGCAGTTAGCAGCCAGCTGTTTTTCAGTCGTAGCTGTTTAAACAGCTCGAAAACAGCTACCTCGAAAAACAGCTCGAAAAACAGCTTCAGCCGTCTCATACAGCCGCCTCCGGGAGTCCATCGGCCGCCCTGGCAGCGACCTCGTAGAGTTGCTTCGTCTGCCCGGTCCGCCCTTTGACGTCCACGCGACACAAAAGGCCGTCCTCGCAGAGCGAGTCAACCTTCTTCACTACCACCGATTTTCCGATGTGCAGATCCATCGCGATCTGCGCCGTGGTCTGTCGGGGGTGCGTGCGCAGGTGCTTCACAATTCGCGCCTCGTGAGACTCCGCGTAGCTGGCGCTCGTCTCGGACCTCGACACGACTACAAGCGTGCTGGCAGTTCGCCCATCGTTTTGCGTCACGAGGCGTGTCTCTAGCGCGAGTGGTATTGGCGCGAACCGCACGTCGTCGCGCATCCGATCGCAATGAAGTGTCAGCCCGTCCGGGGTCCCCTCCAGCCTCATGATCAGATCGAGGTCGGCGGGGAGCGCGTAGGCGCCGCGTCCTCGCGTCTTCTCAGCGTGGCCGGGATGATGGATCAGGAGCCCGAAGACGGGCTCGTCGGAGAGCGCCCTGGTGAAAGTTCGGAACCGTGTCAGGAACGCTGTCATATCCGCGTTTGAGTCGGCGTCTCCCTGCATGTTCTGCGCGAGCGTATCGACGACTGCAAGGCGAATGGGTGGAAGCCCTCGTGCTGCCACCTCTGTCCGGACGCCGGCCGCACGTGAGAGCACGAGGTCGACGCTAGTGTCCGGGCCGAAGCCCAAGACTTCGTAGATCGTGATGAACGGGAACGGCGTCAGGATGCTGGCCTCTACGCCCGCCTCAACTTTCGCGGCGTGCTTCCGCAGCTGGAAGCTGCGCGTCCCTTCCGCCTCGATGAAGAGGACCGACCCCGCCCCGACGCCGCGTCCGTTCCACGGCAGATCTGCGCAAATGTGAATGCACATATGGAGCGCGACGAACGTCTTACCGACGTCGGACTCGCCGAACAGTTGACCGGCGCCTTGGGCAGGGATGATGCCGTCGATCAGCCAGTCAGTCGGGCGCCAGTCTTCCTCGCCATCGAAGACAAGCTTCGGCGCCGGGCGCTGGGCGGCGATTTCGGCATCAAGTAATTTCTTGGCGTCCCGGTCGATGCGTTTGAGGTGAGCCCTCTGCCTGACGTCAGCCTCATACTTCCGACATCGGGCCGTCTCGGCAATCTCTTCTGGCGTCACGCGCTGGTCTCCGGATCGAAGTCGGGCGTAATACTTCGCACCGCGACGAGTGAGGCCTCAACCGATAGACCGACTTCTATGAGCGCACCCGCGAGCACCCACCCGGTCTTTGGGGCGCGGACAAAGTCAGCGCGGTCACGCTGAAAAAACGCACGTCGCAGGAAGCCGTCGAGTTCGTGAAGATCCTCAAGTGGCGGACGGCAGTGCTCGCGGTTCGTGATGAGGCATGTCTCGATTGCTCCCTCGAGCGGGACGCCATGCGCCACGAGGCTCCGCATCACCCGGTGGAGCATTGCGTGGCGTTCACCGCCGAAGACGCCTTCGGGAAGGACAAGCGACTGTGCGTCGCCGGATCCGCGCGCGTCGCACGGCCGATCATCAAAGACGAAGTCCGCCGGGAAGAACGGAATGTCCTCCCAGCGCCACGACCAGTCGTCCGCCGCGTAGCGTCCGCCGTCCGGGCGGATCGATCCGGGACCGATGACGTAGAGCCCTTTGTTGCGATTTTCAATCGTGTGTCCGTCGCGGTGAATGAAGCTTGGCAACGGCTCCGCGGCGCGGAACCAGCGGTGACGTCCGCGCGGCGTCCGCACTTTGAAGGGCGTTTGCGCTACGTTTCTTGCGACCCAAGCCTCGGATGCCGCGTCGTCGGTATCCACTACAGTGAGAAACTCGCTGGTCCTTCCCACTCGGCCTAGGGGGACGCCGTATTCACCGAAATTGACGGCTTGATCGCGAGTCGAACGGTAATCGAACTGCGACGTCCCCTTCGACACAGCCGGCCTCTTGTTGCAGGTCGGGAAGACGGGCACCCCTTGTAGCCAGAACCACTCGGCGGGCGTCACAGGGAGGCCTCCCCTAGGCGTGCGGCCGCGAACGCAAACGCGTCCCGCTCGGCGCGATAGCCGTGGCGCGCGTGGTAATTGAGAACGTCGAGGATCTCGTCAATGGATACGTTCTCCCCGTCGAGAACGCGAAGCGCAAAGTTACGAACTGCATCCCTTGCGTCGGTTCGCGCGGCAAGTCGAAGGGGTTCGAGGATAGCGAGCACGGCACGGTCCGTCATTGCCCGCCCCTCGTTCGGTGTAGAGCCAAGGCCGGAGGACGGCGCGGGCGTGAGAACTGGTGGCTGGTCGGTCATCGCCCTACTCGCTTGCGCTCGCTGAGCCACGCTTCCAGATCGGCTCGCCTCCAGCCGATGCGCCCGACCGAGAGACGAAGAGGCTGCGGGAAGAGTCCGGCCCGTCTCAGTCGCCAAACCGTCACGTTCGCGAGTCCTACGACGCGACGCAGGTCCCGCGGCGGGACGATCTCCGCAGTCGGGTCGAAAACAGGGACGCGGCGCTTTTTAAGCTGTGTTACGGCGGTGTCTTGCGCGTTCATGATGCAAGATTATCCGGCCCCGAAAGGGCTGTAACTTACAGGAACTGCCGCAGTTGTTGTAACGGGCTCGGGAAGGCCGCGGCCGGACAGACCGCGGCCTTCCCGGTGCCTCCTTACTTGAGGCAGATCTCGTCGCTGACGAAGAAGTCCAGAGCGTCGTCTACCTTGATGCCCGGTACCGCGTCAAGTAAGTCGTAATACGCGATCGGCGTCCCTAGCAATGTGTCCATCCATTCACCCATGAATTGCAACAGGGCTTCTTTTTGGTCGCGGGTAAGTGCGGCTCCATCTCCGGTTGGTGCGGGCACTCGGAGGCCCATCTCGTGCCGCACGATCCACTCCGCGTCATCGGGATGGACGTCGGGAAACGCCTCGGCGAATGCAGTCGATCTAAGGGCTCGCACCGCGTACTCCCGCGCAAAGTCCACAAGTCGCGCCTTTAACTGCCGCAGGGGTATCGGATGTGTAGTCACAGTCATCGCTTCTCTCCTTCTGTCGTCCAGCACGGGTCATCGTGCCGAGGAGGAAGTGTGAGCTGCGCGCGCAGGTGCTGTCACTCACAACAACTCCGCTGAGTTGTTGTGAGTCGCGTCAGAGGGGGATTTACTTGCGCTATTCGTCGCTTGGCCTGAGGGCGAAATAGATGTTCTTGACGTAATCGCTCTTGAACGGTCGCAGGATGCCTTTCTTGTCGCGTCTGCCGTGACCCTGCTTGAAGAACAGCTCGGCTACGTGATCGCAGACGAGAGCGATCTTCAAATCGCCCCTGCTCTTGCTGCTCGGAAAGAGCCACCCGGCAGCTTCTGGTTCAACTTCGTCGGGTGATTCTGCCGCCATGTAGGAGTCAACGGCCGCGAAGATCCATACGTTGCGTTCGGCGTTCTTGACTTGCCGAAGCTTTGACGTGCCGCCTCGCTGTCCCGCGAAGCCCAGCGCATCGTCCGGCTTCTCGCCGCCGAGCAGCGCTTCGGCGACGACGTCGAAGTAGGCAGCGATCCACAAGGGCAGCGTGAAGGTCTCCTCGACGCTTGCCTCGCGATCCACCGTCGACGCTCGGCCGCTGCGGACGACCCGATACGCAATCCAGATCCACAATGGGTTTGAGTCGCGCATGAACCGCTCGCGCAGGTGCGCGAGGTAGCTGTCGCGATAGAGCCGAGCGGCAACCGGATGTGCGGCCGCCGCTCGGACATGTGGCGGATGTTGCTGGACCATCGGCGTCAGCTCCTCGCGAACGTCAGGACGTTCGCCTCCTGCTGTTCAAGGATCGCCGTCAGCGTCCGCGCCCACCCGTCGAGCGCGAGGCGCTTCTCCGCGTCATACGAATGCCGATCGTACACAAACGTTACGCCCGGCTCGGCGTGGTTTAAAATCTTCGAGACGACGAGCTGGGGCGTGCCGCTGCCTGTCATCAGGCTCGCGGCGGTGCGCCGCAGGTCGTGGCCCTTAAAGTCGGTGAGGCCAAACGTCGCGGCGGCGGCTGCCCGCTGCTTTGCGCCGCGCGCTTGGGCGAGCACGTAGACGGGCGCCTTCGGCCGCGTATCGTCGCGCGCTGCGCGTGCTGCAACTAACGCGTCAGCATCGGCACGCAAGGCCTTCAGCAGTATCATCGCGGGCGGCGAGAGCGGCACGCGATGACTGAGGCCGTTCTTGCTTCGCTCGGCGGGCAGCGTCCACCAACCGGCGTCGAGGTCCAGCTCTCTCCACGCGAGGTTGTGGACCTCATTCGCGCGCTGAGCAGTGAGCAGTCGGAGCCGCCACGCTGCAGCCATCTCCGGAGACATCGCGTCGCAGGCGGTCCAGAATCTCCGAAGCTCGTCAGATGTGAGCACGCGGTCCCGGCGCTGCTCGACGCCTGGCCGCGCCGTGCCGCTCACGGGATTCGCCTCGACCACGTCGAGTTGGATGGCGACGTTAAAAAGCTTGTGGAGCAGCGAACGGACGCGGTTCGCGCTGATCGGCGCTGGCCGCGCGGCAATCCCGTCGATCAGTTCGCGGACGTCTCGACGCGTGATGTCCTTCATCAGCTTGTGCCGCCACGTCGGGAGCACGTCGTTGTCAAGGCGACTCTTGACGCCCTTCCAGCGCCGCAGCTTCGGCTGCGCGTGCTTCTCGATGTAGACCGTCGCGAAGTCTTCGACCGTGGGCAGTGAGCGGCGCTCTTGCTTCACCTCTGCGGGGTCGATGCCGTCTGAGACCAGCTTCATGTTAACCTTCGCGCGAGCCCGCGCATCGGCGAGCGAGAGCGTATCGGCGTCGCCCAGCGTCAGGCGCCGCATCCTCCGCCCGATACGGTATCGTAGGGACCAACTTTTTGACCCGTCGAGCGCGACGCGCAGCTGCAGCCCGCGCCTCAAGGAGTCGGTGACGTAATAGGGCTTGTCGGCGGCGGGCAGCTGTGCGACCGATCCGTGGGTCAGCTTCTTCGACATTCGGACCTCCTCGGAACCTGCTGACTCATTGTCAGCGGATCCAATTGCGTTGGCCCGTAGTCACTCTGTAGTCACACGAAGACCGAAATTACGTGAAACGGGCTGGAGCTATTAGAAGCTCAAACGCCAAGAAAGTACAGCAAATACTTGGGTAAATCGGTTTCTGGCGATTTCAGGCGGGACCAGGTCCTACTGATTCGTAATCAGCAGGTCACCCGTTCAAGCCGGGTCGTCGGCTCCACTTTAAGTCCAATTTACAGTAGTAGTTAAGCTCAAGAGGTTCGGTCGCGCGCTTTTCGATATACTGCCGTAGACACACGGTAGTCACAGGGCAACGCTGGCGGCGCGTCGCA
>DATLXE010000544.1:0-4108 GCA_035575795.1 Gemmatimonadaceae bacterium
CGCGACGAGGAAGTGGTGCAGGCGGCCGACGAGCACAACATCGCGATGGTGTTCACGGGCAAGCGGCAGTTCCGTCACTAGGCTCATGAACTTCGTTGCCGGCCTCATGCAGCGCCGATATCTTGGAGGCGGAGGGTTGGCAGAACGGCTATTGCACCAGTCTTGAAAACTGGCGCCCGCAAGGGCTTGGGGGTTCGAGTCCCTCACCCTCCGCATTGTCACTTAACGACAACAAAAAAGGCGGTCCGAAAACCGGACCGCCTTTTCTGTTTTGACCGCTGGCTACTGGGTAACTGCCCTCAGCGCATCCACTATTCCGTTGCCAAAGAAGTCAGTGTATCCGCCAGCACCGCCGCTGCACTGGGCACTGAGGGTTGCGAATCCACCGGAGAAAGCATTGTCAACGCAGGGCTGGTTGTTCGCCGTCTGCTGGAGAATCGCCTCGACGCGTTGCGGAGACATATGGCTCTTTCTGGAATTGTAGGCGTGAAGTCGCCGTACTGTGAGATGATGAGTGCCGCAACGCCAGAAGCGTTCGGGGTGGCCATCGAGGTGCCGCGGATCCATGCATAGTAGGAGCAAGTGCCGCCAACGCCCGGAGCGCACTGTTCCTCCCGAAAGACAGGCCGGATTGTCCCGATCGCTTCAGTTGCATAGACACCGAGCACCCGTCCTAGGCCATGATAATTCGGAGGCATTGGGTCGAAGGTCGTGCTTCCCCCGCCTGGAGCGCTGACCCGTTAGTCAAATCGGCCCTCCCCTTGGAACCTCAATACCGAAAAACTCGTGTCCAGACTCTGCCGGGCACGGTCGTGCGGCAGGACGAGGCAGTTCGACGTAAATTGCTCACCGGCCAGTGTGTCGCCGGCCCGCCTCCCAGTTCAGCACCTTTTTCAAACCGCCATGGCAGACTTCACCAAGGAATGGATCGAGCACCTCAAGACGCAGATCTCCGGGCGCATGGGAATCGTCGCCGAGAAGATGGATCCACAGGCGTACGAGGAGCTGGTGACCGATCTTGCCTGGTTCGCCTTTCGATTCGCCAAGGATCCTGACACGAAGATGAGAAAGGTGTTCCGGTGAGACTGCGGCACTAGATTCGCCGTAGAGACAACTGGACGCAGGCAAGGAGGCCGACGATGGCAAAGTGTGAAGTGTGCGGAAACGATTACGACAAGTCTTTCACCGTGACGATGGGCGGCAAGACTCACACCTTCGATGCTTTCGAGTGTGCCATCCACGCGCTCGCGCCCGTCTGCGCTCACTGCGGATGCAAGATCGTCGGGCACGGGGTGGAGAGCGCCGGCACATTCTACTGCTGTGCGCACTGTGCGGAGATGTCGGGAGTGGATGGACTTGAAGATCGCATCTAGCCCAACGGAGGATAAAGCGTGAAGTGGAAGAGTCGGCGCGAGAGCGGCGGAAAAATCGGAGACGAGCGCGTGAGAACCAAGTT
This sequence comes from Gemmatimonadaceae bacterium, assembly GCA_035575795.1. Taxonomy (GTDB): domain Bacteria; phylum Gemmatimonadota; class Gemmatimonadetes; order Gemmatimonadales; family Gemmatimonadaceae; genus UBA4720. Next base: position 1,457 of record DATLXE010000544.1, read on the forward strand.
CGCCTGGCTGCCGGTGCAGGCCGAGGATGGCTTCACGTACTGGCTGAGCAAGCTCGTCATACGCGAGAAGCTGCTTCCGAAGGTGACGCGCGGTGGATTCGAGGACGACGTGGAGGACTGGGAGGTTGTCGAAACCAAGCCCGTCGCCCAGCTCGGGAAGAAGCGCAAGAAGTAGAATCGGCAGGGTCGAGCGCACGATCGATCTGAACGCGGATGTCGGTGAGGGAAGCGGAGACAGCCGGCGTGGCGCCGATGCCTCTCTGCTTGACCTCGTTTCTTCCGCCAGCATCGCCTGCGGATTTCACGCCGGCGATGCGCGCACGATGCGCGATACCGTATGCGCCGCGCGCGACCGCTCCGTTGCGATTGGCGCGCACCCCTCCTACCCCGACCTGCCCGGATTCGGCAGACGCGAGCTCGGTACGAGCCCCGACCACATTCGCTGGGCGGTTCACTCCCAGATAGACGCGCTGGCTAATGTTTGCGCCCAGGCGGGCGCTCGGCTTTCCTACGCGAAGCCGCACGGAGCGCTCTACAATCGCGCGACTGTCGACCGCGACGCCGCTGCCGCGATCGTCGAAGCCGTCACCGCGTTTGACCCCGCCCTCTGCCTGCTGTGTCCGGCCGATAGCGAGCTCGCGACCGCCGCAGCGCGCGCCGGGCTCGCGCACGTTGCAGAAGCCTTTGCCGACCGCGCGTACCAGTCGGACGGACGGCTCGTCTCGCGCGAGCGAGCGGGCGGCGTGCTGAGCGATCCCGAATCGGCAGCCGACCGTGCACTCGCTCTCGTGCTCCGCGGCACCATCGAAACCATCGAAGGCCGCTCGCTGAGACTTGAGGCGCAATCGATCTGCGTCCATGGCGACGGTGACACCGCGCTGCCGATGCTGCGCATACTTCGCCGGCGGCTGGAGGAGGCGGGCATCGCGATCGAGCGCTTCGCGTGACTGAAGCGCCGTACGTAACTCACCCGCTGGGCGATTCCGCATTGACGGTGAGCCTCGCAAAGACGCGGAGCCTGACGCTGCTTAAGAAGGTTCAGGGCGCCGCGCTGACAATTCGGGAAGCCGGACTTGAACATCTCGAGGATGTGGTCCCCGGCTACACCACCGTGACGGTCTTCTACGATGCGCGCCATACGTCTTATGCGGAGCTGTCACCACGCATCCTCGGGCTGTTGCGGGAGAATGCGAGGTCCACTTCCCCCGGTTTCGCCGCGCACACCATCGCCGTCCGCTACGACGGAGCGGACCTGCAATGCGTCGCGCACGAGTCGGGCCTCACCGTTGTTGAAGTCGTCGGACTGCACACGGGTCCGACCTACACCGTTGACCTGCTCGGTTTCGCGCCGGGCTTCGCGTATCTGAGCGAGATCGATATACGACTCGTGCTTCCGAGGCGGAGACAGCCCCGCGTTCGCGTACCGGCCGGTAGCGTTGCGATCGCGGGCCGGCAGACGGCGGTCTATCCACTGGCAACACCCGGCGGCTGGCACCTCATCGGACGGACAGACGCGGTGTTGTTTGATTCCACCCGCGACCGTCCGGCGACGCTGAATCCCGGTGACACGGTCCGCTTCGAGGCCCTGCCGTGACGATCACGGTAATCCAGCCCGCCCCTTTCATGACCGTGCAGGACAGAGGTCGCAGGCGCCACCGCTCGGCAGGCGTACCACAGAGCGGGGCAATGGATTGGCTTGCGCTCGCTGCCGCGAACAGCTCCGTCGCCAACCGGACCGACGCCGCCGCGATCGAGTGCGCGCTCGGAGGGCTCATCCTTCGGTTCGACGCGGCGATGTCGTTTGCAATCGGCGGCGCACGCGTCGAAGCATCGCTGTCGGGAATCCCCGTCGTGAACGATTGCCTGATAAGGGCAAAGCGCGGCGACGAGCTGAAGGTCAACGCGATTCTTTCCGGCCGCTTCTATTACCTGGCATTGGCCGGAGGCGTCGACGTCCCCGAGATCCTCGGCAGTCGCTCGACTTACCTGCCGGGTGCATTCGGCGGCTTCAACGGAAGGCGCATCCAGGCCGGAGATACGTTGCCCGTCCTTGTCCCGGAGAAGCCAGGCCAGGCTTCCGCCCAAAAGCGATTCCTGACCAACCCCGAAAGTCGCGGCCTCGTACGAGTGCTGAGGGGGGACCAGTCCGCGCTCTTCTCAGCGGAGCTCTGGCGAACGTTTCTCGAGAGCCCGTTCCGCGTGACGACCGCGTCAGACCGGACGGGGTATCGCCTCGCCGGTCCGGACCTCAGCCACGATTCCGCTGAGTTGCCGTCCGAGGGCGCGTGTCCAGGGGCGGTTCAGCTTCCGCCCGACGGGCAACCGATCGTGCTGATGGCGGACGCGCCGACAGTGGGTGGGTATCCGAAGATCGCAGTTGTGATCACCGCGGACCTTCCGGCGCTCGCCCAGTGCACGCCGGGGGAGACGGTTTCTTTCGCCGAAACAACGACCGAAGAAGCGGAAGGCGCGCTCCGGGCACTCACCGGCCATTACGACTGAATTTTACGGCTCCCGCGCGACAAGCTGGGCGCGGCTCCTGCATATGAAAGGCTTTCGCAATTCAATCGTGGGGGTTGGCTCATGGACGGTATTCCGCGCGAAGCTCTGCATCCAAACACCGGCGGTGTCGTAGGCGGCACGCAATCGCCG
>DATLXE010000545.1:0-1750 GCA_035575795.1 Gemmatimonadaceae bacterium
AACCTGAAGCAGTACAGCGCCCTCGTGTTTTCGAACACGAACAACGTCGTGTTCGACACCGACGCGCAGCGCGTGGCGCTGATGCGGTACGTGCAGGCCGGCGGCGGCTTCGTCGCGATTCATTCCGCAAGCGGGACGGAACGGACCTGGAAGTGGTTCGCGGGGCTCCTGGGCGGGGCCTTCTCCCGTCACGCGCCGATTCAGAAGTTCGGTGTGCTGATGGTGGATCGGTCCCATCCGTCCGTCGCGCATCTGCCGGCGCGCTGGGAGCGAGACGACGAGTGCTACTACCTCGTGAAGATGAACGTGAACATGAAGGTCATTGCCGTCAACGATCTCAGCACGATCCAGGACCCGAAGGGAGAGAAGCCGACGATCTTCGGCGAGGTGTTCCCGTCGGTGTGGTACCAGGAGTTCGACGGCGGGCGGCAGTGGTACACGTCGCTTGGTCACCGCAAAGAAGACTACGCCTCGACAGACTTCCGCCAGCACCTTCTCGGTGGCATCCGGTCCGTCGTGCGAAACGCGCCCCTCGACTACAAGCGGGCCTACGCGATGACTCCTGCCGACGAACTGAAGAAGCGCTGACGCAACGATCTACTTCTTTGCCCGAGGATCATCCGCCGGATTCACATAGGTGATCGTCCACGGACCCTGTCCGTGCAGCTGCAGCGTGGTGGGTCCTTCGGTGAATGCGAAGTGCCGCATCCCGGCGGGCCAATAGCCGAACGTTCCGGCCGTCATCTTCTTCGCCGTCGCGGGATCGAGCTTCTCTCCCATCCCGATGTTGAAAGTCCCCGAGATCACGGTGACGTGCTCCACGCCGGTGTGGAAGTGGGGGGGTACGCGGAAGCCGTCCGGCAGTTGGAGCCGCATCGTGAACGCCCCCTCCTTTGCCGGATCCCCTTCGAGGACGGCGAATTTCGCGCCGGCTGGCAGCGAGCCGGGGCCGTCTTTCCATTCCATGTCCGACGCCGGATAGACGTGCATCGTGCCGGTGGGTGCTGAGTGCTGGGCTGTCTGCGCGGATGTCGACCGTTGAGCGCCACCCCCCACGCAGGCCAGCGCAACCGTGAACGAAAGCAGTCGACGCATACACACCTCCATCGATTGAAGCATTGGTTGAGCCGGTAGCATAAAGGCTTCTGCCCGGAAGCTCAAGCGGTCGTTGGGCATGGCCCGTCACTTGCGAGTTAGGCATTCACGCGGGCCTGAAACCCGCGGGAATGAGGGTTTTATGGCGAAGAACATATCGTGGGTAGGTGTCACTGTCCTGTTTTCGGCTCTTGCGGTGGGTCTCCCTTCGGCGGAAGCTCTAGCGTTCCAGGGGCATGGCTCCAAGGCCAAGGCCAAGGAGCATAAGAAGGAGCATAAGGAAGATCACAAGGAACATAAAAAAGATCATAAAGAAGCCGAGAAGCACGACAAGCGCGACCATAAGAGGGACGACATCCGGGATGACCGCCGAGACGACAGACGAGACGACCGGCACGACAACGATACGCACGTCTTCGACCGCGACGGTCACCATCGCGTGATTCGCGATTACGGTCACGGAAGGTCGCTTCCGCCAGGCCTCGCCAAGCGCGAGTCTCTGCCGCCCGGGCTGCGCCGTCAGCTGCGCGAGCGCGGCACGCTGCCCCCAGGACTGCAAAAGCGCCTGGTCCTGGTGCCAGGTGACCTGGGGACGCGCCTTCCGGCCGTGCCGTCGTACTACACGCGCTACTTCGCCGGCGACGATCTGATCATC
>DATLXE010000546.1:0-1668 GCA_035575795.1 Gemmatimonadaceae bacterium
CAACTCGTGTGAAAGCGTGGCCAGGAATTCGTCCTTGAGCTGATTCGCTTCGCGTTCGCGCACGAGCATTTGCGCGCGCTCGTGCTCGGCCTTCCTGCGCTCGAGGACCTCGAGTCGCAACTCCTGGTTGGTCTTCGACAGCTCGTCCTCGCGCTGCTCGATGCGATCCAGCATCCCGTTGAACGCATCGACGAGCGTACCGAGCTCGTCCTGACTGGTGCGCGCGGCGCGAATGGAATAGTCGCCGCCCGACGACACGGCCGAAGCCGTGCGTGACAATGCGAGGATGGGATCGGACACGAGCGCCTGGAGCCGGGCCGACATCAGTGTGGCGACGCCGAGCGTCAGCAGCAGCAACGACAGCACGAGCGCCACCTGCTCCCGGGACCGACGGTGGAGCGCCGCCATGTCTCCCCGGATCGTCAGCGTGCCGACGCGCCGGCCGTCGAGCATGCACGCGATCGCCATGCCGATGCGTCTCGAGGTGAGGCTGAGGCCGTCGGGGCTCGGCGTCGGGTCGCATGGCCGGATGCCGGGGCGGACATAACTGGCAAAGAGCCGTCCCCCCGGCTCGTACAGGCACGCGGCGCGCAGGTGTGGGGATGAGGCCAGCGACCGCAGCGTTGCAGCGGCGGCCTCAGGGTCGTTGAAGCGCAACGGCGCGGCGACGTTCTCGCTGAGAAATTGTGCCTGTCCCGCAATCTCGTCGCGCAGATGGCTGCGCTCCGCATAGTAATCACCCCAGAGATAGCCGGCGCTGGCCAGGAGCATCACCGCGACGCTCGTCGCCATGATCATCGTGATCAGCTTGTGGCGGATCGCCAGCGTTCGGAACCTGCGAATCACCGGCGCTCCTCGAGCACGAAACCGATGTCGCCGCCGCGTTCCGCGAATTTGGATGAATCCCCGACCGTGAAGACGGGCAGGTCCTCCACCGCGGCAAGGAATTCCCCTCCACGATCACTTTCTCCTTCGCCGACAAAGAGGAAGGCAGCCTTGACGTCGTGTTCCCGGGCCGCCTCCTGATCAGGATGGGCGGCCGCATGCGCGCACACGGCGAGCGACGTGGCGATGACCGCCGCCATCGCAGCTTGACGGGGACTCTTCATGAACGCAGGGACCACGGAGCGATGACAAGTATAAGACCAGCCCTATTTGGTCTCGGGGCGCCCCGTGTCGCGGTCCAGCCCAGCCATACCCTGAGAGGAGGGGGACCCATGTGGCCCGCCGGGGATCAATGTGGATGCACGATTACCATCCCGCTCCTCCGCCGCCGGTCGGGTTTCGGGTGCCTTGGTCGAAGAATATTCGGATGTGTCTTTCTTGTTGCTCATGGGTGAGGCAGACGCAAGAACGTCGCCGCGCACATCAGTCGACCATGTTTGAGAGGAGTGCGACGCTGAGCGCGTAGCTGTGGGCGCAGTTGTATCCGAGGAGGGCGTCGTAATTGTCGTACACGAGAAAGCTCCGCTTTCCGGCCATGACGAGAGATGCCTTCAGATCGGCCACCGGAAGGGGCGCCCCGCCCTGCGTCCGCAAGCCGAATGTCCGCCACTCGGCGAGCGGCCTGGCGTCGGTCATCTCCCGCCGCGCCCGGCAACCGGTGTCTCGCCGGGGAAGGTCCCGCGCAGCCTCTTCGCGGGCCTTGGGGATGCGCACTTCACGTCC
>DATLXE010000547.1:0-1707 GCA_035575795.1 Gemmatimonadaceae bacterium
GCGTTGGGGTGGACGCCCCCTGACGGCATCGATGTGCCAAAGTGGAGGTGTTGAAACACCACTGCAGGAGGCGTCCGTGGGCGAGGTTAGCACAGTCGGCATCGATCTGGCCAAGTCGGTTTTTCAGGTTCACGGTGCGGATGCGAGCGGCGGGGTCGTGTTCCGCAAGAAGCTCCGGCGGGACCAGGTGCTGCCGTTCTTCTCGACCCTGCCGCGGTGCGTTGTGGCGATGGAGGCGTGTGCCAGCGCTCATTATTGGGCGCGCGAGCTCGCCGCAGTTGGGCACGACACGAAGCTGATCTCGCCGGCATACGTGAAGCCGTTCGTGAAGCGACAAAAGAACGACATGGCTGACGCGGAGGCGATCTGTGAAGCGGCGCAACGCCCGACGATGCGGTTTGTGCAGGGCAAGAGCGCTCAGGCGCAGGCCTCGGCGGTCGTATTCCGAACGCGCGACCTGTTGGTGCGGCAGCGAACGCAGCTGATCAACGCCCTTCGCGGGCACCTCAACGAGTTCGGCTACATCGTCCGGCAGGGCGTCGGGCACGTCAGCAAGCTCGTCGAGATTGTCGCTGACCCGACTTCCGACGTGCCGGCCGAGGCGCGACCGGTGCTAACCGTCATCGCGCAGGGCCTGCAGGCGCTACAGGAGCAGATCGCGCTTCTCGACCGTGAGATCGCGAGCCGGGCGAAGGCGGACCCGGTGGCGAAGCGGCTAATGACGGTCCCCGGCGTCGGCCCGGTGACCGCGACCGCGCTGGTGGCGCTGGCGCCGGCCGCCAGCACCTTCCGGCGCGGTCGCGACTTCGCCGCTTGGCTCGGCCTGGTGCCCCGGCAGCACTCGAGCGGCGGCAAGGAACGGCTCGGGCGAACGACCAGGATGGGCGAGCGGAGCTTGCGGCGACTGCTGATCCTTGGTGCGAGCTCGGCGACGAAGGTCGCCGCGCGCGATCCAGACAAGGCCGGCGCATGGCTGGCGGGCATGCTCGCGCGCAAGCCGCGCATGCTGGTCACGGTCGCGTTTGCGAACAAGATGGCTAGGATCGTCTGGGCGCTGATGGCCCATGGCGGATCCTACAGAGCTCCGGCCGCGGCGTGACCGCCAAGGCTTGAGGCGTCAGGGACGCGAGGGAAGGTCAGCAGAGAGGAATGGCGCAACGGTCAGAAGACGGGGTCGGGAAAACCAGTGAAATGTCCAGGCGCCTCAAGCGCGCAAAAGCGGTATGGACCCGATCCGCGATCTCCATTCAGGCCAGCAGCCGTGATGAAGGCTGCATCAACAGGCCGGACACACGGAAGCACCTGAACCTGCGCGCAAGAATCTCTCCAACACCCCCTTGTATCCGAAGGGGCGTCCACACACGGTCATGGGGGCTTATATCTCAGCACGCTGCGCTCACCGGAAGTTGAGAAGTTGTCCACGGCGCTGCCCGACCTCGTGTTAGGCGGCGCTACGCGGGCTGAAAGGGGAACGGGCGCGCCGGCCCTACAAAGGCCGAGTCATCGCGCCGGGGCGACTCTTCCCCTCAAGGTTGACGCTGGTGGCATGCCGACCACGGCAGTGGCGCTATGGACGCTGACAGCGCATCGGAGCAGGCAGAGTGTGCCACGTGGCACACCTTTGCTGGCCCTGGTGGCCTGATCCGACGAGCGACGCGGCCCAGCCTCGTCATGGACGGTCAATCGTGGTAAAAGGCGGTCATCGCC
>DATLXE010000548.1:0-3337 GCA_035575795.1 Gemmatimonadaceae bacterium
ATCGGACGCGACCCCGCGTCCTCGGCGCATCTCGCGAGCAGATCGCGAATCTCCGCGTCCGCCTCCCCAATGACGGCGGGCGTGTCAGCCTTGAAAATCCCCGCCTTCTCTCTCGCGATCGCGCGCAGCGAATCGCCGAGCAGGTCGGTGTGGTCCAGTCCGATCGATGTGACGGTCGCGACACGGGGAGACAGTACGTTTGTGGAATCGAGGCGGCCTCCGAGTCCGGTTTCAACGATCGCGAAATCAACCGCGCCATTTGCAAAGTGCTGGAACGCCATCGCCGTCGTCAGCTCGAAGAACGTAGCGCCGAGCTCCTCCCCGGTGGCGATCCAACGCTCGAGAAAGGCGAGCACCTCCTGCTCGGTGATGGGCACAGCGTCGATGGTGATGCGCTCACGAAAATCGATGAGGTGCGGCGATGTGTAGCGACCGACGCGGAGGCCCTCAGCGCGGAAGATTGCCTCGACCGTCGCGACGACGCTCCCCTTCCCGTTCGTTCCCGCAACGTGAATCGCGCTCAGGTTTTTGTGAGGCGAGCCCATCTTCGACAGCAGGGCGTTGGTGCGCTCGAGACCGACCTTCGTGCCGCTCGTCGTCCGCGCGAACAGCGCGCTGATCGCGGCGGCGTAGTCGCTCAGGAGGTGGTCCACCCCGCTGATGCCGGCTTGCCGCTCATGTGACGAAGTAGCTGGCCGACGGTGCGCTTGAGCTCGGAGCGCGGCACCACGCTGTCCACGATCCCGTGCTCGAGCAGGAACTCGGCCGTCTGAAAGCCCTCGGGCAGGTCCTGCCCGATCGCCTGCTTTATCACGCGCGGTCCGGCGAACCCGATCATCGCACCCGGCTCAGCCAGGATCGCGTCGCCGAGCATCGCATAGCTCGCGCTTACGCCGCCGGTCGTCGGATTGGTAAGGATGGAAACGTACGGGATGCGCCGTTCCGAAAGCTGCGACAGTATTGCCGCCGCCTTTGCCATCTGCATCAGCGACAGCACGCCCTCCTGCATCCGCGCGCCGCCCGACGCCGAGATGATGATGAACGGGTATTTCTTTTCCAGCGAGCGTTGGCCGAGTCGCGCGATCTTCTCGCCGACGACGGAGCCCATCGAGCCACCCATGAACGCGAAGTCCATCGCGGCGAGGCATACGGGCATCCCGCCAAGCTTGCCGGTGAACGTCAGGATCGCATCGCCCTCGCCCGCGTTTGCCGTCGCCTTGTTGAGCCTCGCCTCGTAGTCGGGGAATTTGAGCGGATCGATCGAGTGAATCTCGATCTCTGTCTCTTCCGCCGTGCCCTCGTCGAGGAGAATCGCCGCGTACTCGGTGGCGCGGATGCGGCGGTGAAAGCCGCAGTTCGGGCAGACGTTCAGGTTGCGCACGAACTTCTCGCGCAGGTCGGTGTGCCCGCACGAGTCGCACTTCTCCCAGGCATCGGGCGGAATCTCGTGCTTTTCGCGGCGGGGGAGCCGCGCCTTTTTTTCCTTGCGGAACCAGGCCATGCCGGAATTTACCCCGCGCCGCCTAGCGGCGCAGCGTTGCGGCGTGCCCGCGGCCCTCGCCCGAGATGCGCATCAGCACGCCGATGGCGAGCCAGCTGGCCATCATGAACGAGCCGCCGTAGCTGAAGAACGGCAGCGGGATTCCGGTGATCGGCATGAGGTTCAGCGTCATCCCCACGTTCACGAGCACGTGCACGAACCAGCTGCCCATCAGTCCGAACGCGACAAGGCTGCTGAAAGAATCGTTGGCACGCTCGGAGATCTTGGTGATGCGCATGAAAAGCCAGAGGAAGAGCGCCAGCGCAATCGTCACGCCGATGAAGCCGAGCTCCTCGCCCACCACCGCGAAGATGAAGTCGGTGTGCTGCTCGGGCAGGAACGCGAGCCGCTTCTGCGTGCCCTCCGTGTATCCCTTGCCGAAAAGCCCGCCCGATCCGATCGCGACCTTTGACTGAATGACGTGGTATCCAGATCCTTTCATGTCGGTCGAAGGGTCGAGGAACGTCTTGAGTCGGTTCTGCTGATAAGGCGCGAGCTTTTCCCACATCATCGGGGCGATTACTCCTGTGGCGACGTTCAGCACCATCAGCACGATGCCCTCGATCAGGTACGGACGATACCAGAGCACAAGCGCGAGCAGGACAAAGAACCACGCGCCCCACATGAAAACGCTGAACGACAGGATCAGGCTGATCGCCGGACTGGCGATGAGAAGCAGAAGTGGCCCGGACACGCCCGACCAGTAGAGCATCGCGAAGAAGATCCCGATAAACACGATGCCGCTTCCCAGGTCGGGCTGCAGCATGATGATCGCCCACGGTATTGCGACGACGATCGCCGGCTTCCACAGGTCGAGCAGCGACTTGGCCGGTTCCCGCCTGCCCGACAACAGCTTGGCGAGCATCAGCACCACCGTCACCTTTGCAATCTCGGACGGCTGGCCGAGCCGGACGCCGCCGATCGCCAGCCAGCTCTTGGTGCTCGCGGCCGTTCCTGCTCCCGTGCCGATGATGAGCGTCAGCGCCAGCAGGAACAGAGAGAACGCATAGAGGGGTATCGTCATCCACTCGATGAAGCGAACCGACGAGCGGCTCACCGCATACGCGAACCCGAGGCCGATGAAGGTCCACAGGATCTGCGTGCGGTAGAGCTTCCGGACAATCGTCGGCGTGTCCGTTTGGCCCGCGGAATAAACCATCGCGATGCCAAAGATCGAGAGAATTGCCGCGGCGGTGAGGAGCTGATAGTCGGCAACGATGCGCCGCTGCATCAGCCTTCGTCCAATTGGATTTCTACAGGAGCGACCTTCAGGTAGTGGGAAATGATCTTGGACGCGATACGTGCCGCGCGCGAGCCGTGCAAGCCGAATTCGAGGAACACCGCCACCACGACCTGCGGATCACGGGAGGGCGCGAACCCGACGAACCAGCCGTGGTCCTTGTCAGCACCGGCGGAGTTCTGTGAGGTTCCAGTCTTGCCGGCCAGCTTGATTCCCTCGATTGCCGATCCGCCGGCGGTACCGCCAGCGGACGTCACGGCCTCGAGCGACTCCCGCATTGCGGCCTCCTGCACTGCATTGAGCTGATAAATCCGCTTCCGCTCGGGCGGTGCCCTGACCAGAAGCGGCCTTGCCGTCTGACCATCGGTGGCAAGGGCGGTATAAAACTTCGCCATGTTCACAACCGTCTGTGCGTTCGAGCCCTGTCCGATCGACAGATTGAGAACTTCCGCATTGCTCCAGTTGCGGCCGAATCTCTTGTTGTAATAGTCGATCGCGTACGGCCAGATAGACCGGTTCTCCTCGGGGAGATCGATGCCGGAGCGCTCGCGGAAGGC
>DATLXE010000549.1:0-6325 GCA_035575795.1 Gemmatimonadaceae bacterium
CAGGATCCCGGACCAACGTCGGCATCGTGAATCTCGATGGGGTCAGTCGCGAGTTCACGGTTCTCGTCAACGGGCAGCGGGCTTCGGAGCGCCTGACCGTTTCCGTACCTCCATTCGCTTCGGTGCAGACCGCCGTTCCCGACCGAAATTACGGCGCACTCACCGTCACAGTGGTGAGCAACGGGGGAGCGTCAGGGTGGGTGGCCTATGCGGTCTCGGTAGACAACGCCAGCGGGGACTCATGGGCTTCAATCGCCACACCTCTACCCGACAGATAGCGTCCTCTCAGAACTCAGCAGCCACAGGAAAACTGAGGCTGCTGAGTCTGCGTGACGGAGCTCGATCGTAATAGTTGCCATTGAGTACGTGCCGACATCCGAAAGCATTCTTTAGAGGTAGACTCTCTCAAATCGTGTTCCATTGTGGGAGCCAGCATCGCGGGAGACGAGAAATAAGATGCGCACCCTGCTGTTGACCGCAGTTCTGCTTCTCTTTCCGCTGGCGGCTCTCTCTCAGCAGGGAACTACCGGTGACGTCACCGGAATCGTCAGCGCAGGTGACTCGCCTCTGGCCGGTGTCGCGATCACGCTCACTTCATCATCTCTGCAAGGTTCGCTAACCTCGATCAGCGGTGAAAACGGCGGCTACCATTTCGCTCTTCTTCCACCGGGTGCCTACGCGTTGCGGTTCGAGTTGCAGGGGCTGGAGACGACGAGACAAGTCGTTCGCGTCTCGCTTGCCCAAACGACGCGCGCCGACGTCAGCATGACGGCCGCCTCCTCCGAATCAATCTCCGTCGTCGCCGACTCGTTCGACACGACGCAGATTGCGCGCAGCTTCCGAAACGACCTTGTGGAGACGTTACCGACGGGTCGACCCTTGCGGGACATCGCGCTTCTGTCCACCAGCGTCAACCCGAACGGACGTCGCAACCGTCTTCTCATCTCGGGCGCCCCGTCCTGGAGCAGCGTGTTTCTCGTCGACGGGGCGGTCGTGAACGACAACCTTGGCGGTCAACCTCACGATCTCTTCGTCGAAGACGCCATCGAAGAGACGACAGTTCTCACCGGCGCGTTATCGCCTGAATACGGCCTATTTACTGGAGGCGTCGTAAGCGTCAGGACGAAGTCCGGAGGCAACACGCTGGCGGGATCTCTCCGCTCGAGTTTGCGGAATACGGCGTGGACGGCGCGGACTCCGTGGCCTGACGAGAGCGAGCCTGAAGACAATCTCAGCGCAATTCACGAAGCAACGATCGGCGGCGCCGGCGTCAGGGATCGGTTGTGGTTTTTCGCGGCGGCACGATTCGCCGATCAATCAAAGCAGCAGACCACGATTCGCACGAACATTCCGTACATCGCTGCAACAGACGAGACTCGCTGGGAAGTCAAGCTCACGGGGCAGATCGGTCGAGGCCACAACGTCGTGCTCTCGTACCTCGAGTCTTTGCTCAACGAGAGCAATACCGTCAGTGTCCCGGCCGGGGTCTTGAACCTCGACGCCTTGACGCCCGCGCGCTCGAGTCCGGGGCAATTCCTTACCACCAGCTATCACTCGATGCTGCCGCGGAACGTTTTTCTGGAAGCACAGTACTCGATGAAGACGTACGCATTGCGCGGTAATGGTGGACTGTCAACCGATCGGCTCCTCGGCACGGTGATCGGCGCGCCGAGAACCGGGAATCTGAACGCTCCTCAAGGCTGTGGTGTATGTGGAGATGACGAGAGAAACAACGATTCGTGGCTGATCAAGGGTACCCACTATCGACAGACTCGAACGGGCAGTCACACCCTTCTGGCAGGTTTCGACAGTTTCCGCGAGGAGCGAGTCTTCAATGCTCACCGGTCAGCCAGCAACTACGTCATTCAGACGGCGCGTTTCCAGTTCAACGGCCAGAACGCTTATCCGATCTTCGACTCGGCGACCGTGATCAACTGGTCCCCTGTCCTCCTTCCATCCGATGGGACGAGCTTCGGGACGCACAGCGTCTTTCTCAATGATCGATGGGATCTCAGTACTCGGCTCGGCTTCAACATCGGCCTCCGCTATGACCGCAACGACACTTCCGATGCGGACGGGAATCTGGTCTCGGACGACGATGCCATCAGTCCGCGACTGGCAGCCTTTTTCGATCCGCGCGGCGACGGGGCGCATCGTTTCAGTATTGGCTACGGCCGCTACGTCTCGAAGATCCCCGAGTTGCCGGGCCTGGGGAGTGCGGCGCAGCGGGCGGGGAACCCTCATAGCTTCGCGTGGCGTTACCGCGGGCCGACTATCAATTCCGGCACGGGGCCGCTGGCTCAGTTGGTGTCACCTCGCGAGGCACTCGCGCAGCTGTTTGCGTGGTTCGACTCCGTCGGCGGAGTGAACAACCGAGAATTCTTGGTCAACCTCTCCGTTCCCGGTCTCTCCACGCTCATCCCGGAATCTCTGCACTCACCGTTCGTGGATGAAGTCACGTTCGGCTACGCCGTGCGGGTCGGCAAGGCGGGCCATTTACGTGCGGACGCGATCGCGCGCGCGTGGGGTGGGTTCTACGCTGCACGGCTGGATACGACTACCGGCCAGCGCGAAGATCCGGAAGGCAATCCTGTCGATGTGAGCTGGATCGTGAACGACGATTCCGAAACGTCGAGAACGTATCAGGCGGTTCAGGTGCAGGGCACGTGGGAAGTCCGACTGCTTCGTGTCGGCGGTGGCTATACGTGGTCAAAACTGCGCGGCAACGAGGACGGCGAGAGTCAGGGGGGAGAACCAGCGACGAACCGTCCGCTAGCGCTGTGGTATCCGGAGTTGCTCGGCTATTCCCAACGTCGTCCGGTCGGCTATCTGACCGGTGATCAGAGGCATCGTGCGCGAGTGTGGGTCAGCTACGACATCCCCTTTGCTCGAGATGTTCTCGACCTTTCGCTCATACAGTCGTACGACTCTGGCCGCGCGTATTCCGTAGAAGGACTCATCGACTCCAGAGGCACGATGACTCCGTATCCAGAAAGCCCCCGCAACCCCGCTTACGCGTTGACACAGTTTGCGTCGGCCGGTTATCCGTATTTCTTCTCCAAACGTGGAGCGTTACGTACCGACGACGTTTGGAGTACGGATGTCGCGCTCAATTTCCATGTTCCCCTGGCAAGAGCGAATGTCTTCGTTCAATACGAGGTATTCAACCTGTTCAACCAGGCTGCGGTGACGAATCCGAGCACCGAGGTTTTGACGTTGGCACGGTCGGGACGCTCATCGGGGCTCAGCGCCTTCGACCCATTCGCGACGACGCCGGTCGAAGGGGTTCACTACCGTCTCCCGCCCGACTTTGGCAAGGCCACCGGACCTTCCTCGTATCAGCCACCTCGCACGCACGCGCTGTCGATCGGCATGAAATTCTGACAGACGCGAACACTGCTGTCCCTGTTCTTTCTTGACACCCCTGCTCCCTGCGGGTGAGACTCGCGGTCGGAGAGACCATCGCCTGCCGCTCGCATCCGGTACCCACATCACTCATTACGAGATCATCGCGCCGATCGGGGCGGGAGGGATGGGAGAGGTATACAAAGCGTGGGATTCGAGTCTCAACCGGAATGTCGCGCTGAAAATCCTCCCTCCGGAAAAGATCGCAACGCCAGACATGCTTCGGCGTTTCGTTCGCGAAGCACGCGCAGTTTCGGCTCTCAATCATCCGAACATCGTCACGGTGTACGAGATCGGACACGCCGAAGTGGACACCACGCGCGTCGACTTCATCGCCATGGAGTTGATCGAAGGCGAAACTCTGCGATCACTCCTCTCGCGCAGCGTCGCAACGCCGAACGCGCTGAATTACCTGGCCCAGATCGCCGACGGCCTTGCCAAAGCGCACTCAGCCGGCATTCTTCATCGCGATCTGAAGCCTGAGAACGTCATGATCGCTTCCGATGGCTTCGCGAAAATTGTCGATTTCGGGCTGGCGAAGAGTGTGCAGCCGGACGTCGATGCTGCAATCGACTCCGCTACCGTAACTGCGCCCGGTGCGGTGATGGGAACGATCGGCTACATGTCGCCGGAGCAGTTGCGTGGCGCGGCCGTCGATCATCGCTCCGACATCTTCTCCTTCGGTTGCATTCTCTACGAATTCCTCACTCGCCGCCGTCCCTTTCAGGGCGTGTCCGACATCGATACGTTTCACAAGATTTTGTACGAGCCACCTTTGGAAATCGGTGACGCCAATCCACCGATTGGCGACACGCTGCGCCGGGTCACCTTCAAATGCCTCAGCAAAGATCCGGAAGAGCGATACCAGTCAGCGAAAGAAATCGCCATCGATCTGCGCGAGATCAAGCGCGAATATGAATCGGGAGCACCTGTTCTTGCCGAACCAGGATCTCTGAAGTCACCTCGAAGACGCTCTCACTGGTTGTGGATTACCGCTTCGTTCTTGATTCTCGCCACCGTCGCCTGGATCTGGACTCGGCGCACAGCGGGCGACACAACGGCGGTTCAGGGTAGCCTCCAGTCAATGAGCATCGAGCGTCTGCCGGCAACCTCGAATGTTCGGCTCGCGGCGATCTCTCCGGATGGCCGATACCTAGCCCATGTGGAGACCACGCCCCCGGGCGACACCCTTCTGGTGCGCCAGGTTGCGACCGGAAGTGAGATCCAGGTTGCACCCGCCGACGGAGAGCCATATGACGAGCTGAGTTTTTCCGAAGACGGCGAATACATCCGCTATGTCCATCGCGGAGCGTTGCGCCAGAGTCCAGCCCTCGGCGGATCGGCGAAGATCCTGGTCGACAGGTTTTCCGGAGCAATTTCGTTTTCACCCGACGGAAAGCGCTTTGCGTTCGTCCGCGAGGGGAACGTCTTCGTCGCCAGCAGCGACGGAAGCGATGAGCGGCGGATTGCCAACGCGACGAACAACGATCGCTATGAGACGCCGGCCTGGTCGCCGCGCGGAGATGTCATTGCCTGCACACGCCTTAGCCAGCGCCGAATCGACAGAGGGGACAGGTCGATCGACATTCTCAACGTCGAAGATGTCGACGCGGAGCCCCCTCAAACAGTCATGAAGCTCGGCGAACCGTGGTACCACATTGGTGCCCTCACCTGGTTGCCGGATGCCAGCGGGATCGTGGTGAGTGCGACGCGGCAGGCGCTGATCGAGAAACAGCTCTACGAGATTACCTATCCCGCGGGCCGCACGACGCGCCTGACAAACGATCTGTTCGAATATGAAGGCACGAGTATCACAACAGACGGAAAGGTTCTCGTTTCCCGGCAGACCGACAAGCGCTCCAGCATCTGGCTGTTCGACCCTGAGCATCCGGACAAAGCCAGACGAATCATCGAAGGCATCGGTTTCATCCGCCACCTCGCAGCGCTTCCTGACGGCGGTGTCTTGTACGGCGCATCTTCCGGGGGCAACTCCGACATCTGGCACGCGGCGATCGATGGAACGCGGCGCGTCCGGCTCACCGATGATCCCGCGATGGACCTCATGCCATCCGCTTCCCCCGACGGCCAGACGATCGCGTTCATCTCCGATCGATCGGGCCAGCTAACGATCTGGATCATGGGTGCTGATGGCACCCACCAGAGACAGCTCACCACGGAAGGGCGCGATGCGCGGCCTCGCTTTTCACCCGATGGAAGTTGGCTGGTCTACAGCACGAAGGGGACGAAACGGGCCGCGCTTCACCGGATTGCCGTCAGTGAAGGGAAGCCATCCACTCTCTCAACGTCATGGTTCCGCGTTCCCGCGGTTTCTCCCGATGGAAAGTACGTTGCCGCGCTCAGCGAAGACTGGAGACTCGGTGTGGTGTCGGCGAGCGATGGATCTCCGGTGCGCGCATTCGAAGAGCGAAGCACATCGCTCAATTCCGCGGCTGCGGGCGGCGAGCTGCGGTGGACGAAGGATTCGAGCGCTATCGCTTTCGCGCGTCAGGGCGTCGTCTATCTGCAGAATCTTGCCGGCGGTCCTCCGCAGAAGATCGCAGATGTCAGGCCTGACGAGATCGTGTCATTCGACTGGTCGACGGACGGAAAGTCCCTTCTTCTGGCTCGTGTATCCAACCAGCACGCACTCGTGCAGTTAAAAAACTTCCGCTAGCCGCATTTCTCACAGTTCCTATGCGTGCATGCAGGGAGTGTCATCAGGCGGTTGAGTCAGGGCGAGAGTCGCGAGACACTCTTCTGCCTCGACGCTTCTGATGACACCGGTTCACTGACTGACGTGGTTGAGCCGCGAAGCGGCGTATCCCTCTCCCCGGCGGGGAGAGGGAAGCGAGCGAAGCGAAGCAGGGAGAGGGGCGTGAAAGTCTCGCCAGTCCGTCGGAAAGGGGGAGGTCTTCGTATC
>DATLXE010000550.1:0-3650 GCA_035575795.1 Gemmatimonadaceae bacterium
TTCGATCACCCAACGCGTGCAATCCATCGCGGGATGGCGATGGGCGTGGGACGCGGCGATAGCGACGCTCGTTTCCATCAGCTGCAGCATCCCGACGCGGTGCTCAACAACGAGTGAGTCGACGCCGAACTTCTCTCCCGCCTCACGCGCAATCCGTTCGAGCTCGCCCTCCGCCATTGCCACGTAAGAGGCGTAGTCAATTGCGGTTACGGCTTTGCCGTCGTTCGTTTCCCGGACCGTGCCGACAAATAGCGCCGTTGCTCCTGAGCGCGCCGTCGCGACCTCGGCGAGCAGGTCCGCTGGCTCGATGACCCGGTCGACGAGTGCGGCGCGAATCATCCTCCGGCAACCGGTGGAATCAGTGCGAGCTCGTCCGAGGCAACGATGGGATCACCGGCGTTTGCGAACCGCCTGTTCACGGCGACGAGCGCCGTTTCGGGGATTCCAGCCCCGCGAGGAAGGCACCTGACGCTGGTGAGGAGATCTCGCACGGTCGCGGGGTCTGGTACGCTGACCGTCATTCTTGACTGACCGATGAGATCGGCGTATGACGCGAAGAATTGCACCGCAACAGTGGCCATCGGGGGTCCGGCTTGGGCTGGTAAGTCCTTATGCCTCAGACATCTGCGACACGTCGACGCCGGCGACGAGCGCACGCAGCTCCTTGGAGGGCTTGAACACGGGGACCGGCCGAGCCGACACCTCGACCGGTGAACCGGTGCGTGGATTACGGGCCATTCGTGTCTTCCGATTGCGAATCTTGAAGGTCCCAAACCCCCGCACTTCGATGTTCTCCTGGGTCTGGAGCGATTCCTTTATGGCGTCGAGAAAGGCGTCAACGACGCGAGCGCAGTCCTTCTTCGAAATCATCGGACCAGCGGTCCGTGATATCTGAGCAGTGACGCGCTCAACGAGGTCGGCTTTAGTCATCGGTTTTTCCCACGAAAGAACAGCTCAGACGCGCGTAAGTGCTTAGAAGTTATGACGTTAGTAGAATAGTGTCAAGCGAGCCCAACCTACCGCGTGACACCCTTCAGGGCACCCAGAAACTCGCCAAAGAGTGGCCGCGCATCGTGCGGGCCGGGCGCTGCCTCGGGATGATATTGGACCCCGAACACGGGCAACTCACGGTGGCGAAGCCCCTCGATCGTTCCATCGTTCAGGTTCACGTGGGTCACTCTCAGCTCGGGGGCGCCGTTGACTCCGGACTCGCTGCCTTCGACCGAAAAACCATGATTCTGCGAAGTGATAAGGATCTGGCCCGTCTCCACCTCCCGTACGGGGTGATTCCCGCCGCGATGCCCGTACGGCATCTTGGCGGTCGACCCGCCGAACGTGAGCCCGAGCAGCTGATGCCCGAGGCATATTCCGAACGTCGGCACCCTCTCGGCAAGCGCCCGAATGATGTCCGGGGCGTACCCGATCGCAGCGGGATCGCCGGGGCCGTTCGACAGAAAAATCCCGTTCGGTTGCTCGGCAAGCGCGTTGTCGGCCGGCGTGTCGGCGGGAACCACTGTCACCCGGCAATCGTTTTCGCTGAAGAGGCGGAGAATGTTACGCTTGATCCCGTAATCGTAGGCAACAATATGGTGAGTAGCCTGCGGATCGCCCCAGGTGTAGGGCTCGCGCGTGGTCACCCTCGAGGCGAGGTCCAGCCCTTCCATCGACGGGCACGCATCGAGCGCGGCCCTGCTCTCCGCATCCGGCTCCTCACCCGCGCCGATCACTCCCCGCATTACCCCAAGCGACCTCAAGTGTCGAGTGAGACGCCGAGTGTCAACCTGGTCAATGATGGGGACTTGCGCGGCGGCGAGCCAGTCGCCAAGCGACCCCGTCGCGCGCCAGTTCGAGTGGGTGGCGGAGAGCTCGCGCACCACCACTCCAGCGACCTGGGCGGCTCCCGATTCGGGGTCCTCCAGGTTCACGCCGTAGTTGCCGATCTGGGGCGCCGTCATGACAACGATCTGGCCGCTGTAGGAAGGATCCGTGAAGACTTCCTGATAGCCCGTCATGTTCGTCGTGAAGACGACTTCCGCTACCGCTGGCGTACCACGCGAAGCGGTTACGCGGCCACGAAAAAGGGTTCCATCCTCGAGGAGGAGGAACCCTGGTCCCGAACCCGGAAACGCGTTCGCCAACTTATCGCTGTGGCGTTGAAGCAGGAGGAGTTGGCGTACCGGTCGCAGGGGCCCTCGGAGCGGGATTAGCCGGCTCGAGCGGGACGGCCGGAGTCGCCGTCGGAGGAGGCGCGGCGTTAATCGGCTGGGTGGTCAATCCCCTTTCCAGAACGGATCTGGGGGCGCGGTTACGCGTCGACATGATCTGCAACACGAACGCGAGCCCGAGGAAGACAGCGCCGCCCCACCAGCTGACCTTGGTGAGCAGATTTCCTGCCTGCCTCACGCCGATCAGCGCGTCCGGCGAGGAACTCGCGCCGCCGAAGCTCGCAGCAAGTCCGCCGCCTTTTCCGCTCTGGGCGAGAATGGCGCCTACAACAAGCACGCAATCGATCACGAGGATCGTCAACAGAATCGTGTAAATCATTGAGTTATTTGGTGTTCGGAGACCAGCCACTCAATATCAGCAGGCATCGTAATGCAGTCAAGTGAACCGCGGAAGCCGTGCGAAGGCTGGGCATAAATCGGTGGCTACGAAACTCCGGAGATCTTGATCCACGATGCTGCTTCGACGCTCGCCCCGCCGACGAGCAAGCCGTCGACTTCTGGGGCGGCGAGGAGGATTCGCGCATTGCCATCATTCACGCTTCCACCGTAAAGGATTGGAATCGCGGCGGCGCGGTTACCGACGACCTCGTGAAGTCTGGAGCGCAGAAGCGCGTGAATTGCCGAGGCATCGCCCGGCTTCGCATTCAGTCCGGTGCCGATCGCCCACACCGGTTCGTAGGCGACGAGAAAGCTTGCGGTGGCCAGATCCCGAAGGCCGGATAATCCCGCTTCGAGCTGGCCCAGAACGACGGACTCTGTTGCGCCTGCCTCCCGCTGCTCCAGCGTCTCGCCCACGCACAGCATGAACGCGAGACCCGCACGCTCGGCAGCGGCGCACTTCTTCGCGCACATGTCGTCGGTCTCGCCGAATACGTGTCTCCGTTCCGAGTGACCGACGAGGACAATGCTCGCACCGGCCTCGCGCGCCATCTCGGCTGACATCTCACCCGTGAACGCGCCCTTGTCGGCCCAATGAATGTTCTGCGCTCCGACCCGGATGTCGGCGCGTCTGCGTACCCCGTTCGCGACCTCGTAAAGAGAAAGCGCTGGGGGAAAGACGACGATCGTGCGATCGTTTCGCGCCGCATATCCCGTTAGAAATGCCTCGACAAACGATTTTGCCTGCGCCGGACCGTTGTTCATCTTCCAGTTGGCGGCAAGAACCGGCCGCAGGAACGTCGCGAGCACGCCAGGCTGGTCCGCCATCAACGTGCCGCGTCCAGCGCTTCAACGCCGGGGAGCGGCTTGCCTTCCAGAAATTCCAGCGAAGCTCCGCCGCCAGTCGAGACGTGACTCATCCGCTTTTCGAGGCCGGCCTTGGCGCACGCCGCCGCGGAATCTCCACCGCCGACGATCGTCGTGGCGCCGCCTGTCGTAGCGTGCGCCATCGCCTGAGCCACGGCGAACGTGCCGGCGTCGAACGGC
>DATLXE010000551.1:0-2645 GCA_035575795.1 Gemmatimonadaceae bacterium
CGGCGGATGTGAATGAACTTGAATGAGTACTGGTTCCAACCGTGCTCGCGCCCCCAGAGCCCGTGTGCGGCGGTGCGGTCGAGCGTAAGTGAGCTGTTTCGAAGCGAGACGAGCATCGTACCGTCGTTGTGAAACGTAAAGAGAGCCTCAAAAGCGGCTGTCGTAGGAGCGCCGGTTGCGCAATTGCGAGGCGTGATCGTCACCAACCACACGCCCCCCAGGCTGCGGTCCGGTGCCTGGCCGTGAGCCGTCACTGTCCCCTGCGAGATCGCCAGTGCTATCGCGATGGCGATGATGCCGTAGGTGATCGTCGTTTGAATTTTCGGTTTCATTGTTTGTTCTCCAGTTGAAATGGAAAGGCCGCACCGGCGACCCCTCGCTTCATGGGTTTCGTCCGTAACCAGTAACGCGAGAAGCCGGGGCACATTTGCTCACGCCGCCAGAAACTGCGCGCGGTTTCGCCACACGGCGCGGTCCTGCGGGCTGCGCGCGATCTCGGAGGAAGCACCGATCGGGGAGAGGCCCGCTCAGCGGCGTGCCGTCAGCCTCGCGGTGCCGGCACCGAGAACGTATGGGACGCCGCCTGGAGGCACCATGAGGCGGCGCACGGACATATCGGGTTCGAGGACGCAACAATCTTTCGGACTCGCCAAACCAAGTGCCATGGGCTTGCTGCTGTCATGGGACACAACCTCGAGCTCAACGGAGTCACCCGGCGATGCTGCCACCAGGACACGCCGGCAAGGAACCATGTCCCACCCACACCAGACGAGGTCCCAATCGACGGGCACTTCAATCGATTCGCCGGGCCTGATCACGAGCGTCGGATACATCCTGCTCGCCGGACGATCTGCGGCAGTCGTCGGCCCGAACCACTGTTGCGTGTCGTCATATCCTGGCGGGGCGGTCAGTCGAAGGTAGACATACCTCCAAGAACTCGGGAGATTGAGTGTGAGGGTAAATGTGCCATCTTCACCGGACGTTGCAGTGTCCTTTGGAAAGACCCATCCCGGCGGCACAGGTCTGCCCTCGGAAAGTGTGCCGAGCGATACCCGCACGTTCCCGACAGGGCCTCCCGCATCGGCGTGGACCACACGGCCGCCGAATTCGACCGTGACCGTCGCATTCGGATCCGACGTTGGCGGGGGCGGCGGATCGGGGGCGGTCAACTTTCCGCCGCCGCAGCCAACGCTGGTTACGATGCACGCACAAACCGCGATGAGGCCAAGATGTCGCAACATATTGCAGCTCCAGTGCTAAGCGCGTGGCGCCGATGGCGCGCGAGCCACGGTCACCAACTTTTGCCGGTACTTTTCCGTTACGAGGAGACGCGAGAAATGAGCGGAAACTTGCTCACGCCGCCGGTACGGAGGAGGGCCGTGGGAGGGAGATTGGGAGAGAACGTCAGGGTGGCGAAGAGGCCGCCGGGGGCTACGATCAGCTCTTCTGAACTGCCCTGCCGCGTGTCAGGCGTCTGAAGAGCCAGGCCCGCGCGGCCTGCCAATCGCGCATCGTCGTCGCGAGAGAGGTGCCTAGCACCTCGCCGGTCTCTTCCAGCGACAGCCCCCCGAAGAACCGCAGCTCCGCGACTCGCGCCTTTCGGGGGTCAAGGCCGGAGAGCTCATTGAGGGCGGTATCCAGATCGAGCACGTCAACGTCGTACGGCGCACCGCGCGCGACTTCCTCCGCCAGGGTGATGCGATTCCACCGCCCCGAACGTTTCGCCATCTTTCGAGCGCGTGCACGGTCGACGAGGATGCGCCGCATCATTTCCGATGCAATGGCCAGAAACTGCGCCCGGTTTCGCCACACGGCGCGGTCCTGATCGACCAGCCGAAGGTAGACCTCGTGCACCAGCGCCGTCGGCTGCAGCGTGTGGCCGGATCGCTCGCGCCGGATGAACGCGGCGGCGCGTCGGCGTAACTCGTCGTACACCAGCGGGATCAATCGATCACGGGCGTCGAGGTCCCCCTCGTTCCAGGCTGCGAGGAGGTTGGTGATCTCCTGACCGCGGCTGCCGGTCATCGCTGCGCGGAGCTGATGGCAGCCGTGCCCACAATGATGGGACGCTCTGCGGCCCTTACCCTGGGCACCAGCATCAGGAACCTGCCTTCACGCGACACTTCGAGCAGCGATGCCGGCTGCTTCAACTCGAACAGATTCCGTGGCATCCCAACCGCCAGAGAAGGTGCCGTCCGGATGATGGGAATGCTCATCATCGTGCGGTCGCCGCCCAGGGAATACAGCTGCCGCCCGTCATCAGGGCTCCAACGAGGTGCGCTCCAGACTCCGGTCGCGGCGAGAACAGGCTCACTCGTCATCGGCAACTGCGCGACGTAGAGATCGCGCCGCCCGTCGCGGGCGGCGATGAATGCCATCGCGCGACCATCCGGCGACACGCGCAGCTGGGACGAGTTGAACTGGGGCGGCAGCAGCGGAGCAGGCGTTGCACCGGCCGTCAGTGGCAGTTGGAAGATTTTGAACTCTCCAGCTGTCTGGCGCTCAGCGTACGCGACTGCCCGACCACCAGGCAACATATCCATGACGAGCTGCTGCGGTCCAGGCGGCAGGATCTGCTCTTCGGCCCCGGTCGCGAGATCTCTCCTGAACAGGTGCGGCACGGAACCAGGGCTATCGCCGGCAAA
>DATLXE010000552.1:0-24597 GCA_035575795.1 Gemmatimonadaceae bacterium
TTCTCCACGTCGCCGCCACTCCGAATACGCGATACGAGCAGCAGCTCCGCGAGCAGGGTGGAATCCGGCCCCAGGAGACCGCCGCGCCGAGTGAGCGCCTCAAGACTCCCCCGCGCGGCCGCGAACTCCGCGATGTGCTCGGCTCGAGCCTCGCCCGGATGCGGTCGCTCGAGGGACAGGGCTCGGGCCCGGTGTCCGCGCCTGCGGCCGAGCCTGTGCCGATCCAGGAGCTGCTCTACCGTGGAAAGAGCGCGGTGGACCGAGCCGCCGAGATCAGGCGCGCGATCAGGAAGAGCGGCGCGGCGCCGACCCGTGCGCTCGTCGACGAGCTGCTCGATCTCGTAGAGCTCGCGTCCGCGGAGTAGGGGCAGTGAGAGGTAGATGGCGCGCCGCGCTCGGCATGGTACTGAGCGCAGCGCTGATCGTGTGGACGCTGCGTGGTGTTTCTCCGGCCACTGTCGCGCGCGAGCTCTCCGCGTCGGATCCACTGCTCTTTCTCGGGTCCGTCGTCTGCGCCACTCTCATCTTCCTGCTGCGCGCGCGCCGCTGGCAGCCGATCCTCGAGCCAGTGGTGCCCGGCGTACCGCTCGGCGTCCTTTGGCGAAGTACCGCAATCGGGATGATGGTCAACAACGTCGTTCCCGCCCGCGCGGGTGAGATCGCGCGCGCGTACGCGCTCACGCGTGAGGCACCGGTTCCATTCCCCGCCGCGCTTGCCTCGCTTGCGGTCGACAGATTGTTCGACGCGGTCGTGCTGCTGCTGCTGGCAACCGTGGCTCTGCTGGACCCAGCTCTTTCCGGAAGTCAGACACTCGCGGGCCGACCGCTGACGAATCTGGCCGGCGGCGCGATCGCGATCGTGGGCGCGCTGCTGGCGATCCTTTACTCGCTGGTGTTTTTCCCCGCGCGGCTGCTCCAGCTTTTCGAGCTGTTCGCGCGGCGCGTCTCTCCCGCTGTCGAGGCGCGCGGCAGACAGGTCCTCGAGACGTTCATCGCCGGGCTGAGCGTTCTACGGCAACCGGGCCGCTTCGCCGCGGTTTTCGGCTGGACGCTCGCGCACTGGCTCCTGAATGCGGTTGCCTTCTGGCTGGCGTTCCGCGCGGTGGGAATCACGGCCCCGTTCTCCGCCGCGCTGTTCCTGCAGGCGTTTATCGCCCTCGGTACCGCTATTCCGGCCGCACCCGGCTTCTTCGGGGTGTTCGAGTACATGGCGGTTCAGGGGCTTGGCGTCTACGGGGTTTCGCAGCAGCAGGCGACGAGCTGGGCGATCGGATTCCACATCCTGTCGTTCATCCCCATCACGCTCATCGGCGCGTGGTATTTCGCGCGGCTCGGAGTGAAGATGCGCGACCTGCGGGCATCGCCAGCGGCGTCATGAGCGGAACGGCGGGCCGCACCCTCGCGCAGTCAAAGCTCAACCTCGGACTTCGCATCCTCGGCCGCGAGGAATCCGGCTTCCACTCCATTGAGACAGTCTTCCATCGCCTCGACCTCGGTGACGACGTCACCGTGCGAGTTACTGGAGGCGGCACGAGCCTGACGTGCGACGTGATGCGGACCGAGAACGCCGAGAAGAATCTTGCTTTTCGGGCGGCGCGCGCGTACAGCGAGGCGGCGGGGTGGCCGAAGGGCTTCGAGATCGACATCGGGAAGCGAATCCCGATCGGGGGCGGACTTGGCGGCGGAAGCGCGGATGCCGCCGCGGTGCTCCGGATACTCGACGCACTTGCTCCAAAGCCGCTTTCCGCGAAAAGGCTCTCCGCCGTTGCGGCCTCGCTCGGTTCGGACGTTCCCTTTCTTACCAGTGATGCGTTGATGGCTCTCGCTTACGGACGCGGGGAGAAGATCGAGCCATTGGATCCATTGCCCTCCAGGCGAGTGCGCCTCTTCGTACCGACGTATGGGATCTCGACGGCTGCCGCCTACGGCGCTATCGCGGCGAGCAGAGGCGAGTATGCCGGGCGGAAGAAGGCGTGGACGGCGCAGTCATTCCGCACCTGGGAGCAGGCGGCAAGCAATTCCGTAAATGACTTCGAGGCGGTGTTAAGGAACGAGCACTCCGACATGGACGCGCTCCTCCGGACGGGCGAGGCCAGCGGCCTCTTTCTGCGCCTCACCGGCTCCGGGTCGAGTGTCTTTCTGGTCGAGGGTGTGACAGTGGCGGGAGCGAAGACCGCCGGCAGCGCGATTCCCGCGGCGCCGGAAGGGACATCGATACTGAAAACGAGCACTGCCGAGAGCGTTGTCCCGGTGGAGATTGTGGGCTAGTTTTCACTCCCGGCTTGCCCCCTCGTCCAATGGCAGGACATCGGTCTTTGGATCCGAGAATGGTGGTTCGAATCCACCGGGGGCAATTGAAGTAAGTCCTTTGCCCACTTAACTTTTAAGGCTGCATGGACGGATTATCGGTGCCCGCTCACGGGTTCAAGCTTCTCTGCGGTCCGGGTAATCCGGACCTGTGCGGAGAGATCGCCCGGACGCTCGATGTTCCGTTCTGCAAATCGACGGTTACGCGCTTCGCCGATGGCGAGATCTTCGTGCGTATCGACGAGAACGTGCGGGGCAACGACGTTTTCATCGTGCAGCCGACGAATCCGCCGGCCGACAACATTCTGGAGCTGCTGCTCCTGATCGATGCGGCAAGGCGGGCCTCCGCGGCGCGGATCACGTGTGTGATGCCGTACTACGGATACTCGAGGCAGGACCGCAAGGACCAGCCTCGTGTCGCGATCGGTGCAAAGCTGCTGGCGAACATGATCGTAACGGCGGGCGCCAACCGCGTGCTGGGTCTGGATTTCCATCAGCACCAGCTGCAGGGGTTCTTCGATGTTCCCGTCGATCACCTGTATGCGGCGCCGGTGTTCGTTTCGCACTACCGGAAGAAGAATCTGCACGACCTCGTCGTTGTCGCGCCCGATGTCGGGTCGGCGAAGATGGCGAGGGGGTTCGCCAAGAGGCTCAACGGCTCGCTGGCGATCATCGACAAGCGGCGCCCCAAGGCGAATGTGTCCGAGGTGGTGAACGTCGTCGGTGAGGTGGAAGGAAGGGATTGCATGCTCGCGGACGACATGATCGACACCGCGGGCACTGTATCCGAAGCTGCAAAGGCTCTCAAGGATCTGGGTGCGCGTGACATTTACGTATGTGCCACGCACGCACTGCTCTCGGGGCCCGCCGTCGAAAGGTTGTCGAAGGCTCCGATCAAGGAGGTCACCGTTACCGACACGGTGCGGATTCCTCCCGAGAAGAGATTCTCGACGCTTTGTGTGCTGTCAGTGGGTGAGCTGCTCTCGAAGGCGATTCGCTACATCCACAGCGAGCAGTCGGTCAGCTCGCTGTTCGAACAATAGACATTTCACGACTGGCGCGGCCTCTGCGCCGCAAAAAGGATTGATCAGCATGGCAACCGTAAATCTAGACGCCAACATTCGCGACACCGCCGGCAAGGGCGCCGCACGCAAGCTGCGCAGCCGCGGCGAAATTCCCGCGATCATCTACGGCCACGGCCGCGAGCCGCAGTCGCTCTCCCTCAACGCGCGCGATCTGGACAAGCTTCTCGAGCACATCGCCGCGGAGAGCACCGTCATCGAGGTGAAGCTGGGCGGAGCGGTCTCGAAGACGCTCATTCGCGAGATCCAGCGCCACCCGTTCAAGCGCCAGATCCTGCATGTCGACTTTCAGGAGCTCGTCGCCGGCGAGAAGGTGACAGTGAGCATTCCGATCGTGTTGATGGGAACGCCCGAAGGCGTTCGTCTTGAGGGCGGTGTCATGGATCAGACGCTGCGCGAGCTGGAGATCGAAGTGGATCCCTCGGACATCCCGAACCACGTCGAAGTCGATGTCAGTCACATGATCATCGGCGACTCGATGCACGTGAGCGATATTCGCGTTCCCGAGGGGGTCACGATCAAGGACGACCCGGAAACCTCGGTCTGCGTACTTGCTGCTCCGCGCGCCGCGATTGAAGCTGCCGCCGCACCTGAGGCCGTCGAGGGCGAGGCCGGCGCAGTCGGCGAGCCCGAAGTCATTCGCAAGGCAAAGGGTGATGAGGAAGAGGGCGAGGAGCCGAAGAAGTAACGGCTGGATGATCCTTGAAGGTCATTCTCGGCCTGGGTAACCCGGGCCGCCAGTACGAAGCGACGCGCCACAACGTCGGCTGGTGGTTGATAGACCATCTCGCCGACGTTTGGCATTTCGATGGGTGGAAGCGTTCTGGAGAGGCGCACGTCGCGTCCCACGAGGTGGCGGGAACCAGGGTTCGCCTCGTCAAGCCGCATACATACATGAATCTCAGCGGGCAGGTGTTGAAGAATTACGTGCGCAGTCCATTCTGGAGCGCGGCGAAGGACCTGCTCGTCGTGGTAGATGAGGTACAGCTTCCAGTGGGTCGCTTTCGTCTTCGCTCACGCGGAAGCGCGGGCGGTCACAACGGCCTCAAGAGCGTCGAGCACGCGCTCGGCACGCAGGAGTATTCGCGGCTGCGCATCGGGGTCGGACCGAGCGAGGAGCGGAAAGGGATCTACGGTGATCTCGCCGAATTCGTGCTCGCACCGTTCGCGCGCGACGAGCGGGAGGATGTTATCTCGATCATCCCTTCGCTCACTGATGCCACGCAATCCTGGCTCACGGAAGGAATCGAGAAGGCAATGAACCTGCACAACCGCGCGCCGGACTGACCGCGCGCAACTTTTTTTATTTCATAGATGCTCAAACTCGGAATCGTCGGACTGCCGAACGTTGGCAAGTCCACCCTGTTCAATGCCCTCACCGCCGCCAAGGCGGAGGCGGCCAACTATCCGTTCTGCACGGTCGAGCCGAACGTCGGCATGGTCGAGGTGCCCGATCCGCGGTTGTCGAAGCTGTCGGATGTCGTGCAGCCGAAGCGCACTGTGCCGGCGGTCGTGCAGTTTGTCGACATCGCCGGCTTGGTCAAGGGCGCCGCGGAGGGTGAGGGGCTCGGCAACAAGTTTCTCTCGAACATCCGCGAGACCGACGCGATCGTTCACGTCGTCCGCTGTTTCGAGGACGAAGACGTAACGCACGTGATGGGCGCCGTGGACCCGGTTCGCGACCGCGAGGTGATCGAGTTCGAGCTGGCGCTGTCGGATCTTGCCACGCTCGAGAAGCGGCTCGACAAGACGAGGCGCACCGCGAAGACCGGCGACAAGGAAGCGCTCGCCGAGCTCCCCGCCCTCGAGAAGGCGCACACTTTCCTGCGCGACGGCCAGGGTCTGTGGGAGGCGAAGCTCACGGCTGGAGAGCGTGCCGTATTGGCGCCGCTCACTCTGATGACGGTGAAGCCCGTGCTCTACGCGGCGAACGTCAGCGATGCCGAGCTTTCTGGCGACGAAGGTCCGCACCTCAAGGCTCTTCGCAAGGCAGTCGAGGCGAGCGGCGAACAGGCGGAGGTGGTTCCCTTCTCCGCCAAGATTGAAGCCGAGCTGTCGGAGCTGCCGCCGGAAGACCGCGCCGAGTTTCTATCGTCGCTCGGACTCGAATCCGCCGGTCTGGACCGCCTCATTCGCGCCGGCTACCACCTGCTGGGGCTCGAGACGTATTTCACCGCGGGCGAGCAGGAGGTGCGCGCGTGGACGATCCATCATGGTGACACTGCGCCCAAGGCCGCGGCGGTGATTCACACCGATTTCGAGCGCGGGTTTATCCGGGCCGAAACCGTGGGTTACCACGCTTTTGTCGACAACGGCGGCTGGAAGGGCGCCCGCGAAAAGGGTGTCGTGCGCGCTGAAGGCAAGGAGTACATCGTGCAGGACGGTGATGTACTTCTATTTCGCTTTAACGTCTAGGGCAGATCAGCGCGCGGCGGCTGGCAACTTCAGTATCCGAGTGACTTAGGAGCCAGGCGCTCCTAGTTGTTGCTGGGCAGTACCTGGGCGCGGATCTCCCCGCCAGGGTTCGTGGTGGTGTGGACATTCACATATGAGTTCCCGTTCCGGAACAGCGTTCTCAGAGAATCGAGGGTTACCGTCGACGAGCTGTTCTCGTTGATGATGCCTGTTGACAGGGTGCCCGTCACGGTTCGTGGGATGTTGTTTCCCGGCCCTCCCGCGCTGAAAAGGAACACGATGATCGGACCGTTCACGCCCGACGCGCCGACGTGGATGTGCCCGGCCGTCACGCCGGTGAGATTGCTCACGTCGAGGGTGTAATCGATCGTTGCGCCGTTGTCGGTAAATGTCGCGATGCCTGCTGCAGGTGTTGTCCTCGGTGGCACTTCATTGGCGCCGTTGAGGTTGGCGCTGAAAACAGGGAGCACTGGGGCGACGGGATCGTCGCTGCACGCAATTGCGGTAACTCCAACTACGATCACGGCGGCGGCGAACATGGCTGACTTTCTTGCGAAGATCATGACGGCTCTCTGAGATAGGTGAGAGAGGATATCGGACGGTAACCATTTCGGCGCAAGGGGTCGTTCACCTCTTCAGGTCTGTAGCCTTTTCATTACCAACGGCTTAGCTTTCGTTTTCCACAACGGCCACCCGGCCTTCACACCTTCCTCCCACTTCGGCAACCAGTTGGGGGGCGGCTCACGACCACAGGGAGGATTGCCAGCATGCCTCGCGCATACGAGGCGGTGTACATCTTCGACTCCACACTCGAAGACGCCGCCATTTCTGAAAAGATCGACCGCTACCACGGAATGCTCGCCACCAGCGAGAAGCCGGAGGTCGCGCATTGGGGACGCCGCCAGCTCGCGTACCCCATCGGCCCCCGCGAAAATGGCTACTACGTCGTTTCACATTTCGCCGCTGACCCCACCAAACTTCCCGAGTTCGAGCGCGCGCTGAAGCTCGACGACGGCGTCGTTCGCTACCTCATCACGCTGCACGAGCACGAGCTTGGTGCTCCGCCGCAGTCCGAGGAAGAGCTGGCCGCGGCGACGCGCCGTGACGACGATGACGACGACGAGGATTAAATCATGAGAAGACCACAAAAGAGCTGCCCGTTCTGCGAAACCCGCGTTCGCTGGGTCGATTACAAGGACGATCGCACGCTCGGCCGTTTCATCACCGATCAGGGGAAGATCCTTCCCAGCCGGCTGAGCGGCTCCTGCGCGCGTCACCAGCGCCAGCTTTCGACCGCGATCAAGCGCGCACGTTTCCTGGCGCTGATTCCCTACATTCGCGGGCACCAGGGCTAACGCTTGGCGGAAGCGGTGGCGACCACGGAGGAACATCCCGCCGGATCGTGGCGGCAGGTCGGCTTCGCTTTGGCGGGCTACCTGCTGCTGCCCGTCGTGCCGATCTTCCGCTCCATCATTCCGATCGAACAGACGCTGCTGCTGCTGGTGCCCGTGATTGCCGTCTGCACCATTCTGGGGTGGCGGCTCGGCGGTCGTCCGGTACTGGCGGTCGTCTGGTCGCTGCTCGCCGGGTGGATTCTCATGCAACACGCGGGGGCGGCGGGAACGCCATATGACGGCCTCGCGCGGGGGTGGGCCCTCCTGCTCGCAGGGAGCTTCGGGTTGCTCAGTCTCTGGAGCTCGACTCTGCCCTTCTTCGTCCGCGCGCTCGCATCGGTGGGGCTGGCCGCGGGCGCGGCTTTCGTGCTCGCGGCGGCGTCGCCGGGCGGGGTCAGTCGCGTGCAGCGTGCAGCCGGGAGCGAGTTCACGCGGCGCAGCACGCAATCCATCGCCGCGCTGCGCCAGGTTGCCGAGACGCGCCGTTGGCGGGAGTGGGCGGCCAAGTCGCCAGGTATCGATGAGATTGCGGAGCAGAGCGAATCTCAGCTGCGCGCCGTGCCAGTGCACTCGGCGTCAATGCTCCCCGCTTTGCTTGGGCTCGAGTCGCTTGTAGCGCTCGCGCTTGGCTGGGGGGTGTACCACCGGCTGTCGAAGCAGCAGATCGGCCCCATGCTTGGTCCGCTGCGCGAGTTTCGCTTCAACGACCAGCTGGTGTGGGGTGTTGCCGTGGGAGCGACGCTCTTCCTGCTGCCCCCGTTCGCCGACGGCAGGAATACCGGCCTCAACCTGCTGCTCTTTTTCGGAGGGCTTTACCTGGTGCGCGGAGTCGGCATTATGGCGTTTATGTCGCGCGGCAGGGTTGTTTTCATCGCGGTAGTAGCACTCGCTCTGCTCGCCTGGCCGTTGCTGGGGGCGCTCGCGCTCGCACTCGGGCTGGGCGACACCTGGCTGGACTGGCGGCGGCGCGCACGCGCCAGCTGACGCAATTCTCCCGGCTCGGCCGGGCTTAACGATCAACGAAGGGATTACGAACATGGAAGTCATTCTCAGGCAGGCAGTGGAAAAGCTCGGTCATCCGGGCGATGTCGTGAAAGTTTCGCCGGGTTACGCTCGTAACTACCTGCTGCCGCGCGGATTCGCCTACGAGGCAACGCCCGGCAACAAGAAGCGGATCCAGCAGGAAAAACAGCGTCTCGACCAGGCCGAGGAAAGCCGCCGTGGCTCGGCGCAGGAGCTCGCCGCGAAGCTGGAGCAGGTGTCGCTTACTTTCTCGGCCCGCGTCGGCGAGGAAGGCAAGCTTTTCGGCTCCGTGACTTCGTCGGACATCGCTCACCAGCTCGAGGCACAGGGATTCACGATCGAAAAGCGCCAGATCGAGCTGCACGACGCGATTCGCTCGCTGGGCGTCTACCGGGTGCCAATCCGGCTTCATGCCGATGTGCATCCGGAGATCAAGGTCTGGGTTATAAAGCAGTAACAGCGATAACAGACGGAACTGCGAACTGCCTGCTGCCTGCTGTTAGCAAACCGCGCTGCTGGCTGACTACTTGTCTAACTTCGGAAGCGCCGCAAAGCCTACCCCTCGGACCCGGCTGCGGCGCTTTTCGATTGCGCCCTTCCGAGTGAAATCCCCACGCAAGCAGCCGGCGGCTGGCTGCGGGTAGCATCCAGCTTGAAGCCCTGCAGTTCTACCTTGTAGTTCTACCGTGCAGTTTTTCCCAGCAGTTCCCTCCAGCTATGTAGCAGAGCAGCCGGCGCTCGACTGGCGTGCGAAATGCGACAATCCCCTGACGGAACTTTGTCGCACCCGATAAGCTATTCAGATAAAAGCGGCGTCCCGGTCACCGCTTTCGTTCTCCATTCACGGAGCAGCATGGCCACATCCCTTCCGTCCGTTTCCGCCCGCGAAGGCGCGACCCGCGCCCAGCGTGCTGCTCATCTCTGCCTGGACATGAAAGCCAACGACGTGGTCCTGCTCAACCTGCAGGGAGTCACCGACATGACGGACTACTTCATCGTCGCAAGCGGAACTTCCGACACCCACGTGAGATCGATCGGCGAGCACATCACGGCGCAGATGAAAAAGGAAGGGTTCAGCGTTCATCACACCGAAGGGCTGCAGCAGGGCCGCTGGGTGCTGCTCGATTTTGTGGATTTCGTAGTTCATATCTTCCACCCCACTCTCCGCTCGTTCTACCAGATCGAGCGGCTGTGGAGCGACGCGGAAGTCGTGGCGCTGGACCAACAGGAGCAACAATGATCAGGAAAGTGGTGCGGGCGAGCATGTTGGTGGCAGCGCTCTTCTGCGCTGGCCGCCTCGACGCTCAACAGTATTTCGGGATGAACCAGGTCCAGTATAAGCACTTCGACTGGCGGGTCATCGAGACCGAGCACTTCCTCGTCCACTACTATCCGGAAGAACGCATCGCGGCAATGGACGCGGCGCGAATGGCGGAGCGTTCATACGCACGGCTGTCGCGGATTCTTGACCACCAGTTCCGCGAAAAGAAGCCGATCATCCTCTTCGCCAATCGAGCGCACTTCGGGCAGAACAACGTCCTCGGGGACCTCGGCGAGGGAACCGGTGGTGTCACCGAAGGCCTGCGTCACAGGCTGATCATGCCGTTTACCGGCGACTACGGAAGCTTCGAGCACGTCCTCGCACACGAGATGGTGCACGAATTTCAGTACGACATCTTCGCGAAGGGCAAGGCGGGAGCCAATCTCCAGAACCTGAGCCAGGTAGATCCCCCGCTCTGGTTCATGGAAGGAATGGCCGAGTATCTGTCGATCGGACCGGAGCACCCGCTGACGGCGTCGTGGTTGCGTGACGCGGCCGTCACCGGCAACGTGCCCACGATCGCCCAGATGACGGAGCGGCCCGACAAGTATTTTCCCTACCGCTACGGCGAGTCGCTCTGGCAATACATCGGCGAGCGGTGGGGCGATGCCGCGGTCGGTGAGATCCTGCAGAACGCGACCACCCTCGGCATCGCGCGCGCGTTCCAGCGGCAGCTTGGACTCACGCTGCATGAGCTGAGCGATGACTGGCGGGAGGCAGTGCTGGCCAAGTACCTGCCGCAGGCAGCAACGCTCGACCGGCCGCGCAGCTTCGCGCAGCCGCTGCTCACTCCGAAGAAGAGTGGCGGAGAAATCTTCCTCGCGCCAGCGCTTTCGAACGATGGATCGCTGATCGCGTTCCTCTCCAATGGCAACGCCAAGCGCGGTGAGCTGTTCATAGATCTCTGGCTCGCCGACGCCCGCACCGGCAAGCGCATCAAGCGGCTCGTCGAGAGCACCGTCAATCCAAGCTTCGAGGAGCTGCGGCTGCTTTATTCGCAGAGCTCATTCTCGAACGATGGGAAGTCGCTTGCCTTCACGGCCCAGCGTGAGGGAAAGGACGTTCTCTACATTCTCGACGTTGCCCGTGGAAGCGTTCGAAAGCGGCTGGATCTGCCCCTGGATGGTGTGACGAGTCCGGCCTTCTCACCCGACGACCGGCGTATCG
The DNA here is from genome assembly GCA_035575795.1 of Gemmatimonadaceae bacterium. Lineage (GTDB taxonomy): Bacteria > Gemmatimonadota > Gemmatimonadetes > Gemmatimonadales > Gemmatimonadaceae > UBA4720. The sequence goes on from DATLXE010000552.1 coordinate 10,710, forward strand.
TGTTCAGCGGGACGCGCGGCGGGCTGAGCGACCTGTTCATCGTTGACGTCGACGGCAGGAACCTGCGCCAGCTCACAAACGACAGGTTTGGCGACCTGCAGCCCTCATGGTCTCCCGATGGAACCCGCATCGCGTTCGCAAGCGATCGCGGCCCGGGCACCAACCTCGCCAACCTCAAGCTGGCGAAGTGGACCGTCAACATCATCGATCCTCAGACGTCCGCCATTCAGACGCTTCCGGCACAGGGCGGGCTCAACCTGAACCCCGTGTGGTCTCCCGACGGACGGCAGGTTGCGTTCATCTCCGACCGTACCGGCATTCCGAACGTATTCCTGTTCGACTTTGCCGATTCGCAGCATTACCAGATCACCAACGTGCTGGGCGGCGTTTCGGCGATCACGGAGTACAGTCCGGCGCTCACCTGGGCGCGCGGTGCCGACAAGCTGGCGTTCACGTATTACGAGCGCGGAGACTATACGATCTGGACGGTGGACAATCCGCGCTCCCGGAAACAGGCCGCCTTCGTGCCGGGTGCGCCGAGGGCCTACGCGGCCGGATACATTCGGCCCGACACCGCGTTGCGCCGTCTCGATTCCCTGACGCTTCGGCCACGCGCTGGCGCACCGACGTCCGTTTACCGCGGCCCGGCCGGCACGCGGCAGTCCTCAGTGCTGCCGCCTACCGAGTCGTCCGAGAACACTGCGGCTAGCGTCGCGGCGCTGAACGCGGATCCCGACTTCGCCCTGCCCGACACGTCGCGATTCCGGGAGGCCGCGTACAAGGTGAGGCTGCATCCCGACTACATCTCCAGCCCTTCCATTGGTTACACGCCCAACTACGGCACCGCGTCGGGCGGCACTGCTTTCGTATTCAGCGACCTGCTCGGGAACCACCAGCTCGCCGTCTCAGCCAACATCTATGGCAGGTTGAGCGATGCGAGTGTGTTTGTCGGGTACGCCAACCTGAGCCGCCGGCTACAGTATACGACTGGCATCTCGCAGGACCCGGTTTACGTGCCTGCGACGCAGACCAGCCAGCAGATGAACGGCTTCACGAGATTCTCGTCCTCGTACGTACGCTACGTCATTCGCAGCGCGTTCCTGTCGGGCCAATACCCGATCAACCGGTTCACCCGGTTCGAGACGGCAGTTCAGTTCAACGCAATCGGCCAAAGCGTCGTCTCCCTCGTTACCGATTGCAACAACAGCTTTTGCGCCGACACGCGCCAGATCGATGGCGACTCCCGGCCATCGATCAACTATCTCACGCCCTCCACCGCTTTCGTGTCCGACAACACGCTGTTCGGAAACACCGGGCCGGTGGTTGGACGTCGGATGCGCTTCCAGGCTTCGCACACGCTCGGCAAGCTGAGCTTTTCGGACCTTCTTGCCGACTACCGGCGCTACGACCCGCTCATCTTTAATACGCTGACGCTTGCCACGCGCTTCATTACCGCGCAGTCGATCGGTCGCGACGAAGATTTCTTCCCCAAGTACATTGGCCGCCCCGATTTCGTGCGAGGCTACGACCGCGCGAACTTCAACCCGTACGACTGCACTTCTGCTTTCGGCCAGACCCCGACGTGCAACAACTCCGAGCTCGTTGGGAGCAGAGTTGCGGTTGCGAACATGGAGCTGCGGTTCCCGATCATCAGGCGCTTCGATGTCGGGTCCAGCTTTGGCCTGCCGCCGGTTGACGGGCTGATCTTTGGCGACGCTGGCCTTGCTTGGAGCGAAGGGCTCAAGCCCTTCCTCAGTCGGCCGGAAAACTACGACTCCGAAACGCAGCGTTATCCGCTGACGAGCTACGGTGCCGGACTTCGCGTGAACGTTTTCAATCTGGCAATTCTTCGCTGGGATTACGCAGTGCCGCAGCAGCAGGGGCGGAAGCCGAACTGGACCTTCTCGTTGGGAGCGAGCTTCTAACCGTTGCGCCGTATACTGGCTCTGGCGCTCGTCGTCGTCTCGTGCACAGCGGACAGGACAGCGCCGGAGCGCGCTAACCCCACATCACGCCGCGTTCAGGGCACCGATCCTCTCCTCCTTCGCGTTCCACGCGCGGGAGGTACGGCTCGCGTGTATCTGTACCCCCTCCTCGATTCGGTAGTGTGGAGCAAGCCATCGGTCCCCGCCGTTACGCGCGTCCTCGCCTTCGAACCCGAAGCGGGCAGCATCGCGTTCGTCGATGGGAAGAACCAACCCTCGCGCATCGATTTGAGGCTCAGCGAGACCCGCATCGCCTCCAAAACGAAGATGACTTCGCTTTCGTCGGCGAACGGCGCCGACATCTACGGCGTGAACGCCACGGGCAGCGTGTTGCGAATGAATCCAAGCGGCGGGGACTGGAAGCTCGACCTCCCCTCACCGGCGCGCGCTGTGTTCGCACAGCCGAACGGTAATCTCATCATCGCCGCCAATCGCGGCGAAAGCACGATTCTCTGGCGTGTCCGTCCGCCCGACAAGCAGATCCTCGACAGCGCGGTGCTTCCGCTGACGGGTCGCGCCGTACGCACGCAGGTCGGAGACAGGCTCTACTTCACGGCCGACAGCGGGCTCGTCGGCGTCAAAGCCTCCGACCTGTCCCCTGTTGCGGCGCTGAGCTTCAAAAGCCGCGTGCGTTCGCTCGTTACCACGCCGAGCGGAGACCGGCTTTACGTCACGACGACGACAGAGCCGGAGATCGCCGTGGTGGACCGGTACGCCGGGCTTGTCGAGACGCGAATCCCGACCCCCGCCGCACCCTCCGATTTGCGCATGGATCCGCTTGGCCGATTCCTGCTGGCTCGATTTCCTCGCGCCGACTCCGCGTGGGTCATCGCAATCGGCACCAACCGCCTCGTCGGCGCGGTGGCTACTCGCTGGGCGCACGATCTCCCGGGCATCACGCCCGACGGTCTGCTCGCCCTCCTTGGCGAGCGAGATGTTCGCTTCGTCCGGGCAGCCACCCTCAAGACGGACCGAACGGTGAAGAACGGGGCGCGTGATTTCTGGTACTTCTTTTCGTGGGATGGTTTTCGTCCTCGCGCGCAGGGTCTCGACCAGCCGGTGACATTCGGCGGCGACAGCATACCGATGGACTCCACCGCGGCGAGCTCGACGCCGCGCGGAATCGACAGCGCGGGGACGGCCACCGTTCCCCCGCCGTCGGCGGTCCCGCAACGGTCGGCGGGATTCACCGTCTCCTTTGCCGCCATTCTCAACGAGCCTCAGGCGCGAGCCGTCGCATCGTCGATCACCGTGAATGGTGCACGGGCTCACGTAGTGACGACCAACACTGCCGGCTCGCCCGTGTACCGCGTCGTGCTGGGTCCGTTCACCTCACGCCTGGAAGCCGAGAATGTTGGCCGCGCCTCCGGACGACAGTATTGGATTTACGAGGAAACTCGTTGAGGGCACACGCCGCCGGCGGGAGAGCGGGAGCCTGGGAAGATGCCGGCCGGCAGGTCGCCTCGATGCTGGTCAGCTACTCCTCCGCCGTAATTACATCGAGCGACCCTAACGCGGCGGCTAACGTCGCTCTGGGAATTGCACGGGCCGAGGCGAGCCACCGGCGCGTGGTAGTCGGCGATCTCGTTGGCGATTTGCCGCCGCTGCGTCATCTCGCGGGTGATGCTGATCCGCATGGAATCTCCGACAGCTTTCTCTACGGCGTTTCCCTCAACAAGATCGGTCGCGAGACTGAAGAGACCACGAATCTCTTCATCATGACCAGCGGCACCGAGCCGGTGATGGTCGAGGAGATCATCGGCAACGAGCGGTGGAAGCGCCTTGCCGCGGGCTTCGAGGAGGTCGGCGCTCTTCTTCTGCTCGTCACGCGGACCAATGCCCCCGGTCTGGCGCAGCTGATCGAACACCTCGACGGCGTCGTCCTCGTAAAGGACTCTGAGCTGCCCGAAGCACCGCACGGCCTCGTGTTGGCGCGCGTACCCTCGCCGACGAGAACTCTCAAGATGCCAGCACACTCCAGCGCAGACCCCGCGCGGGGGTTTCCGCGCTGGGGGTACGTGGCGGTGATTGCCGCGCTACTGGTCGCAGGTGCCGCCATCGCGCGCTTTCGTCCGATGAGTGCCGGTTCATCGGTCTCTGACCCTCCGAGCGCCGCGGCTGTCCCGGTAGTTACCACTCCGCCGGAAGCAGTTTCCGTCGGTCTGCCGGTTAACGCCGGTGACTCCGCGCTTGCCAGCGCTTTCGCCGTGGAACTGGTTGCGGCAAATACCCTGGAAGGTGCTAACTTTGAGCTGCGGAGACATGGTACACGGTTGCCATCAGCGACTGTGGCGCCTGTTCCGATCGGGCCCGACCGGACGACCTGGTACAAGGTGATCACGGGAGCTTACACACAGCGCAGTGGAGCCGATTCGCTCCTTCGGGCGCTCCGTCGCACGAAGGTTCTCGCCGACTCAAGTGGCAGCGTTCTGCGGGCACCGCTTGCACTGCTCGTTGACAGCGTTGCCGCACGTGGTGGAATGGCAGTCGCGGTACGGGAGGCCGTCAAGAAATACGCCGACCGGGGCTTCGCGGCGTACTCGCTGGTGCAGGTTGATGGCGGCGCGCGTATTTACGCTGGCGCGTTCGACAAGCCGGAACAGGCGGCAGAGCTGCTCAGAGTGTTGCGCGATGCGGGGTTGAATCCCGCGCTGGTTTACCGGACAGGGAGAACGCCGTAGTGCGTCTGACCAAGCTCGAGATTCACGGGTTCAAATCGTTCGCCGACAATACCGCCATGCTCTTCGAGCCGGGCGTCACGGCGATCGTCGGACCGAACGGGTGCGGAAAGTCCAACGTCTCCGACGCCGTACGCTGGGTGCTTGGCGAGCAGCGCGCGCGTGCGTTGCGCGGCGCGAAGATGGAGGAAGTGATTTTCCAGGGATCGTCGGCACGCCGGCCGGTTAACGTCGCCGAGGTCTCGCTCCACTTCGAGAACGAGGATGGTACCCTCGACACTCCGTTCCGCGAAGTCGTCATCACTCGCCGACTCAGCCGCTCCGGTGACAGCGACTACTTCCTCAACGGCGCGCCCTGCCGTCTGCGCGACATTCACGACATGGTACGCGGCACTGGGCTCGGTGCGGACTCGGGCGTGGTGATCGAGGCGAAGATGGTCGACGCCCTGCTCTCCGACCGGCCCGACGATCGCCGCGAGCTGTTCGAGGAAGCGGCCGGCGTCGGACTGTACCGCGACCGCAAGCGAAGCGCCGAGCGCCGGCTCGAAGAGACGACCACCGACCTTTCCCGCATCGACGACCTGATCTCGGAAGTTCAGAGCCAGGTGAGGTCACTCGCGCGCCAGCGCAAGCGCGCCGAGCGCCACACGGAGCTGACGGCGCGGCGCTTCACGCTCGAGGTGGCTCACGCATCCCGTGAGATGAGCGCGTGGCGCGATGAGCTGGGGCGGCTCGAGCAGCGCGTGGCCCTGCTGCGCGGTGAAGTACCAGTAGAGGAAGAACGGCTGCGCTCGGCGGAGGCGTCGCGTGAGAGCTCCCTTGCCGCGCGCACGACTGCCGAGGCGAGACGCAGTGAGCTCGGGCGTCTGGTTGCCGAGCAGCGCGAAAGCACGCAGCAGCTGCGCGGTGAGATCGCCGTTGCGCTGGAACGCCAGCGCAATGCGCTTTCCCGACGCGAGCGCGCGGAAGAGGAGCGCAAGGAAGGTGATGCGGCAGCGGGACGAGTCAGCGGCGAGCTCGAGCGCGTGCTAAGCGAGTTTTCCGTGTTGGAGGAGAGCCTCCGCGCAGCCGATACCGCGCTCAGTGAGCGAACCGCGCACGAGGAGGAGACGCGCGCCAGCGTCAGCGCGCTTCGGTCCGAGCTCGAGCAGGCGGAACGCGCTCTCCGCGACGTTCGCGAAGAGCTGCACCGGGTCGCGCTGGACCGTCAGAGTGGGGAGCGTGAGCGGGAAGAGCTTTCCGCGCGCAGAGCGGTGCTGGAGACGGAACAGCTTCAGCTGTTTGACGCGTCGGAAGTCGCGCGGCGTGAGCTTGCCGCTGCCGAGGATGCTGCATCCATTTCCGCATCGCGTGTCGCGGCAGCTGCTGCCGCTGCCGATGGTGCGCGCGCGACTCTGCAACAGGCGCGGGAGAGCGATGCCGCTGCGCGCTCCGAGCTGCTGCGGTCCGAGGAGCTGCATGCCGCGCTGACGGGGAAGCTGAACGCACTCGAAGGCCTCGAGCGCGAGCGCGTCGGGCTTGCTCCGGCGGCGGCCCGGCTGCTCAAGGAGCGCGCAATCTTTGGCGAAGGCGCGGTCGTCGGGCCGCTCAGCGATTTCATCACTGCCGATTCCGCCGCTGCCTCGCTGGTCGAGCGTTACCTCGGGGCGACGGTGAACGCGGTGATCGTTCGCGACCGCGCCGCCGCGGATGCCGTTCGCGCCTGGCACGACGCCGCTTCTCCCGGACCGTTGCTGCTGCTGCCGCTCGACGCGATTACGGAGAACGCCGAGAATCCCGACACGGGCGATCTCGCGGGTCTCGTCCAGGCGGCGTCGGGTGCCGGAGCCTGGGTTCGGTCGCTCCTCGGCAAGGTGAGCGCGATCGAGGGCGGCGGCGCCTTCGTCGATTCGCGCGGCGCGATCTGGCTCACGGCGAAGGAGACCGGTCCCGGACCGCTGCGCAGAAAAGCGGAGATTGCGGAGCTGCATCAGTCGGTGACGAACAGCGCGAGTGCGCGGCAAACCGCGGTTGCGGCTGCCGAGACGGATCGCGCGTCGCTCCTTGCGGCGGAGAGCATGATGCTCATCGCCCAGGAAGAAGCGGTTCTCACGGGTCGCGTCAGCGCCGAGGCGCTGGAGCGGTCGGCGACGCTGGCGCGTGCGCACCAGCGTGCTGCGCGCGAAGCCAGTGAAGCGCGCGCACTCTTCGAGCGGATCTCGGAGCGTGAGCGCACAGTTGGTAGCCGGCTCGAAGCGCTGGCACTTTCCGTCCAGGAAATCGAAGCGCGCATCGCGGAGCACCAAACTGCTGCCTTGAACGCGCGCGAGGCGCTCGTTGTTGCCGATCGCAAGCAGGACGAGGCACGCGAGGAGCGCACCGCAGTGCAAATCAGGCGCGCCCAGGCGCTGGCGCAGCTCGAGGTTGCATCCGATCGCCGCCGTCACCTGAACGACGAGTTCGCCTCGGCGACCGTCCGGCTGCAGTCCCTGCAATCGGAGCTGAGCACGTTGTCGGACGCCGACAACCGGTTGACCGAACAGCTTTCACAATGGCATGGCGATCTCGATGCGCGTCAGGCGACACTCGAGGATGGGGAGACACGCCTTGCCGACGCCGAGCAGTCCGTCAGGGAGATTGACGCCGGCCTGGTCACGGCGGATGGCCTTCTCGCCGACATGCGGCGGCACGCGGGCACTCTCTCCGACGAGCTGCACGCCGCGGAGTTGCGCTACACAGAGCTGTCGGGGCGGCGCGCGGCGATACGCGAGCGGCTCGAGGCGGAATGGAAGAAGCCCGTCGACGAACTGCTTGCCGGTGCCGAGACACTCGAGCTGGACGACGAAACGCTGAGCCACGAGGCGGCGCTGGTTCGCGAGCAGCTCGATGCCCTCGGTGCCGTGAATCCGCTTGCCATTGAGGAGCACGACGAGGAAACGAAGCGCCTCGAGTTTCTCACTGTCCAGCGGGACGACCTCAACTCCGCCAAGGCATCGCTGCACCAGGCGATCCGCGAGATCGACACGACGGCGCGCGATCTCTTTCTGCAGACCTTCGTCAAGGTGCGTGAAAACTTCCGCAACATTTTCCTCACGCTTTTCGGCGGCGGCGAATGCGACCTCCGGCTGGAGAATCCGGAGAGCCCGCTCGAGGGGGACATCGAGATCCACGCCTCGCCACGCGGTAAGCGAACGCAGCGAATCCACCTTTTGTCCAGCGGCGAGAAGGCTCTCGTTGCGCTCTCGCTGCTGTTCGGAATCTTTCTTACAAAGCCGAGCCCGTTTTGTCTTCTCGATGAGGTCGATGCCCCGCTCGACGACCAGAACATCGGCCACTTCGTGCGAATGCTGAACCGCTTCAAGGCGAAGACCCAGTTCATCGTCATCACGCACAATCCCCGCACGACAACCGAAGCAGCCGATGCCGTGTATGGCGTGACGATGCAGGAGCCGGGAGTTTCCGCTCTCGTCAGCGTCCGGATGCGCGGCAAGACCGTGGACGATGCGATTGCGTCCACCTCCGCGCCGGCGTTCGCAACGGCGGAACTCGAAGCGCCACTCTCAGCATAAATGCTGGTCGTAATGCAGCACGGCGCGGCGGCGCACGAGATTGACCGCGTCGTCCAGACCATTGTGGAGATGGGCTACGAAGCGCGCCCGATGCCCGGCGCGCAGCGAACCGCCGTCGGGCTTGTCGGCAACGACGGCCGCGTAGATTCGTCGCGCATTGAGGCACTGCCGGGCGTCGCGCGTGTCATACACGTCACGCAGCCGTACAAGCAGGTGTCGCGCGAGTGGCGCCCGGAGAATACGGTGGTCACCATTGCCCCCGGCGTGGCGGTGGGCGGCGACAGCGTCATCATCATCGGCGGACCGTGCTCGGTGGAATCGGAGCGCCAGATCATCGCGGCCGCGCATATGGTGAAGGAGGCGGGCGGTAACGCGCTCCGCGGCGGCGCCTTCAAGCCGCGCAGCTCGCCCTACTCGTTCCAGGGCCTGGGCAAACCCGGGCTCGAGATGCTCGCTCGCGCGCGCGCCGAGACAGGATTGCCGATCGTGACCGAGGCAATGGATCCGGATGGCGCCCGCATCGTCGCTGAATACGCGGATTGCATCCAGATCGGCGCGCGCAACATGCAGAACTATTCGCTGCTCAAGGAAGCGGGGAAAATCGGCAAGCCGGTGTTGCTCAAGCGCGGAATGGCCGCGACGATCAACGAGCTGCTCCTGAGCGCCGAGTACATTCTCGCCGAGGGGAACGACAGGGTGATACTGTGCGAGCGCGGCGTTCGCAGCTTCGACCCGGCGGCGCGTAACATGTTCGACCTGACGGCGATTCCGATCGTTCACCGGCTTTCGCATCTGCCGATAATCGCCGATCCGAGCCACGGAACGGGTCTCCGCGACAAGGTCATCCCGATGGCGCGCGCGGCGGTAGCGGCGGGAGCCGACGGCGTGCTCATCGAGATGCACCCCGAGCCCGACCGTGCACTGTCGGATGGGGCACAGTCGCTCTACCCGGATCAGTTCACGCAGCTGGTCCAGGAGCTTCGTGCCGTTGCGGCGGCAATCGGGCGCGACATTCCCATTCCGGCCGGGAACGGCGTCGGCGCGCGCGGGTAAGGTAGAGATGAGAAAAATCGCAAACACCGCTTTCCTTGCCCTGCTGGCGCTCCCGATTGCGTCATCGGCACACGCTCAGAGCGCCGAGGCGCTGATCGAGCGCGCCGCATTGGCTTATTCGCAACTCAACACCATGCGTGCCGACTTCCGGCAGACGATCACCAATCCGCTCACCGGCACCAACATGTCGACGAGCGGTCAGATCCTGCGGAAGAAGCCCGGCCTTCTCAGCGTGTCGTTCGATACCGGCGATCGCATCGTCGCCGACGGATCGATGATCTGGGTGTATCTCCCGAGCAGCATGCCGGGCCAGGTGATGAGAATGCCCTCGCGCGGAATGAACTCCGGCCTCATTGATCCGGCGAGCCAGTTTCTCGACTCGCCCCGGACGCGCTACACCGTCACCTCGGCCGGCGAGGCGGTCCTTTCGGGCAGGCGCGCGCACGCGGTGACGCTGGTGCCTAAGAGACAGATGCAGGCTTTCACGCGCGCCAAGGTGTGGATCGACGACCGGGATTTCAGCATCCGGCAGTTCGAGGTGACGGACGCCAACGGGCTCAAGCGGCTCGTCGTCGTGACGAGACTGGTAGCAAACCCCACCCTCAGTCGTTCGGCTTTTACCTTCACTCCGCCCCGCGGAGCAAAGATCGTGGATCAGTCGTCGATGGGAGCGCTCGCCAACTAAGCCGCGCTCGCTAGTTGTCCTCGACCGGGCGCAACATTCCGGCGAGCGCAGCCAGCTTTTTCGGATCGACTCCCCTGCGCTTGGCGATCTCCACCGCGGCCGCTGACATCACACGATAAACGTCCGCCGCGTCGGGGTGGGTCCTCAACGCGCGCATGTGTTTGCCGACCGTCTCCGCATCACCGCGGATCACGGGTCCCGTGAGAGCATCGTCTGGCAGCATCTCCCCCATGTTGGCGACGGCGCCTACGATCAGGCTCTCGACGGCGTGAAGCGCACTCGCTTCCGTGACGCCGATGCCCTTGAGCAGGTTGGCAGCGACTGAGGCGAGCACCACCGGAAAATTGGATGCGATCACGGCGGCGGCGTGATATGCCGGCTTTCCGCCCGCCGGAATGTCCAGCGTCCGCGCGCCAAGTTGACCCGCAAGACGCCGCGACGCATTGCGTGCCGCATTGTCACCGTCGATGCCCACCCATCCGCGCTTGAGAAGCGCGGCAGCCGTATCGGGGTCCGTAAAGGGAACGAGGGGGTGAAAGGTGCCCGTCGCGAACCCGGCCTCGCTCAAAGCGCGAAGGCCGGACGGCTCCGCGATTGCCGACGTGTGAAGGACGACCCCGCCGCGCGCCATCCTGCCGGTGCCGGCAGCCTCGCTCAGCTCTTTCACCGCGTCATCGATTTGCGGATCCCTGACGGCGACGATGATCACGTTCGCACCAGACATCGAAGCCGGAAGCGAGCCCGATGACGTCGCAACGCCTGAGGGGCGCCGCCCGTGAAGTCCGACGATTTCAACCCCTGATGCGCGAAAGGCGCGGACCAGTCCGCGCCCCACGTGCCCCGGACCGATGATGAAAACCCGTTCGCTCACCGTTGAGCCGAAGTGTCGACAGGCGAGGGCTGCAGCGCTGCGCGCTTGAGCAGCTCCTGTCCGGTACGCGTTCCCCTCGCCAGCTCCAGGGCCTTGAGCAGCGGCTTGTCGGCCGCGGAGCGGCGCGCGAACTCTGCTTCGCGACCGAACACGTAGCGTGCAATGTCGAAGGCAATGATGCGCGAAACCAGCGCTTCTGCCTCATCGTAGCGCGACCGCGGCATCTCGACTCCGCGCGCACGCATCCGCTGCCAGACCTGGTCTCGCATCTCTGAAGTCACGGCGAAATCGGGCGACGTCACCGTTCGCGCTGCCTTGAGATACAACGCGTAATCGGTGACGGCGTCCCTGAAATGCGCGCCGCCCGCACCGAGCGCGGCGATAAAGGCCAAATCCACCGGAGGGACAACGCTGTCGCCGGCGAGGACATCGGGCGTGATGCCACCACCGCCATAAACAGTGCGGCCGCCGTCCGTGCGAAAACGCTCGCGCCTCGGCGGCGGGAGATCGCCTTCGTCGTCAGCGGGGAGCGGCTTGGTGATCGAACGGCCCGATGGCGTGAACCAACGCGCGGTGGTGATCTTGAGGCCGCCTTCCGTCCCGAAAGAATAGACTGTCTGCGCGCTTCCCTTGCCGTAGGTTGGCGTGCCGACGATCACGGCGCGGTCGTGATCCTGGAGCGCGCCGGCGACGATCTCCGCGGCGCTGGCGCTCCTGCCATCCACGAGCACGATCAGCGGCAGCTTGGGCCAGCGCTCCGGCGCCGAGTCGGCGAACGCGCGATTGGCTTCCGGAACGCGTCCGCGCATGCTGACGATTCGCTGCCCTGTCCCGAGGAAAAGATCGGTGACCTTTACCCCCTGATCGAGCAATCCCCCGGGGTTGGTGCGCAAATCGAGAATGAGTGTCTTCATACCACGCGACAGGAGCGTCGTGATCGCGCCATTCAGCTCCCTTACCGTCGAATCGCTGAACGCCTTGAGGTCGATGTAGCCGATGCCGTCGCCAAGCATGGATGCGCGCCTCACGGCGCTTCGATGAATGGTTGAGCGTACGACGGTGATCGGGATGGCCTCGGCGACTCCCGGACGCTCGACCTTTAACGAGACACGCGTGCCCGCCTTTCCGCGCAGGAGCTTCGATGCCTCTTCGTTGGTCCAGCCGCGCGTGACCCTGCCCATGATCTCGACGATGCGGTCACCGGACTGGAGCCCCGCCTGTTCCGCCGGTCCACCGGCAATCGGAGCGACCACGATCAGCCAGCCGTCACGAACATCCACCTCGATACCGAGTCCCGCATAATTGCCCGAGGTCGTCTCGCTGAGGCGCGCAAAGCGATCCGGAGGAAGAAACGTCGAGTACGGGTCGCGGAGCTCGTAGAGCATACCATCAACGGCTTTGCGGTACAGCGCCGAGTCGCTCAGCGTGTCCACGTAATCACTTTCGACACGCCGGAATACGTTCTCGAAGAGGCGCGAACCTTCGTATGCGGTGAACGCACCGGTGCGGGTGCCGCGCTGCATCAGCCAGCCGCCCGTGACGAGCGCGCCGAGCATGGTGCCCGCCACAATGAGCGTGCGTGCCCTGGCCGAAGGCTGCGTTGGAGGATTCACCTTCGTAAGGTAATCAGTGCCTTGAACGGATCGGGAAACCTGGCGGCGAGTGCCTCGACAATGCGGTGGTACACTTCTGCTTCGTCGCCTCTTCCGTCTATCAACTTGATCGGTCCGGATTCCGGATGGGAGTCCTGCCATGATGTGCTGCTGAACGTCCGGAACGCCTCACCAACGCGGTCGTGGAACTCCTCGCCGGTCTGCTCCATGCGGTCACGCCCCCCGCGCTTGTCGGCGCGACCAAGCCCCTCGCCGGGCGGCACATCGAGCAGGAGGGTGAGATCCGGAACCAGGCCCTGCGTCGCGATGCTGTTGGCAGCGCGAACGTCGTTTTCCGCGAGGCCCCGCCCCATGACCTGATATGCGTAGGTGGACAGAAAAAACCGGTCGAGCAAAACGGTTTTTCCAGCCTCGAGCGACGGGATGATCACGCGCGCCGTAAGCTCGGCGCGGGACGCCATGAAAAGCAGCGCTTCGGTCGTCGCGATAATCTGGCTTGCGGGGTCGAGGAGGATCTCCCGGATTGCGTCACCAACCGCAGTCCCGCCCGGCTCGCGGACCGCAACGGCGCTGATCCCGCTTTGCTCCAGCTGTTCGGTCAGGCGGCGCACCTGGGTCGTCTTGCCGGCACCCTCCGCGCCCTCGAGAACGATCAGCCGACCGCGCGCCATCAGGAAAGCGAGATAATGGAGCTCGTCGCGCCCTTTTTCATGCCGTCCATGATCCACTGATTCACGCGCATCATCAGCTTGTCGAAGTTCTCCTGTGCCGAGACGGCTCGCTGGTACGCCGGTTGGCCCTGTATCTCCGACAACAGGTCGTCCAGCTCCTGCTCCATCTCGGGTGTGGGGTTCTGTCCGCTTTGGATGAGCGCCTGCGCGCTGCCGCGCAGCTGTTCCATCTTCTGGAGCAGCGCGACGGCACTCTTGTCTTCATTCAGCGACTCGCTAGAGCGCTTGAGCGCCTGGTACTCCGGCGTCTGCCCAATGAACCGGCCCAGCTCGCGTCCTTTCTCCTCCAGCATCCTTCAACTCCTCCAGCGGTCTGTCGTTTGTCTCACGCGCGCCGCGCGGCGACGAACCGCTCGCGGCCCGTGAGGTCGGTCAGAACTTCAACTTCGCGGTAACGTCCGTCGACAAGCATTATCTCCGCTACTACGCCGGCGCGCCGCGTGTCGACTTCCATCGCGAGCAGACCGCCGGCGCGCAGACAGTCAGGCGCATCTCGCACCAGCTGCCGCGTAACGCTCAATCCATCAGCGGCCGCCATCAGCGCAACGGCCGGCTCCCAGTCGCGAACACCAGGCGGAAGTTCAGCGGCCTCCGTGAAGCTGATGTACGGCGGATTGGAGACGATGGCATCGAGCCTCTCGCCGGCAAGGGGCGCAAGCACCGAGCCGTGACGGAACTCGACGGGCGATTTGAGAGTCGGGGCAAGCCGGTCGAGATTTTTTCG
>DATLXE010000553.1:0-2976 GCA_035575795.1 Gemmatimonadaceae bacterium
GCGCAGGTCCGTGGTCCAGAGCGTGTTGAGGTCCAGGGCCGCCGCCGCCTCGCGGATCGCCTCGACGATCTCGCCGCCCGCTACCCGAAGCGGGCGGAGCAGCACGTAGCCGATGGCGCGCCGGTGCGACACAGGTGCCGCCGCAAGGCGTGCGACTGCCGCGTCACGCTGCCCCGCGATGAACAGCGCTGTCACGCTCGGCTGATATCGGTCGATGAGCTTCTGCCTGCGCTCAAGGCGCACTCGCGCCACGACCCGCTGCACGAGCAGGAGCAGCAACAGACCCAGCAGCAGGAATGAGGTCACGATGAGGAACGGAACCAGCGTCCGGATGAACCAGTCGGCGATCAGCATGACGTTGGCCAGGCATGTTTGCGGATGAGAGTCACCAAATATAACATGCTTGCCATGAGTAACTTACGGCTACTGACCGTGATTGCTACGCTGTGCATGTGGCTCGCCTCAGGGGCTGTGCCGGCGGCGCAGGGTGTTGCCGCTGCGGCACGCGCACGGTTCAACGCCGGTCAGGCTGCTGACGCGATCGCGCTGCTTCAGGGGCATCTCGCCACCCATCCGGAAGACCTCGACGCGCGCGTCCTGCTCGGCAACCTGTTCGCCTGGTCGAAGGACTACGACAACGCGAGAAACGAACTCTCGAACGTGCTCGTGAAGAAGCCTGCCCACGGCGATGCCGTCACCGCGATGGTCAACGTCGAGCTCTGGTCCGGTCGCGCGGCCGCGGCCGAGGCGGTGGCTCGCCGGGCGCTGAATACAGACCCGGGCAGGCCTGAGCTTCAGGCGGCGCTGGCCAAAGCACTTGCCGCGCGAGGCGCAGCGTGGGCGTTGACGCCCCACTTTTCCTCTGACCAGTTCAGCAACAGCGCCAGCGAGTGGTACGAGTCGTCGATCACGTTGCGCCGCGAATTGTCATCCGGACCGATTCTTGTCCGCGCCTCGCACGCAGACCGCTTCTCGCTTGGCGACGAGCAGTTCGAAGTGGAGATGTACCCCCGCCTCGGACGCGGGCGTTATGGCTACATCAACGTCGGCTTCTCGCCAGACTCCGTCCTCTACCCGGAATATCGCGTAGGCGCCGATGTGTTCCAGTCGTTCGGCCAGGGCTTCGAAGCCTCGCTCGGCTATCGCCGGCTGATGTTCGACGACGCCGTCAACATCTACGTCCCGGCGTTGAGCAAGTATGCCGGCAATTATCTGTTCACCGCGCGCGTCTTCCTGACGCCAGATTCACTCGGCACATTGTCGTCGCTGCACCTCGAAACCCGGCGTTATCTGACAGACGGAGTCAGCTTTGTCGGCCTGCGGTATGTCCACGGCTCGTATCGCGAGGAGTTGCGCGACGTGAACGATGTGGGCGTGCTCGATTCGGACGGCGTGACATTCGAAGTCAGCGCGGTCGCCTCATCCCGGCTCGTGGTCAACGTGTCGGGTGGGTTCAGTCACGAGAGCACCCTCGATAGGGCGGACCTTCGGAGGTATTCGCTGAACGGTGGCCTCTCGGTGCGGTTCTAGCAGGCACGCCCAACCTGAAGGTCGGGCCTACGCGGTCGAGCCTACTGAAGGTCGGGCCTACGCGGTCGGGCCTACTGAAGGTCGGGCCTACGCGGTCGGGCCCGACGCGCGTTTGGCGTTCCGTGTCAGAACCGGAACACGAGGCGAGCCCGTGCGCGCTGCACAAGGACGTCCTCGGGGCGGGCCTGGTAGTCGTACGACCCGGCGAGCGTCACAAACGGCGTCAGGTCGGTCATCGCACCGAACGCGAGCGTATCGGCATCGTCGGCGTCCACGCGATCGAGCGTGATCCAGTCGAGACGGTCGATGCCATGGCGATACTCCACGAACGCCCAGACCCGTCGCGCGAGCCTTCCCGATACTCCCAGCGTGACGTTGTCGGAGGTTGAGGAATCGCCAAACAGAAATCTCGTCCTGCCGCGATGGTATGAGCCAAACGCGGTTACCCCGTTACGCAACGCGATCGCGATCCCGGGTCCGCCGATCCAGAGATCCGCTTCCTCGAATTCGACGAACCTGGCGTCGAGCGTCCACGTCACGCGCCCCTGGCGCACCGTCGCATCGGCAAACGCGTCCACGCTCGGCAGGTCGCGTGTGTCGTTGCCGAAAAGGGTGCCGGCGCGCAGCAAGACCTTGTGGTGCGCCCTCCACTCGAAGCCGCCGCCGCCCCGCGCCTCGGTGTCGAACACCCCTTCGTGCGCCTGTGCCTTGCCGAACACCCGAATCACGTCGTTGACCCTGAAATTGGCCTCGACGGTGCCGGTGTGCGTGTCCGGTTGGAAGGTGTTGAAATTCTGAAAGTCGTAGTCGAGCTCGACGCGGTGGCCTCTCGATGCGCGTATCGCATCCGACGCAGCCCGAGCGGCCTGGTGGGAGGGTTCGATGGCGAGCGCGCGCCCGTAGTAGGCGAGCGCCAGCGTCGTCCGCCCGTCAGCGGCGTGCAGGCCCCCCTGGGCTGCGAGCACGTCGACGCGGTCGGCCGCCAGGGCCTCCGCACGATTGAGGGCATCCCCGGCGTCGCTGAACCGTCCCGATTGCGTCAACGCGAGCCCGAGCCCTATCAAGGCGTCAACGTGTCGCGCGTCGGTGGCGACAATCGACTCGTACACGGCAGCGGCGCGCTCGGGATGGTGCATCTCGAGATGCAGGCGGGCGATCCAGAGGCGGGCCGCGATGTCCCCCGGATTTTCGGCGGCGAGAGCCTGAAATCGTTTCAATGCTTCGCCGCGGGCGCCGGCCCTCGCGAGCCGCTCCGCGTCGGCCCGAGCATCCTGTGCCGCCGGTGCCGCCATCGTGAAACCGAACAGGAGAACCGCCATCGATATCATCAGCAATTACCTCAGCAATCGCCCAATCCGCGCACGGAGCTCCTGCGGACTGAACGGCTTGATCATGTAGTCATCGGCGCCGAGTTCGAACGCTTTCGTCACGTCGTCTTCACGACCG
>DATLXE010000554.1:0-2142 GCA_035575795.1 Gemmatimonadaceae bacterium
ACGATGATGACGCGGATGTAGCTGGCTCTCACGACGTGAAAAGATTATGAGGCAAGCAGGCCCTGCGCCACGCCCTCGAATCGCGTCAGCAGCGGCTCGAACGTCCGGTACCGCACGAGGCCCCAGGCGATCCCCCTCAGACGGACAGCCAGAGGCGGAGGCGCCTCCGTCAGGGGCAGCACCGGATGGTCCATGTCGAGCGGTGGCTCCGCGGCAGCGGCAAATTCCACCGCCAGGCTGCGCCGTGGCGGCAGGCCGGCTTCGCGCACGTGGCCTCCCCAGTGGACGACATCGAACATCCAGGCCAGGAGGTCTCCGGCCGCCGCCGGCATCGTCACGGCGCCGTGCAGCATCTGCACGAGCTCCGCCATCCTGACGTCGGTCCTGGCCTTCATGCGCGACGTCAGGTCCGAGGGAACACACCGCCGCGGCAGGAAATGGATGCAGCCGTTGTGCACGGTGGCGTCCGTCAGCGCGACCCAGCAGTTCATCCGGGCGCGGGAGCTGCCGTCGAAGTGCGGCGCCCAGCCCGACGCCCCCTTGGCGGCGGCCACGTTGTGGATCCAGACGATAGGCGACTGCCAGGCGCCGGCGCCGAGCACCGCGGTCGCCAGCCCGGTCAGCGCGGGCGCACGCGCGCACCACCACGCCTCGTCGTAGACGAAGACGAACGCCGGAGGCCAGCCGGCCGCGACCACCCGGTCAACCGCGTGATTGACGATGGCAAGGGTGCTAGGCGCGAGCGCCTGCGTCACGCGGCCCGCGCCGTCCTCGGCCAGCGCCTGGGCGGCAGCCTCCAGGGCATGCGCGGACACGGTGTGCAGGTCGGGGCCCTGGCCGGACGCTTCCACATGCAGGTCCGGAGCGAGCGCCAGCCAGTATGCCCGGCTGCGCGCCTTGCGCAATCGGTCTTCGACCTCGGACGGCGAAAGCCTGGCGTCTTTCAACAGCTGTCGGGCCACGTCGATGGGCAGCGTGCGCACGGGAATGTTACCGGGCGAGAGCATACCACCTCGAAATGCGGCCCGGGACCCGCACGATCACTGCAGCGTGAAGTTCACGGTGACGGTCATG
Source organism: Gemmatimonadaceae bacterium (assembly GCA_035575795.1). Classification (GTDB taxonomy): domain Bacteria; phylum Gemmatimonadota; class Gemmatimonadetes; order Gemmatimonadales; family Gemmatimonadaceae; genus UBA4720. Next base: position 1,075 of record DATLXE010000554.1, read on the forward strand.
ATCACGGGCACAGGCACTCCGTTCAACAGCGTGGGCGTGAACTGCCACTGCATCACGGCAGCGAGCGCCGACTGGTCGAGAAGAGGAATCGAACGAAGGATCTTCGCGTGCTTCACGCGTCCGTCCACGCCGATGATGGCCTCGATCATCACGCGTCCCTCCACACGGCTCGCCACCGCAATCGCTGGATACGCGGGACGGACGTCTCGCGTCTTCGCCGGGTTCCTGATCTGCCCTCCGGTGCGCACCGGTTTTGTAGCGGTGAGAGCGGGCGCGGGTGGCACCTCGGGCAGATTGCCCAGGATGCTCGTGGCCTCCCCCCCGGGGAGGCCGCCTGGGACGCCAGGTTCGCTACTGCCCGGTACGGCGCCTCCCGTCGGCTCCGGTTCGATGGTCCACGGGGCCTCGCTCGGCGCAGGATCTGCGATGGCCTGTGCGGGCGTGGGCGTCTGGCGTGACTGGCCGCCGGACGGAGGTGGCGGCGGCACCGAGGGCACGACCGGCGTCGACATCATGAAGGTGATCATCGATGACGGACGCGGCAACACGTCAGCGGCCATCAAAGGCACGACGATCACAATCACCGCCACGATCGCGTGCGCGAGGATCGAGACAGGCAGCACGTACCAGGCGCGTGATCCCACCCGCACGGACGGATGCGCTACTTCATCAAAGATGTCTCTGGCCATAGTTACTCCTATCGATCGACTTATCGACTTATCGACTTATCGATTCGTCGATTTGTCGCTTTGTCGATTTGTCGATGAGCCGATTCGTCGATGACCCGATGTATGTGTAGACACCGTCTCCGCGAAGATGGGCCGCGCGGCGTAGAATTCCGTCATGACTAGTCGACTGCTGCTCTTGTGTGTCGCGGTTACGGCAGGAAGCTGCGCGGCGCGCAGCGCGGGACCCGCGGCGGCCCCGGCCGCTCCCGTTCGGGCTGGCGCCGCGGCGCTGCCACACGAAAACCTCAATGCCGTGGCGTGGATGCAGACCGCCGTGGAGTACGAGGCGACGGCCCTTCAGGCCTACCGACTCGCGCACCGCCAGCTGGACGATGCCCTG
>DATLXE010000555.1:0-3666 GCA_035575795.1 Gemmatimonadaceae bacterium
CGAAGCGGCGGGAGACCCACCTGAATATCTGCTTACCGAAATCGGTAGAAGCGAAGCAGGCAGGCGGTTCGCCGACGAGTTCTCGGAGCTGCTCAGTCAGGGGCACGGCGAATGCAACGATCCCACCTGCGACTGTCACGACAATCCAGCGGGCGCAGCTGAATGCCACGCTGAACGGGCCGGAGGGCACAAGCACTGATGCGAATTGCAATTGCGGGCAAAGGCGGCACAGGGAAGACGACCATTTCGGGAACGCTGGCACGTGTCCTCGCGCGGCGCGGGCGACCAGTGCTGGCGATCGACGCGGATACGACGCCGAACCTCGCCGTCACGCTTGGCGTGTCGCCGGAGGCCGCACGGGAAATCGTGGAGTTGCCGCGGAACATGATGCAGAAACAGACCCAGGAAGATGGGTCCACGAAAACGGTTTTCGTCGCCGACTCCAATCAGATAATCGCAAACCATTCCGTACCGGGTCCCGACGGCGTCCGCCTGCTCGTCATGGGGAAGGTCAATCACGGCGGCGCCGGTTGACTGTGCAGCGCCCACGCCGCGGTCCGCGGCTTACTCGGTGAAATAGTCGGGAAGGGGAACGACGATCGCGACATTATCGTCGACATGGAAGCTGGCCTCGAACACCTTTCTCGTGGAACCGGCAAGCATCTGTCGACATTCGTGGCGACGATCGAGCCATACTACCGCTCGATGGAGGTAGCTAGTCGCGTCGCGGCGCTGGCGAAGGAGCTGGGGATCCCGAAGGTGATAGTGGTCTCGACCAAGGTACGGGACGCGGGAGATCGCAAGGCAATCTCCGACTACTGCGCCGCGCACTCGCTCGAGCTGGTCGGTGAAATCCCATACGATCAGGCTCTGCTCGCCGCCGAGCGCGCGGGAAAGACGCCAATCGATTTCGATCCTGATGCGCCGGCCGTGAAGGCGATCGAGCGTTTGGCGGATACTCTCAACGCGTAGCCAATCCATATGAAATTGCGGCCGGCCGGCTTCAGGCGAAGCCTGATTCTCATGATGGCCTTTCCCGCCACGATGTTTGCTCAAGGCTTCCGGCTGGTGGGGCACAGCGATCTTGGCGGGGAAGGTCTGAACGGTGACGTAACGGTCGTGGGGTCGACTGCAATCGTCGCCGCGGGAATGATGCCCGCCGGCGGGGTTCACGCGCATCTCTACAATCCTTATCCGTGTCCGGCAGTCTCGGTCAAGCTGGTCGATATGTCGCGCCCGCAACGCCCGGTCGTCGTCGGGCGAATTCCAGTTCCCGCCGGACTCGCGGCGCATGGCGTCGCGGCGGCGCGCGTCGCGACCGCTTCGTTTACGGGCGACCTGCTCGCCGTCGCATTGACCGTCTGCGGGTCCGGCGGGAGCTCGTTCGAGCGCGGCATCGCGTACTACGACATCTCCCGCCCCGCGACTCCACATTTCCTGGGTCGCTACCAGGCGGATGCGGACATGGTCAAGGCGGACAGTATTCCGCCCTGCGGAGCACCTCCCGCGAAAAGCGGAGATCGGTGCGCATCCTCGCAGCATTCCGTGTCTCTCGTTCAGCGGCCGGACGGCCGCGTACTTTCGCTATCTCTCGAGCCGGGTGCATCCGCGAGCAAGCAACCCTCCGGCGATCTGCGTATCGTGGACGTCACCGATCCGCGAAATCCGGTGCAGGTGGGGTCGTTTCCGCCGGCTGGCAGGCCGATTTTTTCCACGAACGGCTGCCGCCCCTTTAACGCCGGCCATGGCGCCGGATTCTCGCACGGCGGCGGCCGCGGACTGCTGGCGTTCTACGACGGCGGAGTATTCGTTCTCGATCTGGCGGGCTCCGGAAAACCGTCGCAGCTCGGACAGTTCAGCTATCCGGCGGATCGGCGGATGGAAGCGAGCGCTGCTTATGTCGCCGCGGCGAAAGTTGACGGCCGCGACCTCGCCCTGATCTCGGAAGCCGATTTCATCGCGCCGACGACGACTCTCGAAGTAAGCGGGCCTCCAACGGTTGCCGGATCGAAGTTCGGCTGCGAAGCCGTGTTCACCCTGTATGACAAGAGCCGCAAGGCGCAGCTCTATCGTCAGCCGGGCAGCAGTCTCCAGGCGGATCTCGCGTATCTGGGCCGCGGATGTCCGAGAAAGGTGCCGGCTGGTGCAGACATGCATTCCGACATGTCGATGCAGCACGGTGACAGCGGCAGTTCGGCCGCCGATCCTTATCCCGCTGACCCCACCGGTAAGATCGCCCTCGTGGACCGGGGCAGGCAAACCATCCAATCCACTTTGCCCAACGTGACCTGTTCCATCGCCGAGCGCGTACGACGGGCCCAGGATGCGGGAGCGCGCGGTGTCATCATCCTCCAGACGAGCACGGCCGCTCCAGAGGCCTTCTCGCCCGACGGTGACGCGTCGGGAATCAGTATCCCGGTGATGATGATCGACAAGCAGGATGGGGACGCGTTACGATCGGCGCTCTGTCCGTCGCTGCGTGACGGCCGTTGCGCGGGCGGCGTCCCGGTTTTGGCAACGATGCGTGACAGCCCCGGGGAATGGGGTGCACTGCGCGTGGTCGACATCACCGATCCCGCCAAGCCCCATGTCCGCGGTCTCTATCGCACGCCGCGCTCGAAGGCGTTTCCGCCGCGGGACCTGAGCGTTTTCTCACCGCAGCGCGCCGCCGTTCACGGACATATGGCGATCGTGCCGTGGAACTCGGATGGGGCCCGCGTGATCGACCTTTCCGCCGGGGCGCCGCGCGAAGTTGCGTCGTTCGTGCCGCCGGATCGGGCCGATCCTACCGGCGTGTTGCCGGCGAAAGCTTACGTCGTAAGCGTCGCCTTGCTTTCCGAACCGGACGGGACGCGCTCGTCCAGCGGTCCGCGCTATGTAATCGTGAGCGACATCAATTCGGGGATTTATGTGCTCACATCTCCGTGGCCGCGGCGGGCGGGACCATCAGGGACGGTGCCGTGACTGCTGTAGCGGTTCCATAGCCCGTTCTCACAATGTCGGCGACCGCATCCGCGAGCAGATTGAAGGCGATGACCGCCGTTGTGATCGCCAGCCCGGGAAAGAGCGGCAGCCACCACGCTGAACGCATGTAGCCCTGCGCCTGTCCCGCCAGCACACCCCACGTGAGTGCGCCGGGATCTCCGAGTCCGATGAATCCGACGCTCGCCTCGATGAGGAGGAGCTGGCCGAAAACGAGCCCGAGCATCACGAGAGCGGCGGGCAGGACGTGCGGCAGCAGGACACGAAGGAGAAGGTGCGTTCGCGACGCACCCAGCGCCTCGCTGGACAGTACGAAGTCCAGATTCCTGGTTGCCAGAACTTCGGTGCGCACGACTCGCGCAAGTAAGGCCCAGGACGTCAGGCCAAGAATCAGCACGACGCGCTCGGGTCCCGGACCGAAAAGGGCGATCGAGACAACGACAAGGAAGAATCTCGGCATCACCTGAAAGAGCTCGGTGACGCGCATCAGCGCGTCGTCGACGATGCCTCCGCGGTATCCGGCAATCAACCCGACGGCAGTTCCGCAGACGAAGGCAAGCAGGCCCCCGAAAAGCGCCAGCGCCAGCGACGTGCGCGCCCCGTACATCACGCCGCTGAAGAGATCGCGGCCGAGCGCGTCGGTGCCCATGAAATGGGACGCCGACGGCGCCTGGAGCGGGTGGC
>DATLXE010000556.1:0-4131 GCA_035575795.1 Gemmatimonadaceae bacterium
CGGATCGGGCGACAGCACGCGCTGCTGCACGGCAGCCCGAATGAGTTCCCGCTCCTGTTCGTCGGTCACCCCGGGCGGCACCACCTGGCCACGCTGCAGGTTGAAGAACAGCGTGTTCCACGACACCGCGTCAGACTGCCAGGCGAGCACCAACGCCTGCAGATCCTGTCCGGTCAGGCGCTCCTCGAGGAACGCCTGGTTGACCCCGACCATCACCTTGTCGACCACGGCGTCGTCCGCCCCGGCCCACCAGAGGTGCCACCGGAGCAACGCCTGCAGTCCCTGCTGCAGCGTGGTCACCATCGTGCGGAGGACCGAGCCGTCGCCGGAATGCCGCAGGCGCACCGTCTCGGCGGCCTCGCGCTGGCCCGCGGTCGGTGCACTCTCGAGGAGGCGCGCGCCCAAGACCGCCATCCGATGCTGCGAGTCGATCACCTCGTCCTTGAGCGCCTTGATGCCGGCGCCGGTAAATTCGAGCATCCCGGCCTTGCCGTCAGGCCCGAGATTCCACGCCTGCGAACTCCCGATCGTCATCGTGGCGCTCGTGTTCGCCATCGCCACCCACGGCGTGGGCAGCGCGGTCCAGTGCAGCCCGTGCCGGAGATCCGCCATCAGGCGGTAGTGGTCCAGGTTGGCGTCGACCAGGTCGAGCAGCGGCGGGGTGTCAATGTCCGGCCCCACGTAGTGCGCGCCGAGAATCAGGAACGGGATAAAGGTGAGCGGTTTGCCGCGGCGCACAGGACGTGTTTCAGAGAGCAGACGCCACGCCTGGTCCTTCTCGTCCTTTTGGTAGACGCTGATCACGCACACGCCTTGCTCGAGCGCGACCTCGCGGTACTGGACGACCTCCTTCATGCCGTAGGAATCGTCAGGGTCGGGCGTTTCAACCGTCTCCTTCAGCACAACGCGCGTCAGCAATTGGTCGCCGCCGCGGCGTTCCGTCCGCCAGTTCACGATCTGCTCGGCGGTGTAGAACACCCAGTAGGGCCGGGGCTTCGACGCGCCCTCGCCAGGCATATCCAGGAGCACGCCGACACGGCCGACCGTCGCCAGCTCCACGAACAGGTCCTTTGCCACCTGCGCGAGCGATTGCCGGGTCAACGTCAGCTCCTCGAGATCCGCCTGGTAGAGGGTCGGAACCCCCTCGGCTGATGGAGGCTGGCGAAACACCGCACCCGACAAGCCCTGCACGGTCCGCTTGACGGCGTTATAGAACAGCGCGCGCACGAGGTAGCCGTAATAGGGGCTGGTGACGGCCCCGCCCTGCAGTTGCTGGAGCACCTGGGCGTCGATCGTGTCGGAGCCGTTGAGCGCCGGCAGATACTGCACCCCGCGGGACTTCACCGCGTCTGAGCCCTCGAAACAGTCTCTGCATCTCTGCCACACCGCGGCATTTGCCGCGTAGTCTTTCCGACGTGTATCAACCGGCATGTGTGCCTGCTTCCTTGTCGTCACCGTACTCGTGAATGTCTGCCATCGTGTCAAAACCCCACAATCTTCATCACGTGCGGCGTGAAGCCCAGCGCCAGCGTGTTGAACGCGCCCGACGTCGCGTCGACCTGGTCATCGTGCGAGCCCGCTGGAAAGACCGACAACTCATCAAGAAACGCGCGGTTCCACGTCAGATCGGCGAACAACTTCACGTTGCCAGCCTCGGCCTGTGCGGCGAACGGGCGCGCGCGTGTGACCTTGTCGCCCGTGGCGCGCATCGCCTGAACGTCGTAGCCCGCCAACTCCCGAACAGAAATCTCCGCACTTTCCTTCCCGCCGCTGCCCGGTTCCTGCTCGAGACGAATCTTCACGCCCATGCCGAACCGGTCGGCGTCCATTCGCGCCGTCTGCCGGATCAAGGCATTGCGCTGGCCGCTCGACAGTTGCGCCCGGACGACGTCGACGATGTAGTAAAATCCGCCCGCTTTCGCCATGAGGACGCCGACCGTGTAATCGCCGCCTTCGTGCGTGCCAGCCTTGTCCCAGGCTCGGCACCACTCCGCGCCCTGCGGGATCCCATGGACCAACTCGAACCACTGTCGCTTGAACAATCCGCCGCCCACCGGCGCCGGACGTTGCTGCAGCTGGCCCGCAACGCCGTACTCCCCCTGAGAGGCCCGCAGTTGCTCCTCTAGCTTCGACACCTTCTCCTCGTCGAAGAGCGCCGGCCAGAGCAGTTCCCCGGGCACCGTCCGCGGATCATTCCAGCCGAGCGGCGTCTCCACCATGCGCTTGGGCTCGTAGCGCATCGGCAGGCAGAGATGGACGAAGGACCCGAGTGTCTCGAGCACGTGTCCTGACAGGTCGCGCTCATGCAATCGCTGCATGACGATGACGGTCGCGGCGTTGAGCGCGACGCCGCGTGACCCCATCGTGAGGTCGAACCACGTAATCGCTTCTTGCCGCTGCACATCCGACAGCGACTGGCGGACGTTGTGCGGGTCGTCGATGATCTTCCGGTGCGGATGCTCGCCCGTGCCCTTGCCGCCGACCGAGGTGCCAATCCGCCAGCCAGATTTGACGTTGTCGTACCGCGTCTTCGTGTCCTGATCCTCTCGGATCGGCAGGGGCCAATAGCGCTGATACGGCTCCGACTTGATGACGTCACGAGACCGACGATTGTCGCGGACCGCCAAACCCTCGTCGTAGGAGCCGCACAGGTAGCGATAGTGCGGATGACGAATCCACTCCCAGGGCATCCAGAAGACCGAGACCAAGTAGCTCTTCATCGAGCCCGGCGGGATATTGATGAGCAGGTCGGAAATCTGCCCAAGCGTCACCGCTTCCAGATGCTCGCAGATAGCCCCGATGTGCCAGTTATTGACGAACGGCGCACGCGGTTCCACCACCGGCCACATCAACTCGACAAAGGGGAGCAGGCGGCGCTTGGCTTTCTCAGCCTTGACGTCCTCCCACGTCGCCCTGGCGACCGCCACTGTCACGGCGCGACGCCGTCCAGGCGCTTCTGCTGCGCCTTCACCATGAGCTGTTCGAACTTGTCGAGCTCCTTATCCGTCAAGCCCGACAGGTCGGTGACTACGCCCGGACCGTCATGCTGCACGATGTCGGTCGCCTCGCCTCGGGCCCGGCGTTCGATGATCGTCGCTTCGCGGAACCAAATAATCAGCTGCGCGACAGACAAGTCGGACGGCTGGAGCGCCTGCAGACGCGCAATCACCTTGCCCTGCAACGCGGACGCGACCGCCGCGTGACGCTCGTTCATCTCGATGATGTCTTTCAGTCGCTTCTGTCGCGCCTCTTCTTCGATTACCGCGTCGAAGGCGTCAACCCGATCCTGCCACCAGTAGGCCGCTTTCCACGCGCGCCACTTCCCAGGGGCCTCCAAGGTGTCCGCATCCCGCCTCTTCCTGCACTCGCTCATGTGAATGCGGTAGGCCCCGTCTACGGTTCGAGCGCCGGCAGCCATGTCCCGAAAATGAGTAAACGCGTGGTAGCAGTGAACCGGTTCTCCGAGTTCCTTTCGGCGGTGCCAGAGCTCAGACATGGGCGACCTCATCCGTGGCCTCGGCGCCGTTCGGCACCCATTTCAGTCCGAGGCCGATTTGCGCCTAAATTTACGATTACTTGCAGGAGTGGCAAGAGAGGAGAGATGCGCCCGGCGAGAGCGTCCGCTGGTCCGGTTCGTCCGCCACTGATCGCCAGGCGCGCGAGTGTAACCGGTTATTAGTTCATGAACGCTCCTTGCTTCTTATGCGTCGGGTCCTCGAGCGGTAAAACCTGCCTGGATGCACACAGAGGCGCATCGGGTTCTACGGCTTGGGCTGAGAGGTGACGGTCGAGGTGCGCTCGGTTTCCTGCGTCGTGACCTGATCGCTGGTGGGCTTCACAACGGGCGCGGGGGTCGGGGTCGTCACCGTCTCGTGCTGCGTGTGGGTCGTGTCCGTCGTCTTGGTGTCTGCCATGTTACTGACTCCTAAGCTGTGGAGGAAATAGGACGCGTGCAACTATTATCGCCCCTCGTGCAACTCAGTCCACCAGGTTAATCTGCGTCGTGCGTCCTGACGCGAAGCGCATCCGCTCGGCATACGCCTGCGCCTGACGCGTGTTGAAGTCGTCGCGTGTCCCGCCCTGCGTCCACCAGGATTCTGCACCGCCCGTCAGGACGACCTTCGTGCGCAC
>DATLXE010000557.1:0-2652 GCA_035575795.1 Gemmatimonadaceae bacterium
CCCGCCCCTGAACCTGAGTATTGCCGGCCTGCTTTTCGAAAGCTGTCGCAGGTGAATCGCGTCCGGCCGATGCAGCTGATGGTGCATGCGACCGGTATGTGACATCTCGCCGCCCGTAAGCGAACAGAGCGACGGCTGCGACTAAGATGACGGGAATCCAGAGCTTTCTCATTCCGTTGTTATTCGGCGTGGTGCCCACCCGGACGACCCATCGCCCGTCTCACTTCGCGAGTGCCGTCTTCACATTGGCTGCGTTGCGATTGCACCGCCGTCGGGATGACGATGACGAGTGCCCGGAGACCAATGCGCGCACTGCGGATTCGTTGCCGTAAGTTTGCCATTGTAGATCACTCCGGCGCGGAGACGGTCCGCGAAATGTGAGAGTAAGTGAAGCCCGCCACGCACTCAGATGCGCGTACCCACGATTGGCTTACACGAACGTCAAAGTGCTTGTCTGCTGCAACGTCCGTCAGGAGCCGCGGCGTCAATATCCTCAGGTTGGCACTGTCTGACGTTCCAGCCGTGTGTGCGGTCAGCGTACCTCTAAGCCCTTGGAGACGGTCGACCAGTCAAAGCCACCATTCGTAGCGGCAACGGTGCCTATTCTGAGACGATACTTTCCGGGCTCGAGTACCGACCGGCTGGCGGCGACTGACGTTCCTGGCGCTAGTTCCAAGGGCGTCTGTATCTGCACGGTCGTACAAGCATCGCCACTGTATTGAGTCCAATGCTGACCATCCCACTGGTCGAGAGCCGCCATCACGCGGTCACCGCAGCGCGCCGCGAATACTGATGCCGATCCTTGATTTAAGAGACTGAATGGAACGGACGCGATCTTAGGGGTCCCCGTTCGCTCAAAAACTGATGCTGGAAGATTTACTTGGAGAACATTGGCGGGACCGCTCGAAGTCGAGCATGCGCCAAAAAGCATGGCGACGGCGCTACCTATAAGCGGCGACCAACGAAAATGAGCCATGATCCTCTCCTCCTGAGAATGGATGCATTAAGAAGGTGCATTGAGTGCGCCTAACGCCCCAGCTCTTTCACGCCTCAGTCAGAGCCCGACATTGAAACCAGGAGCGTTGCGAATCCGTAACTAGCAGCCATGAGATACCTCACATACCTCGTGCTCGCCGTGCTGGCGGGTGCCTGCGCGAGTTCCGCGCGAGTGCCGGCTACAACTGCGAAATCAGTTGGCCAGCTGCCGTCCTCGCCGCTGTATCGGGAGATCGCGAAGCAGGACTCCGCACTCACGGCGGCTTTCAATGCGCACGACCTTGATGCGCTGATGGCGCTCTTCAATAGCGACCTTGAATTCTATCACGATAGGGGAGGGCTGCAGTCGTACTCCGACGTCAGGATTGGGTTCGGCAATCTGTTCCACATGAACAACGGCATCGAACGACGTCTCCAGCCCGGAACGCTCCGGGTTTTTCCGATCAAGGACTATGGAGCGTTGGAACTCGGCACCCACGAGTTTTGTCATCGCGAGAACGGTCGCCTTGAATGCGGTAGCTTCGAGTTCGTTCAGCTCTGGAAGCGCGTCGGTGCGACGTGGAAACTCGCGCGCGTGGTGAGCTTTGGTCATTGACGATCGCTGTGTCTAGCTCGCCTTCACTCGCGACAGAGATTGTTAGGGCGTGCCTTTGCTGCCCGCGTCCGGGACGCCTGCGGCTCAGAAGTTGTCCTTGCGGACGTGTTCGCGGATGAGTTCCTTCAGCCGCTCGATGGTCTGGAGATCCATCCGCTTGCTCTCCTCCCAGAACCGCTGGAGTTCGGGGAATTTGTCGGCGTTCTCGATGTATTGGTCGTACCGCCACACGGCGTCGAGACGCTTGCTCAGGTCGTGGATCATGTCGTGGTCGCGATCCCGGATCGCCTTGGTCTTGCCAACGAGATCGTCCTTTTGCATGTCCTTTTCGCTCATCGCGCATCTCCTTTTCGTGCGAAGTTCACGGGAAAAAACCGATCGAGAATGCCCTCGACGCTCAAGTATAACGCGTCTCTTCCAGGATGTAATGACTCGCGCAGGATCGGCGACTCCCGCTCCCGATGAGCCACCCTGGGATCGGTCCCGCCGGGAGACGCACGGAGACACCCATCCCCGCCCGGTCCGCCTTCCGCCGCCGAACGCCCGAGTTCAGCGGTCAGGGGCACCTTTGCGATCACGCCCGACGATCAGCGATTTTTCTCATGGTGCGAGACGATAGTTGGGAGGACATGGCCGGGACGCCGACGATGGTGGTGGAGAACTTCTTCGAGGAGTTGCGGGCGAAGCTGAAGAAGTGACCGCGAGAAGGGCAGTCGTGTCACTCAGGGCGGCTCAGGGTGACATTATCATCCGTGTTCAACACCGTCGCGGAGCGCCGCTCGCCGGTGCCAAGAGCAGCTGGCCCTCCGATTGCGATTATGACGACCTCGTACCGACCGCCACATACTCAAGGAGCTCCGATGCGTCGCCACACCGCTGTCCTGCTTGCACTCGCCTTTCTGTCTGCCTGTTCATCGCTTCCATTCGGCGGAAAGTCGAACGATGAGCGCAAGGCGAAGTGCGACCGCATCGCCGCGCAGGCAATCCAGACCTCTTCCGCCGAGGAGGCCAAGAATCTCTCCGCCCAGGCGTCGGAGTGCTACGCTGCACTTCAGGCGCGG
>DATLXE010000558.1:0-2361 GCA_035575795.1 Gemmatimonadaceae bacterium
CCGATCGGCGGCGTGGGTATCCATGGCCAACTTGGCCGCCTCAGGAAGGTAGAGATACATGGAGTAACTGATCATGTTGGCGGTGACGATCCCCAAAAGGGCCAGGCCCCGCACGACATCGAGCAGTTCAAACCGTTCCAATCCCTGCACCGGAGCAATTAGCTTTGAGCCTTGCATGCCTGGGATTCCAGCTTCCTTTGCGGACCTGTGTCGCCTAACAAGTAGTCGGCTCAATTTCATAGCCGAATGGACGTCGCTACGTGCGATGTGCTATGTGCGACGTGCTCGTGCGAGCCGTTCAAGTAATTCGTAGCGCAGCCCTTTAGGGCTGCCCCGGAATCACCGCGCCGGCGGCCCGTCGAGGAGCGAGCGTAAAACAAAAAAGGATCTGCTGATTGCGCGTTCGCTGCATGCCGCTGTTTAGGCTCACTTGGGGCCAGGTGCCCCGCTAATGTTGGTGTTTTGCGATGCCTTAATGAACCACTTTCCACCCTCTTTTGTAGCGACCCGCGTGAAGATGCCGCGCCTGGGCTGGCGACGTGTGCCATCAGGGTCTTTGTCACCTTTGAGAGCCCAATTGACGTGGACTAATGCGATGTCAGACTTGAGAAACTTCACCTCCACATCCGTTGTCTCCCACACGCTCTCCTTGAATTGCATTGCGTGCCGAGTGGCGTGATGCTCCTCGAAGGCTTTGCGCCCCTTCAGCCAGGTCCCCGTGACGGCGATGAAGTCAACGTCTTCCGCCACCAGAGACGCCAGGACCTTCATGTCGTGGCTGTTCCAAGCCTTCTGCCAGCGACTCTCGATCTGCTTGATGGCTTCGATATCCCTCGCGTTGTCCTGAGCACTGGCCGGCCATAGAGGTAAGAGCAAGATCAGACCCGCCACAGCAAATCCGAAGAGTGATTTCATAAGTTCCTGATACTTTCAGGTTGTGAGCCTGATAAGTAGTCGGCTCAACTTCATAGCCGAATACTCGACAGTCCGCCGGAGTCTATCGCGACGGCCGGCGTGATTCAATCTGTTCGCAAGCATCAACAGCGTCCGCACCTGTCGTCGAAACAGGCGACGAGGTGCAGGCGGGATACGCAGTTTCAGCGGCGAAGGTTCGGGTCACGTGCGATGTGCGGAGTGCTACGTGCGCTACGTGCGGCGTGCGGGTGTGCCACGTGCGGGGCGTGCGACGTGCCCTCTTATAGGACGCCACCGTGCAGATTCCCGCGAACAGCCAATGGTGCGCGAGTGCTGTTCCACGTTCAGGTGCGGAGACATGACGGGATTTCCGACGGGTGGTGGGCGATCGGAACTCCCGTCAGGTCGACGCCGTCGAATCGAAATCCGAAGCCGTAGCTGACGAGCAGGATCCGGGTGCCGGCGTTGCGCGCGGTCTCCAGGTCGATCGGCGAGTCGCCGATCAGAACGGCATCGTCGGGCGCGCAGTCCGCCGCGGCGCACAGGCGGAGCATGCCGCCCGGATCAGGCTTCCGCCCGAGGGGCGTATCGCCACCCACGACGTGAGCGAAGTGCGTCGACAGACCGAGCGCAGCCATGAGGCGACCTGTGGCGCGCTGGGGCTTGTTCGTCAGGACCGCGAGTGGCACGCGGCCGCGCAGCTTCTGCAGGGCCTCGGGGATGCCCTCGTACGCGACGGTGTTGTCCGTCAGCCGCTCGTCGTAGAGCTCCAGAAAGCGGGGGAGCGCGCCTGGGGTGTCCGGCGCCAGCCCCGCTGCCGCCAGGACCCTTCGCACGAGCACGGCGGCCCCCCCACCGATCATCGCCGAGATGTCCTCGGCGGGGAGTGCCGTCCCACCGAGCTCCATCACGAGCGCGTTCGCCGCGTTTGCGAGGTCCCGCTGAGAATCGACGAGCGTGCCGTCGAGATCAAAGACGGCAAGTCTGATCATCTGCGATGACATTCGTAGCGCAGCCCTTCAGGGCTGCTGGCTCCGAGGGCATTCGTAGTGCAGCCCTTCAGGGCTGCTGGCCTGACTCATTCGGTGGCGAGCTGTACAGCCCGCACACCGCGCCGGCCGGGTCCCGGATGACGCAGAACATTCCCCCCGACATCGGGCGCGGCCCATCGAGGACCTCGCCACCGAACACGATGCACTGTGCAACGGCCTGGTCGATGTGTTCGACGACGATGTAGATCAGCCACTGCGGGGGGACGTTCACGTTCGGGCCCCGCGAATGGCAGATGCCCGCGACCCCCTCCCCGGCGCTCGACACCATCACGTAGTCCGAGTACTCGCCCATGCTGACCGGCTCGGCCTTCCAGCCGGTCACCCGAGTGTAGAAATCGCGAATCGCGTCCGCATCAGGGACCGTCAGGTCCGTCCACGCAATGGTCCCTGGCTT
>DATLXE010000559.1:0-69293 GCA_035575795.1 Gemmatimonadaceae bacterium
GATGTCGTCGCCGGCGGACACTGTCTCACGCAACGTTATCTCGCCGACCAGGTCGGACGCAGCAGGCGTAACCTCGGCATCGAGTGCATCGATGTCTACTACCTGCACAATCCCGAACAGCAGCTCGAGGTGATCGAGTCCGCGCAGTTCCGCGATGTCATCCGCGCCGCGTTCACCACGCTGGAGGAGCAGGTGTCCCGCGGCGCGATCGGTGTTTACGGTTGCGCGACCTGGCAGGGCTTCCGCGTTCCCCCGTCATCACGCAATCACCTCGGCCTCGAGGGGCTTCTGGAGATCGCGGTCGAGGCAGGCGGAAAGAGTCACCATTTCCGGGCGATCCAGCTCCCCGTCAACCTCGCGATGGCCGAAGCGGCCCGTGTTCCGACGCAGCAGCTTGCGGGAAATGGACTCGTACCGGCTTTGGAAGCGGCGGCGCATCTGGGCGTATCGGTCGTTGGCAGCGCGACGCTGATGCAATCGCAGCTGACGCGCTCTCTGCCGCCGGAGCTCAGCGCGGCGTTCCCCGGTTTTGCCAGCGACGCCCAGCGCGCCATCGCCTTCGCGCGGTCAATGCCTGTGTCGGTGGCGCTGGTGGGCATGAAGGCGGCGGAGCACCTCGAGGAAAATCTTCAGCCGGCCATATCGGTCTGAAGCCATCGTTCGCTCACCACCGCCCCGGTGGTGGTTTTCGAAATCCATGGCCCGGTGCGCATCCTCACGGCTTTCTGGACTTCCTCAAGTGGGTACTGATCGAACGGCCGCGAAATTCCCGCCTGCCCGATCCTGATCCAGCGGTTTTTCAGAGGGCGGTGCCGCGCTTCGTCGTCCCGCGCGCTGAAGCGGATGAAATGACGATCACCTGGGTTGGACATTCCACTTTTCTGCTGCAGCAGGGTGGTCTGAACATTCTCACCGACCCGATATGGAGCGACCGGGCGTCTCCGTTCGCCTTCGCCGGACCACGCCGCTGGATCCCCGCCGCGGTGGACTTCGATCGTTTGCCGCCCATCGACATGGTGCTCATCTCGCACGACCACTACGACCATCTCGACCGCGATACCGTGCGACGCCTTGCAGCGCGCTTTCCCGCGATCAGGTGGCACGCGCCACTCGGCGTCGCCGCCACTTTGCGCCGGTTCGGGGCACGCGATGTGTTCGAGGCCGATTGGTGGGATGCCGCCGACACGATGGGAGTCACCGTCACCGCGATACCCGCCCAGCACTTTTCGGGACGTGGCGTCCATAATCGCGACTCCACGCTCTGGTGCGGCTGGTCGCTGCGCTCTGCCCAACATGCGACGCTGTTTGCCGGCGACACGGCACTGCACCCTGAGTTCGGTGAAATCGCCGGCAGGCTCGGACCGTTCGATCTCGCAATCCTGCCGGTCGGTGCGTATGAGCCGCGGTGGTTCATGAGCACCGTTCACATGAATCCGGCCGATGCGTTGAAGGCCCTTGAGGCGCTTGGTGGTCCCGCCGGCGTGCGCATGACGCCCGGTCACTGGGGAACGTTCAAGCTCACCGACGAACCTATGAACGAGCCGCCGCGCGTGCTGCGTGAGCAGTGGGAAGTCGCGGGATTTCCCGCCGAGCGACTCTGGATGCTCGATCACGGGGAGACGCGCTCGACCGCCGATTGATGCGCGCTCGCCGAATGTGATTGCGGTCGCACTGTATGTAGAACAACTTGTTGTGCGCGAATCTTGCTATCCGGTTGTATGAATCCCTCCAACACGGAGCTTTCCCATGGCTGCAAAGAAGAAGTCCAGTGCTGCACGAAGTGGCAGAAAGAGAAAGAGCGCTGCTCGCAAGAGTGTTGCTCGCAAGGTCGGACGGAAAAAGGCCGGCGCTCGGAAGGCTGTTCGTAAAGTTGTTCGCAAGGCTAAAAGGGTCGTTCGTAAGGGCAAGCGGAAGATCGCTGCCAAGAAGGGTGCTGCAACTCGCGCACGCAAGAGTGCGAAGCGCAGTGCCGCAGCGCGAAAGGGAGCGAAGACGCGCGGTTCTAGCGCTCGCAAGAGCTCCGCGCGCAAGGGCGCGAGGACGCGCAAGGCGAACCGGTCTCCGGTGGCGCGTGTCAAGCGTGTGGCTTCGAGCGTAGCTTCGCAGGCAGCGGGACTCGCCGAGCGTAGTGTCGATTCCGTTTCGGGATTCGTCTCCGACCGGTTCTAGCCAGCGGGATCACGACAGCCGCTTCATCGTGAAGCGGCTGTCGTGCCCTCCCCGCGGTGCAGTGTCAGCCACGAGCTGACTTCATCAAAAACTTTTTCACGGCCGTAGTCGACAGTGATAACGTGGCCCGCCCCGCTCGTCATGACGAGTTTTTTTTCGCTGGTGCCCAGCGATGCGATGGCCCGCCTGGCAGTGCGCGGCGAACAGCGGGGATCTTCGCTCGACTGAATCAGCAGCGTCGGGGATCTCACGCCAGGCAGCGACCGCTTCGCCATGCGCACAACGCGTAACAGCTGGTGGAGCGTCCCGCCCGTGACGCTGCCATAGGCGAGATTTTTTTTCCTTTCATTCGGGTCGAGTATTGACCGCGGGCTGCTCCCGTCGATCTCCCCCGCAAACCTTCCCCACGCCATATGCATCGTTGCGGCGATCGCGACGTGTCGCTGCATCGCCAGGTAGGGGGCGATCAATACCAGCGCGGGGATGTCGGGAAGCTCGGCGGCGAGAATAGTCGCGATCGCTCCACCCATCGACAAACCGAGCAGCGCAACCGACGATTCCCTCCTGCGCATCTCGAGCAGTTCGCTCCGCGCCGCGTCCACCCACTCGTCGGCGCTCGATGCGCTGAACGCGGCCATCGTCCGGCCGTGTCCCGGCAGCAGCGGTGCACGCACCGCGTAGCCATCCTTCTTCAGCCGCAGCGCGAGGAGACGAAGCGTTTGCGGCGTGTCCCCAAAACCGTGAAGGAGAAGAGCGCCACGGGAGCCTCTTCCCCTGAAGTCGATCGCTTCGGCGCCAGCGCGAATTCTATCGGTGTTGAAACCCTTCATCCGCTAGGATGTCGGCCGCGCCAGCTCACTAGTCAAGGGCACCGCCATTTCACCGTTGCCGGCGTGTGGGCGTGTTGCGTAAAGCAGGGCCGGCGCGATGAGAAAAGTCGTTCCGTCGCGCTCGGCGATTCCCGCGCTCACCAGCCGGCTCAACGCCAGTGTGATGGACTCCCGGGTTGCCCCGACCATTTCACACAGCAGGCGATGGTGACCGTTCTGCAGCCTGAGCCTGCCACCGGAATCCCTCAGGGAGCTGTCGGCGCTCAGGACTCCAAGCGTTGCGGCGAGGCGTTCGTCCACGCTCAGTGCCGCAAGTTCGTGCAGGCGCTCAAGCAGGTGTGCGTGCTCGGACATCATCTGTGACACGAACGCGAGCGCCTCGCCGGAGCGCTCGCGCACGAAGGCGCGAAACTGCGAGCCGCTGAGAAAGAGCGTGCGTGCCTCATCGGACGCGTTTGCATCGGTGACATACCTGCCGTTGCCGGAGAGTCCCTCGCTCCCAAACGCTTGACCAACGGTCGCGATCGACGGCACGAATGCGCGGCCCGTCTTGATCCGGTTGCGCAGGACGACATGTCCCTCGAGAACCATGAACACGCCGTCGGCGCGGGCACCCCGCTGATAGATCTGGAATCCCGCGGGCCATGTTGCTTTCGCGCTGTACGGAATGATGGGCGCGATCTCCTGCGCCGAGAGCCTGCTGCTGTGAGTTTGCGCTGGTTCGCCTTGCATCGCGCACCCAATCTCGCAATGTCCAGGCCGACCCTTTTTCTGTGGGTAACTTCTATACGCTGCGTAGCATTACGACCTCAGCCGTCGAGGTCTTCCAGCGCCGACCGCATCGCGTCCCGCAGCCGTGCTTCGCCCTCCACTCCCGGGGCAACGCCGCCCGCCAGACTGTTGAACCTGGCCGTCATCTCCGCCGCGACGAATTTTTCCGTCTCGCGCACGCCGAGCGATTCGAGCGATCGCTCCGCCAGCCGTCGCAGCAGAGCGATGGTTTCCGGCTCGAGTGCTTCCAGCGATGAAATCACAGGCGGGTTTACGCCGTCGGCGCGCCCATTCCGCCGTCGCGGCGCGGCAAACAGAGCCGAGACCGGTGCCGGCCGCACCACGAACGATCCCGGGTTGTGCTCCCGCCACTCCGCCACGACTCCCCTCCGCCTGAGCGCCGCCAGCAGACTGAGAATTCCTTCCCGTACCGGAGAGACGCCGCCGGGACTGTTGTTCCCGCGGCCGGTAATGAGGAGAACTTCCTTTGAACCCTGCACCTGCTTCTCTCTCAACCACGCTTCAGCTCGAAAGCGCGCATCGGCAGCGGTGGGAAGTGATTCGCGCAGATTGAGTATCTGCGCCGCGCCGAACGCCGCTTCGTCGAGCGCCTTCCATACCGCTTCGAGTGGCGCTTTACCTGATCGCATTGCGCAGCACACGTCCATCCAGCCGTTCGGCGGGAACGACGCGCAGGATCGCGGCGAGCGTTGGCGCCATGTCCACGACAGCCGCAAATTCGGTGTTGCGTCCGGCGCGGAACGGACGACCATAGAATAGAATCGGCACTCTCGCGTCATGATCATTGGGGCTTCCGTGCTGCGCGTAGGATCCCGGCCCCCACATGTTGTATGGGGCAAGTGAAACCACGAGCGACGCGACCGTCTCGTCCGCGAACACGTGCAGCCAGCGCCGCGCAACTGCATCGTTGACTGTGTCGCGCGCCGCCAGCTCGCTGATGCGGTCCGCCCGCGCCACACCTGGAATCCTCAGCAGGCTGGTGCGCACGGCTTCGATCACGGAGTCCGGCTTGAGACCCGCCGCGGTCACCGCGCGACGGTCGAGCGTGAGGACTCCTGGGTCGAATGAAAAGCCCGCGCCCCTCATAACTCCGCTCGCGATGCGGAACGGTTGCCCGGGAATGCCAGCGGCGGAGAGTGATGCGCTCAGCTGCTCGAATGCCGGACGGACATCCACGCGCCTCGCGCCGGTGTTCGCGTCGTAGCCGCGCACTTCCGGGAAGGGTGTCAGTCCGTGATCTGCCGTCAGCGCGAACACCACGTCGCGCGCGCGCCTCATCCTGAACAGCGAATCCATGAACGCGCCGATAAAGCGGTCGAGGCGCAGCACCTGGTCGTGCACTTCACGCGAGTCGGGCCCGTACTGGTGGCCAATCGCGTCCGTCGCCGAGAGGGAGATCGCGAGCACATCGGTCTGTGGGCCGGTGCCAAGTTTCATCGCGCGCACGCCGGCGAGCGCCAGCTGAAGAGTCGCTTCATCCATCCATGGGAACCCGGGAAGTGCGCGCGCCGCCAGGTCAGCGGTCTGGGGCATGTAGTGCGGGAACGTATATGCCCGGCCCTCACTCTCGATCGGAACGCTGTCAGGCTCGGCATACGCTGACGCGGGGAGCAGCGTCGTCCACGCCCTGCCCGCGTGACTCTGCGGAATCCGCCGTGCGTTGAACGCGCGAACCCACGACGGCAGCGCCGCGCCGTAGTAGTTGCTCGTCGTGAAATTGCCGTTCGACGAATACCAGAAAACTGCCTGCTTCGATTTTCCGATCGGCAGAATTGCGCCGCGGTCCTTGCGTGATACGGAAAGCGCGCGCGTGCGGCTGTCCTTCGCAATCAGCCAGTCAGTCAGCGTCGTTCCAATAAACCGGAATGGTGATGCGGCGAGACCCTCGGCTTCGATCAGCCTTGCAGCCGTATCACCGACGCCATGAATGTTGGACGTGATGCCGTTGTTCACCGGATACCGTCCCGACATCGTGGCGGAGTGCCCAGGCGCGGTCTCAGTCGCGGCGTGATCCTGATATCCGTTGGAGAAGTACGCTCCACCGCGGTAGAGACGGCCGAGCCCGCCAGTGAGCTGTCTCTCAAAACGGTGGAAGTAATCCGGCCGCAGCGCATCAACAGTGATGAAGACGACGAGCGTCGGCGTGCGTCCCCCTGATCCGGCGCGGGTTTGCGCGGCGAGCGGTAGCACCGCGGTGAACAGTGCCAGCAGTGTCGCGCATCGCAGTCGGAGAATCACCAGGCTCGTCTCAGGTGTCGGAGTTCATTTGCACTGCGCTGGCGCGCCAGGCACGAGGCCGAATGCCGTCGTTACGGCGATGCGCCAACCTTCCCTCGTCTTCACGAAAATCCGCTCCGACACTCCGCTCGAGGTGGTGTCGTTCTGCGTAACCGTGTAGCAGTAGGTGCCGTACACGACGCCCGGAGCGATGGGGAGCACTTTCAGGTCGCGCGCGACGAGCGTGTCGGGCCAGGTTGAATCGCGCCGTGCACTCCAGTTTTCGAAGCCGAGGAGCATTCCCCCCGGTCCGTTCCTGCCGAGGGCGGGTGTCTGCAGATACGTAGCGAGGTATCGGGGGCGGTCGCGTTTGTGAATTGCGGCGATGTTCTCCTCGAACAGGCGCATGGCGGCGACGCTGTCCGCCCCTGCACTTCCCGCCACTGAGTACGATTGCGGCGACGTCGCGCACGCGCCGACCAGTGCCGACAGTGCTATCGCCCACGTGAGATGCGTGCCGTGCCTGCTCATGATGCCGATATCTTAACCGCGCGCGCGGGAAACGGCGACACTCGACCCACCGCGCTCAGGTAACGAGCGCCTTCTCGAGAATGGATAAGCCGCGCGCCAGCTCATTCCTGCTCATAACCAGCGGAGGCAGTAACCGAATGGTGTGCTCGCCCGCGGTGAGCGTGAGCAACCCCAGGTCCCATCCGCGGCGAACGATCTCACCCGCGGGCTCGACGACATCCATCCCCCACATGTAGCCAACTCCACGCACCGCCCTGACGCGTCCCGTTCGCTGCGCAATGGCTTCAAGCTCACGCTGCATCCATTCGCCGTTGCTGCGCACCGCGGCAAGCAGGTCCTTGTCGGCGAGACGTCGTACCACGTACGCAGCGACCGTCGCCACCAGTGGACCGCCCCCGAACGTGGTACCGTGATCCCCGGACTGCATCGACTCTGCAATACGTGCGGATAACAGCACCGCTCCCATCGGAAGTCCGCCTGCAAGCGGCTTGGCGAGCGTCACCATGTCGGGGACGATGCCGGCTCTCTCGTAGGCGAAGAGGTGTCCCGTTCTCCCCAGTCCGCATTGAATCTCGTCGAGGATGAGCGCGATCTCCCGCTGTTCAGTCAGCTCGCGCAGGCCCCGCAGGAACTCTTTTTCGACGACGCGAACTCCGCCCTCTCCCTGCACCGGCTCGACGATCACGGCGGCCACTGTCTCTTCATCCAGCACAGCCGCGAGCTCCGTGAGATCACGCTCGCAAATCGAAACGCCTCCCGCGAGCGGGTGGAAAGGAGCACGGTACGAAGGACGGTCGGTTGCGGCGAGCGATGCGAAAAGACGGCCATGAAACCCGCCGCGCAAGGCGACGATACCCGTCTTTGCTGGATTGATGCTGCGCGCCCAGCGCCGCGCGAACTTGAACGCGCCTTCGTTCGCTTCCGCGCCCGAGTTGCAGAAAAAGACTTTTGAGGCGAACGAAAGCTCGACCAGCAGCGCGGCAAGCTCCTCGCCGGGCGCCGTTCGATAGAGGTTCGAGGTATGAATGAGACCAGTCGCGAGCGCATCCTTTATCGCTGCCTCTATTCCGACATCACCGTGTCCGAGGGCGTTGACGGCGATACCGCTGGCAAGGTCGAGGTAGCGCTTGCCTGCACTATCGATCAGCTCGACGCCCTCACCGCGCACGAACTCAATCGGCGCCCTCTTGTACGTGCCGAGAATTGCGGAATCGGCGGCGGACGGCTCGGCGGAAACCAGGGCCTCAGAAAGTGGGACGGCGATCGTCGTCATGATGTGACGCCCACAGACTGGGTAATGAGGGTTCCCCGCTCCGGATCGCCGAGACCCGTCATGTCGCAGATGCGCACGCGCTCGACTCCGCCGGCAAGCGCACGCTCGGCGGCCTGAAGCTTGGCAATCATCCCTCCGGCTGCTGTCCCACTCGAGATGAGATCCCGCGCCCGTTCCGCATCGAGCGTCGTAATCGGCATTCCATCATCGTCATGTACGCCCTCGACATCCGAGATGAAAAGCAACTCCTGCGCGTTCAGCACGCTTGCAATCGCCGCCGCGGCGTCATCGCCGTTTACGTTGAGCGCGCCGCCGTCGACAGTCGAGACATCGAAAGCAACGGGCGAGATGACGGGCATCATACCGGCCCGCAGCAGCATCTTAAGCATCGGCGCATTGATGTCGATCGGCTCGCCGACGTGACCGAGCGCGTCCATGTCGATCGGCTCGGCGCCGATGAGACGGTTGTCCTCTCCCGAAAGACCGAGTGCCGGAGCTCCGGCGTTGATGAACGCGTTGACGAGCCGCTTGTTCACGCTCCCCGAGAGGATCATGCGGAGGAGCTCGACATCGTTCCCGGTCGTGACCCGCCTGCCGTCGACGAATTGCGTCTCCCTTCCCAGTGCGCGCTGCATCGCCGAGACCTCGTCACCGCCGCCGTGCACGACGCAGAGCTTGCCGGGACTCGCGTCCCATGCTTCGGCGACCGCGGCCGCCAGCCTGGGCGATGACTGCGCCCTGCCACCCAGCTTCAGGACGCGCATCAGAGCGGAAGTCCGGTGCGCTCTTCGATTCCGAGCAGCACGTTGGCGTTCTGTATCGCCTGCCCGGCGGCGCCCTTGATGAGGTTGTCGATCGCTGCGATCACGATCACCGTCGGCTGGCGCAGATTCGCCGCCATGGTGGCGCTGATGCGGACGACGTTCCGGCGCACCACATCGCGGAGCGTTGGCGGCGTGTCGCTGATCTCGATGAACGGTTCGTTGCCGTAATGCTTCCGCCAGACAGACGCTGGATCGGCGAGAGGGCGCGTCACGGGGATCGTGATGGTTGCGAGAATTCCGCGCGCAACGGGGAGGAGGTGCGGCGTGAAGAGAATGTCGTTGTCGCCGCCGAGTTTCCGCACCGTGTCCTGCATCTCCGGGAGGTGGCGGTGCGCGTTGCCCACCGCGTACGCGCGGAAATCCTCAGCGAGCTCGGCGAACATGAGCTCATGCCGCGCGCCGTAACCGGCCCCGGTGACACCGCTGGCGGCGGAGATGTTGATCACACTACCAGGGAGAACGACTCCTTCCTTGAGGAGGGGCGCGATGCCCAGGAGGATGGCGGTCGCATAACAGCCGGGGTTGGCGATAATCTCGGAGCCGGGGATCTCGGCACGCGCGAGCTCGGTCAGGCCGTAGGGCGCGTGCTTGCCGGTAGCGTTCGTTCCGGGTCGGAAGTCCGCCGAGAGGTCGACGACCCTAGCTCCGGCCCCGCGCGCGTTGGCGACCCAGGCTGCGGATGCTCCATGCGGGAGCGCCGAGAACACGACTTCGGCACTGCCAAGCGGCGCGTCTTCCGGGGCGACGAAGGTGACATCTTCCCCGGCGAACCGCGCGCGGTGCCCGCGCTGTTCGTTGGCGGATGCGAAGACGAGGTCGAGGCCGGGGTGTGCCGCGGCCAGCGCGCACAACTCCCTGCCCGCGTAGCCACTGGCCCCTAACACTCCCACCGGGATTTTATGCATAATGTATGCATAACATTACACGAGCTCCGCGTCAACGATCCCTGCCCCTCGCGTAACCGTCCGGGCAGTGGTAGACTGTGGTCAAATGGCCAACAAGCGTGAGCGACACGACACGATTCTGGAGATCATCGACGCGCGCGTAGTCAGCAGCCAGGAAGATCTGCGCAAACTACTGCTCCAGCGCGGCTGGGACGTCACTCAGGCAACGCTCTCGAGGGACCTGCGTGAGCTCAGGCTGGCCCGCGTCCCCACCCCGGAAGGTGCGCGCTACGCCATTACGGACGGCAATATCGAGGAAAGCCGGGCCGCGCTGGACACGCTGCTGCCCCAGCTCTACCTGAGGGTGGACGGAGTAAGCGAGATGATCGTCCTCCGGACCGTGCCTGGCGGCGCCCAACCCATTGCCGCTGCCCTCGACGGTGAGGGCTGGTCCGACATTCTGGGCACTGTCGGGGGCGACGACACGATACTCATAATCTGCCGCTCGGTGGCCGCCCGTGACCGGGTGTTGCGGCGACTCCGTTCAATGGCCGGCGAGCCCGGATAGAGCCCGATCACACTATTGACGAGGGGCGACACACCGGTTAAATATACAGTATCAATGAATATTTATCCGAGGCTCCTTTGATCAGAAAAATTGCCCTCGCCTACTCCGGCGGGCTCGACACTTCCATTATCGTTCCCTGGCTTAAAGAGCGGTACGACGCAAAGATCATTTGCGTCGCCGCCGACATCGGCCAGGGCGATGAGCTCGAGGGCGTACGCGCCAAGGCGATCGCCTCCGGCGCCGATGAGTGCTACGTCGAGGACCTACGCAAGGAGTTCGTCGAGGACTTCGTCTGGCCCACGCTCCGCGCCGGCGCCATCTACGGCCGCAAGTATCTGCTCGGCACCTCGATGGGGCGCCCGCTCATCGCCCGCCGGCAGGTCGAAGTTGCGCGCCAGGTCGGTGCCGACGCGCTCGCCCATGGCTGCACCGGCAAGGGCAACGACCAGGTCCGGTTCGAGCTCACGTACGCCGCCTTCGCTCCCGACCTCCCCGTGATCGCGCCGTGGCGTGAGTGGGATATCCGTAGCCGCGAGGACGCCATCGCCTACGCGGAATCACGCAAGATTCCCATTACCGCCACGCGCGACAAGATCTACTCGCGTGACAGGAACGTCTGGCACATCTCGCACGAGGGCGGAGTGCTCGAGAACCCCGCCGCATCCCCACCCGACGACCTGTTCATGATGACGACGTCCCCTGAGAACGCCCCCAACGAGGCGGAAGAAGTGACGATCGGCTTCGAGGCGGGCACTCCGGTCTCGGTGAATGGCAGGCGCCTTGGCGCCGTCGAGATCGTTTCCGAGCTCAATGCCATCGCCGGGCGCCACGGGGTCGGCCGCATCGATCTCGTCGAGGACCGACTCGTCGGGATGAAGTCGCGCGGCGTCTACGAGACCCCGGGCGGTACGCTCCTCTATTCCGCGCACAGCGAGCTCGAGCAGCTCGTGCTCGACCGGCGCACGCTCGCGGCAAAGGATCTCATCGCCCCGCGTTATGCGGATCTCGTCTATGAAGGCCGCTGGTGGACGACCGAGCGCGAATCGTACGATGCGTTTGTGAACGTTACCCAGGAGCGCGTCACGGGCTCGATAGCGCTCCGCCTGTACAAGGGCAATGCGGCGATCGCCTCGCGCGAGAGCGAGTATGCGCTGTACGACGAGCGGTTCGTCACTTTCGGCGAAGACGATGTCTATCAGCAGAGCGACGCTGCCGGCTTCATCAGGCTCTACGGGTTGTCGAACCGCGTGCGCGCGCTTCGCGACCGCGAGCTCGCCGCCGCCCGCGCGGATGTTGCCGAGTCGCCGGCGGACAGGAAGCGTCCGACGCTGGCAATCGCGTAGCGCGGTCGGCTGATGTCCGACCACACTTCGCACAAGCTCTGGGGCGGCCGGTTTTCGATTCCGACCGCGGCGGCGCTCGAAGCGCTCAACCGCTCGATCGGCACCGATTATCGCCTGTGGCCGTTTGATGTCCGGTTGTCGCAAGCGTGGGCGGTCGCGCTTTGGGGCGCGGGAGTGCTCACGCTCGAGGAGAGCAAGAAGGTCGAGCGTGGCCTCGCGCGGGTGGGCGAGCGGCTCGGCAAAGGAGTCGATCCGCTTCCCTCCGACGAGGACGTACACACTCTCATCGACCGCCTGCTGCACGAAGAAGTAGGCGACGTCGCATCCAAGCTGCACACGGGCCGGAGCCGGAACGACCAGGTTGCGACTGCAACCCGGCTATGGTCGATGGAAGCCTGCACGCGTCTGGACACGTCGGCCCGGGCGCTTCAGCAGGTGATGCTCGACCACGCCAGCAGCCTGCAGGAAACGCTGATGCCCGCGTACACGCACCTGCAGCGCGCGCAGCCGGTTGCGGCGGCGCACTGGATGCTCTCCCACTTCTGGCCGCTCGAGCGCGACCGCGCGCGCATTGCCGCCGCGTCTCGCTCGGCGGGCGTCCTTCCGCTGGGCTCCGGCGCCGTCGCCGGGTGCGCGTTCCCTGTCTCTCGTGTGCTGCTTCAGGGCAGCCTCGGCTTCAGCACCGTGTCGCAGAACAGCATCGATGCCGTCGGCGACCGGGATTTTGTCGCTGAGCTGCTGTTCGCGGTGGCGATGATGGCAACGCACCTGTCGCGGCTCGCCGAAGATCTCATCATTTACGGCTCGAGTGAATTCGGCTTCGTTCAGTTCGGCGAGGCATTTACGACTGGGTCGAGCATGATGCCTCAGAAGCGAAATCCGGACGCACTGGAGCTCGCACGCGGATCCGGCGCGCGCGCAATCGGTGACCTGACGACGCTGCTGGCGACGCTCAAGGGATTGCCGAGCGGTTATAACAAGGATCTGCAGGACGACAAGCGGGCACTCTTCGATGCCGTTGATACCATGCTGCTGGTTCTGCCGGCAGTCGCCGGTGCGCTGGCCGAGATCCGGTTCAACGCCGACAGGATGCGGGCGGCGCTCTCGAGCACCATGATGGCGACGGATCTCGCCGACTACCTGGTTGAAAAGGGCGCGAGCTTTCGCGAAGCCCACGGCGCGGTCGGCGGCCTGATCCGCGAGGGCGAGAGCACTGGCCGCGAGCTCGGGGCGCTCCCCTTCTCTTCATTCGCCAAAGCGCACAATCTCTTTGCCGAAGATGTCTACGACTGGCTCGTGCCCCAGAAATCAACTTCGCGACGCAACGTTCCGGGCGGAACGGGGCCGTCCGCGGTTTCAGCGCAGCTGGGAACTGCCCGGGCAGCGCTGAGTACGGTCATTGACGCAGCGCGAGGTAACGAGCTGGTACTCCGGGCAGTCTAGTTAGGTAGTAAACTACTTCGGCGTTCGTTGCGTTACTCGGGCGTCATCCTAGAACACAAGCCCAAAGGTAATCGGGACGAAGTTCAGGCGCCCACCGTCCGCCTTGCTTCGGCTGATCGAGTGGTACCGTGATTCGATGAAGGCGCTGAACCGGCTGAGGCCGAACGTCGTTCCCAGGCCAGCGTTGAAGCCGAAGTGGTTCTTCGAATTCTCGTCCGGCAGGTCAGGCTTTACCCCGTACAGCCCGCCGCCGGTGATGATGTACGGCTTGGCCCGGGATCCAGGGAAGGTAATAATCAAATTAGCTATCCCTGCCGTGATCTTGCCGTCCGCGCCCTCGAACACACCGAAACCGGGGCCCTTGTTACGACCGCCGAAGTTGTTGAACATGGCGTCGAATCTCAATCCGATGGGCAGAGTTTCGAGCCCCACGGCCAGTGATCCCGTGAAGGTGGAGCCGGTCCCATGGCTATCGCTGAAGCGGTTCACCGGAATCGCTGGACCGCCAGACACGGCAACCATGTAGGTTTTCTGCGCAAGGGCAGGGACGGCGTAACCCGACACGCCGATGAGCATCGCAACACCGAGCATCCTGAGCCGCATTAACTCTTCTCCATAGACTGTTTAACCAGAATACACACAATACACGGGTGGGTGGTTTATAACGAGTCCCCCCGAGTGCACATTTAATTATCCTTTTTTAATAGGAACATTATTGGCGAAAGTTTATACCGTTGCTACAGTTGCACTTGCACTCAAAGTCGCCCCCAAGTGGCTCGACAATCTTCTTTCACACCATTCCGTTACGGGTGTGGACCGGGAAGCGCAGGGCAGGTCGCGTCGCCTGAGCACTCCAAGCGTCCAGCTTCTGGCGATCGCCCTCACGCTCATGAATGACTTGGCTCTGAGCACGCCACGAAGTCTCGCGCTGGCTGCAAAGCTCATGTCCTCCGGCGGGCGCCTGCAAACCCCGCGCGGTCTCCGTCTCGAGATCGATCTCAACTCGGCACGACAGGTTGTTATCGAACGACTGAACTACGCCGTCGAGGTTGCGCCAGTGCCCCGGCGCGGACGTCCACCGCTAAACAAAACGGGGCGCCTCACCTGAGACGCCCCGCCAGATTGTGCCAGTAAAGCCGAAGGCGCTCAGGAAGCCTTCGTTACGTTCTCAGCTGCCGGACCCTTCTGACCTTCGACGATGTCGAACTCCACGGCGTCGCCTTCAGCGAGGGACTTGAATCCCGAGCCGGAGATCGCGCTGTAGTGAACGAAGCAATCCTTCTGCCCGTTGTCAGGTGTGATGAAGCCGAAGCCCTTCGCATCGTTGAACCACTTTACCTTGCCGGTCGTACGCATTCCCTACTCCTGGAAAATGGTGTCTCGGGAGCGGAACTACGCCCGACCCTCGACAATCTGTACGCAGGTCTCTCTTACCCCGCGCTGGACTTGAGCAACGTGACGCGCCCGTTTCCGCACGCCCCACCCGCCCGACTTGCAGAGAAAATAGCAAAGACCTGTTGGGCTCACAATAGAGATGTTCAGGGCTCTACAATGCGTACGTTTGAGACGAAGTAACTCGTTTCTCCGAAGCACGATGTCGGAATGCCGCGGTGCTCGTCGTACGTCAGCGAAACGCGCTTGCCGAGGTTCTTCTCCAGTAGCGCCGCAACCGAGTCGTTTTTAACGGTGAACAGGAAAAGCTGTGGCATCGCGCCGGGAATTGCCGACATCGCGAGCTCGCCCTCCCACGTCTTGCACAGCCATCCCTTCTTGGAAAGCTTTTGGACGTACCCGGCCCTGTCTCCCTTGGAGTAGCTATAGCCAAGCGTCACCCACGTCCACAGCGCGATGATGATCGCGGGTATAAGCAGCAGCGAAAGCAGAAACATGAGACCCTTGCGGCGCTTTTTTTTCTTTTCGGGAACTGGCGTATCGGCCATTGGTGCTCCAGATGTCGGGGAAGTGTTCGGTTCCAATGCACCGCTCAGGCCATGGAATTAGCTTTCACCTTTCCCAGAGCGCAAGAAATCGGCATGGCAGCAGCAAGAAGACGCACGGTTACGGTTAACGTCGGCGGCGTTCCGGTTGGCTCCGCACACCCGATTGTGGTGCAGTCGATGACCAACACCGACACCGCCGACGCCGAGGGGACTGCCAGGCAGGTTGCCGACCTCGCTGCGGCCGGCAGCCGGATCGTTCGCGTCACGGTCAACAACGACGAGGCGGCACGGGCCGTCCCGGAGATCGCAAACAGGCTCGCCGACATGGGCGTCACGGTCCCGATCATCGGCGACTTCCACTACAACGGACACCTCCTCCTCGCCCGCTACCCCGACACCGCCCGCACTCTCGCCAAGTACCGCATCAATCCGGGCAACGTCGGCGGCAAGCGGCGCGACGAAAATTTCCGCACCATCATCCGCATCGCGCTCGACAACCACCGCCCGGTAAGGATAGGCGTCAACTGGGGCTCGCTCGACCAGGACCTGCTTACCGCTCTCATGGACGAGAACGCCCGCCTGACAGAACAGCAGTCGGCAAAGGAAGTCTATATCGAGGCAATGCTGCAGAGCGCGCTCCGTTCCGCCGCAGTTGCCGAAGAGGTGGGGCTGCCGCACGATCACATCATCATTTCGGCCAAGGTTTCCGGCGTGCAGGATCTGCTCACAGTTTACCGGCGCCTCGCTTCCCGCTGCGACTACCCGCTGCACCTCGGGCTCACCGAAGCCGGACTCGGCGCCAAGGGGATCGTCGCCAGCACGGCGGCGCTCTCGATCCTGCTCACGGACGGCATCGGCGACACCATCCGGGTCTCCCTGACACCGCGTCCAAACGGCGACCGCACAGAAGAGGTGCACGTCGCACAGCAGATCCTCCAGTCGCTCGAGCTCCAGAGCTTCAATCCCCAGGTAACCGCGTGTCCCGGGTGCGGGCGCACGACCTCAACATTTTTTCAACACATGGCGGAAGACATCCAGACGTACCTGCGCGAGCAGATGCCGCTCTGGAGGGCGCGTTATCCCGGGGTCGTGGAGATGAAGGTGGCGGTGATGGGCTGCATCGTTAACGGGCCCGGCGAATCACGTCACGCCAACATCGGGATCTCGCTCCCGGGGACGTTCGAGGATCCGAAAGCTCCGGTGTACGTGGACGGGCAACTCCATGTCACGCTCAAGGGCGAGACGATCGTGCCGGAGTTTCTCGAGATTCTCGAGCGTTACGTCGAGCGGACGTACGGGGAGGGGAGGGAGGCAATCGCGTCCTGAACGGCCACGGCGATTGAGCGCGGGTTGGCTACTGTGTCCTGAACGGCGACGGCAAATTGCAGTTGCAGTTGCAGTTGTAGTTAAGGCATCCGCTCCAGCTCACGGGATACCCTCTCCAGTTCGGCCATGATCGGCGCCTCGAACCCCACCTCCGCAAGCCGATCGTGAACTGCACGGTACCACCGCACCGTCCGCTCCCTGCCGCCGCCGAACCGGTTCCAGATGCTGTGCGAATCAACCGTGCGCTTGAGATCAGCGAGAATCGAGGACGCGTTGTGAATCTTGTCAGCGGCGCACACCCAGCGCGCCCTCTCTCCGGCGACCGCCAGCCGATCGAGATAGTCCGCCTTCTTGTCCTCTCCCGACAGCGGATCGCCGTCGTCGCTCTGCAGGCGGTGCGTCACGGCGAGCACGGTGTCGAGAACGTCGTCGCCGAACTTTTCGCCGATCCGCTGCTCGAGCATCTCCTGCGTGTAGCCATCACGCACGCAATCCTCGACGACATCGTGGAGGATGCCGGCAACCACCGTCTCGTCGTCCTGACCGTAGCGCGTGAGTATCACCGCGACGTTAGCCGGATGCGTGAGGTAAGGAAGCTTCGTCCCCCTCCGCACCTGCCGGTCGTGGTGCTTGGCGGCGAAGGCAAATGCGTGGTTGACTACGTCGGAGTATCCGGTGACGCTCATGATCTGTCGGAAGCGAACAATGAAACGAGACTCTCGAGGCCGGCCTGATCCTGCTCGTCGAAGGAGCCCAGCTGCGCAGAATCTACGTCGAAAACGGCGATCAGATCATCCCTCGCGTTGAAGACAGGAACGACAATCTCCGATCTGGCAGTTGCATCGCACGCGATGTGCCCCGGAAACAGGGACACGTCGGGAACGATCACGGTCCTCCGCTCAGCGGCGGCAGTCCCGCACACTCCGCGGCCGAACGCAATCTCGAGGCAGCCAAGATTCCCCTGGTAAGGACCGACGCGAAGGAGCTTCCCGGGAACGGCGACCCTGTAAAAACCCGTCCACAGATGTCCGAACGCATGGTGCACGAGCGCCGAGAGCGTTGCCATCGCCGCAATTTCGTCCGGTTCACCTTCGAGTAACGCGTGGAGATGCTCCCTCAGCTCTCCGTACGCGGCCGGCCTGGCAGTGTTTCTGAGATCCGGGATCGTCTCAGCCACGCGTCTCGTTACCGCGCAGCGGCAAGCTCTGGCTGAAAGCCCTCACTCGGCTTCGATGCGTTGATCAGCTCTTCGCGGGTGTCGATCTGCGGCATCTCCGCATCCCAGAGCACGAGTCCGTGTATCCGCATGTCGACGCCGCGCAGGCTGTCGACGGCGCTCTTGAGGCTGTTGAGCGTGGTTCGCGCGACGCGCGCGCACAGAATTACATCAGGACCGGGAATGATGCTCGTCTCCGTTCGCTGAACGTAGCTGGTCGGCGCGGCGATGATGATGAAGTCGTAGCGCCGTTGCAGACGCGCGAGCTCATTCTTGATGTCCTCGACGGTATGTGGCTCCGGCAGCCCGGCGCGCTTCGTCCCGCTCGGCAGCACGTCGAGCGGACGATCGCGGCCGATCGTCGTTGGTACCACCGCCTCGGGCCATGTTGCCGCCCCGGTAATGATGCCCGAGAGGCCGGGGTCGGGGCGAATGCGGAGCACGCCGGCGATGCTGCTCGTCGTCGGGTCGACGTCGACGAGCAGGGCACTGCGCGCTTCGAACGCCGCGGATGCCGCGAGATTGGCGGCGACCGTGGCGACGATCTCGGGCTCGTCTCCGGTAATCGTGACGATCGGCACGCTGTCTTCCACCGAGGCAATGTGCAGGTAGAGGGTACGATAGCTCTCAGAAACGATGTCGATGAGCGGCGGCGCCTCGACGTCGGCCTGCCGCCGCGCTCTCTCGACCATGACCTCCGGAGGACGCACGACCGTCAGCACCCGTGCTCCGCTCACCTGCTCCGCTTCGCGCGAGTCAGCGATGTGCGGACGCTGCAGCTCGAGTCCGAACGCGACCGCGAAACCAAGCGCGAGCGCGAGGACGACGGCGGCGGCGAGCATTGCCCAGGGGGGAGCGTCGACGTTCGCGAGGTCGCGCGCGCGCGCCGCTTCTCGGTCGATGCGGGTGTTCTTCTCACGGATCTTCGCCAGTTCCTGCGTCGCGCCGGTATAAACCTGGAACGCGGTCAGTCGGCGTGAGGTGTAACCGGCCGTATCCACCGTTATCGTCGGACGGACGACCGGCGCGCGCGTCGGGCTGATCACCATAAGCTGGTTCCTCAACTCGCCGCGCTTCGATTCTGCCACCCCCTGAATCGACCTGCCGATAGCCGTCGCCCGCGAAGTGAGGGCGAGATAAACGGGATCGACCCCGCCGACCGCGCCAAATGCCGCCCGCTCGCGTTCGATGGCCGCGAGCGAGTCGAGCATTGACGGAACTCCCGCCTCCGCCGCGATTAGCGAGGACGCCGCAAGGGCCCGGTAGGAGCTGGGCAGGGGAGCGTCCTCGACGCGGGCAATGAGCCTGTTCAACGTCGCGAGCTGAGTCGTCACGGATTCGCGCCGTGCGATCATCGCCGGCGGGAAGGTGTCGATCACCGGGACGATCACCGGATTGGCGGCCAGCCGCGCCGCCGCCAGCACCGAGTCGGCCGTGTTGATCTCGACGAGCGCGCGGTTCCGCATCCCCACGACCGGCACGGAATCCTCCCGCGCTTCGATTGTCGCGGCAACGGCCTGTGACTTCCGCGATGCGTTGCGGGGCACGAGGACGAACGCGATCAACGCGCCGATAAATACGAGGCCACCCGCGATGCCAAGGATGGCTGGGCGGCGCATCGCGTTCCGAGCCCGAGAGGCCATCCAGAGGTAGGTAGTCCCTCCGCTCAGGCGGCCAAGATTACGAACGGTCATGATTCAGACATCATAAGAGTTGGCACCCAATGATGCAAAAAAGCGGCGAGGGCTTGCGCCCCCGCCGCTTATGCCCCGGATTCGGGAATGCTACTGGACCGTGACGACGCCCTTCATGTTCATCGCGACGTGCGGTACACAGTTATAGGGATAGTTGCCGGCTTTGATGTTCGCAAAGGAGACCGTGATCGTCTCGTTCGGGTTCATCTTCATCGCGCTGGAGAGCTCGCCCATCTTGTCGGTGCCCATGTTGGCATCGAGCTGTGCCTTCACGTCCGCGGGAACGCTGGCGGGATCAAAGGCAACGTTGTGCGGGCCGCCCGAGACCATCACGAACTTGATTCCGTCGCCCTGCTTGACGGTGATGTTGGCGGGCTCGAAGCGATAGCCCTTCGCGTCGCCGAGCATGTTCACCGTGTGCGTCTTGCCGGTGATCGCGGCCATCGTACCCGTCGCGCCCGGGGTCGTCGTGCCAGCGGCCATTCCACCGGCCGGCATTGCCGTGTCGACTGCGACGGCGGTCGTATCGGCCGGCTTGTCTCCACCGGCACAGGCGCCAAGCGCCAGTACTGCACCAACAATTGCCAAGCTATAAAATCTCATCTTGAAAGGCCTCCCAAAGGCTCGCAGTAATACCTGTACCGTTAGAAATCTGGTCAATCGGCAACATTGTGAATTTATTCACAAACTAGCCAAACCGCAATGACGGCAACACTTTCCACGCTTGATCGCGATCCCGGCAATCGACCTGAGAGACGGCATTGGTGTCGACCCTTCGGGGTCCGACCGGTCCAGTGTCGGCGACGCATTGACTCTGGCGCAGGACTGGCGCGATGCCGGCTTCAAGCGCCTCCACCTCACCGACGTTGACGCGGCCACAGGGCAAGGCTCCAACAGCGAGCTCCTTGAGGAGATTCTTACGAATTCCCCCCTGCGTTGCCAAGTGGGCGGCGGAATTGGCAAAATCGCGATGGTAGAAAGGCTTCTCTCGAAGGGTGCAGCCGCCATCGTCGTTGGAGGCAGGGCACTTGAAGATGCGGATTGGCTGGAGAGCGTTACCGGGCTTTTCCCTGGCTCGATCATCGTCGCGGCGCACGTACGCGATCGCCGGGTTCTCAATCGGGGATGGACTGCAGCCCACGCCAGGCTGGTTGTCGACGTCGTCGAAGAGCTCAATTCGTTGCCGCTCGCGGGGGTGATGATCACCACCGTCAACCATCAGCAGGACGTTGCCGAGATCGACTACCCGCTGCTCGAGGCTGTGGCCGATGCGTGCGAATTTCCGGTGACGGCCGCCGGCGACATCCGCACAATGATGGACCTGCGCGCGCTTGCCGACCGTGGCCTTGCTGCGGCCGTGATCGGCGGCGCCCTCTACAGCGGAGCGATCAACGCCCGCGTCGTCGCCGACGAGTTCGGCGAATAGCAGACAAGTCGCAAGTGATTACGTCCGCGTTAAGAGTCTTAGAGCAGTCGAATGTGCGCTCACAAGTGAGATGGCCCAGTCCGGGGCAATCAGAATACGAGCGGTGGTAGATTAGCTCACATGGCCAGTCTCGACTATCGCGCTCGGATCTACGATCATTACGTTCACGCGCGGACGACATCGCTTGCGCCTGCTACGCTAAGCGGGTTTACGTCGCGAGAGCCGTATCTCCTCAAAGTGATTCGCCAGCATTTCCCGCGCAATCGCGATGCCGGCATCCTCGATCTTGGCTGTGGGCATGGTGTGCTCATTTACTTTGCACGGCGCGCCGGGTACTCCAGG
The DNA here is from genome assembly GCA_035575795.1 of Gemmatimonadaceae bacterium. Lineage (GTDB taxonomy): Bacteria > Gemmatimonadota > Gemmatimonadetes > Gemmatimonadales > Gemmatimonadaceae > UBA4720. The sequence goes on from DATLXE010000559.1 coordinate 20,819, forward strand.
ATCGTTGGAGTTGATCGATCGCCTGAACAGGTCGCGGAAGCGCGTCGGCTGGGAATCGACGGAGTGCGCGAAGGCGATCTCATGGCGACGCTTGAAGAGCTCTCGGACGAGTCGCAAGACGCGATTATCGCATTCGACGTCATCGAACATTTCACGCGTGAGGAGCTGTTGCCGCTTGTGGATGAAGTCAGGCGAGTCCTCAAACCCGGTGGCAAGTGGCTAATCCATACGCCAAATGCAGAATCGCCCTTTTTCGGCAGAATACGATACGGAGACATGACGCACGAGCAGGCCTTCACGGCTACGTCGATGGGACAGTTGCTGCTCTCGTCCGGCTTTCAGTCGCTCTGCTGTTACGAGGATACGCCCATTGTTCACGGTTTGATGAGCGCGTTTCGATACAGCATCTGGATCGTGCTGCGAGGAATGCTCCGGCTTTACCTGGCGGCTGAAACGGGACAGGCGCGGGGCGCGATTCTTACTCAGAATTTCTTGGTAGTAGGCGTACGCTAGTCCGTTCGGCCGAGCGAAGAGAGCGCCGTCGTGCTTGTGGAAAGGTTGAGTGCCAACTCTCGCCATCTCTATGTGCATGCGCAACTGCGATTTCAGCATCGCAGTCAGGCCGAGAGTTACGGTAACGCATCGGTCGGGTCTAGAAAAGACCGATAGTACGCGGGTTCAGCTTCGACGGATCCCCAACATAAGCGAACCGAATTCCCTTCATGTACCGCCTCGCGACGCGCTGCACCGCCTCCGGCGTCACGTTGCGCAGGTCGGCCACGAATCTTTCTGCCGATCGGTAATCGCCGGAGTAGAGCTGCGCCCGCGCCAGAAAATCGGCCTGCGCCGCGTTCGTCTCGTTGTCGAGAAAGTACTCGGTGATGAACTGCTGCCCAAGCTCGCGCAAGCCGTTCGGATCGAGCAACCCGGTCTGCAGGTCCGATATTGCCGACCTCATCAGTTTGAGCGTGGTATCGGGAAATGCCGTCGACACGTATAGCCCGCCCGCCGTCGCCGCACGATCGACGAATGGCGCGTGCACGTCATAGGTCAGGTTCTGCCGCGTCCGGATCTCGGCGAACATCCGGCCCGTCAGCACCGATGTCGCCACCCGTAGCGCGGGATAGTCCGCACCACGCGCGATCGGCCCGCTGTAGTAGCCGAGTATGTAGTTGGTAGGAAGCGCTCGCCTTTCCACGACGACCGCCGTGGACAGCTCGGGAATACGCGGCGGATCGGTCCATTTGTATGCGCCTCGGGGGAGCTGGCCAATGCTCTCCGCGACGAGTCGCGAGACACGCGCACTGTCGACGTTGCCGACGACGACCAGCAGCATTCGCGACGTTACGAGCTGACTTCGGTGATACGCGCGCAACGCGGAAGAGTCGAGCGCCTGAACCGATTTCTCGGTGCCGATCACCGACACCGAGTACGGATGGCCCGTGTACGCGATGCTGTCGGCCAGGTAGTGCGCCAGCGCGTCAGGGTCGTCACGCCGCTGCCTGATGCCCGAGATGTACTGCGTCTTCACCAGGTTCACCTCCGCCGTCGCCAGCGTCGGTCGCATCACCCGGTCGGCGAATATTGCCCACGTCGAATCGAAAACCTCGGCGCTCGACCTGATGCCGAACATCGTCCAGTCGGCGCTCGGCGCGAGAACGATCTCGCTGCCCAGCCTCGACATCGCGCGCCGCAGTGCGTTTTTCGGATACTTCTGCGTGCCGCGCTCCGATACCTCGAGCAGCAGCGGTTCGATGCCGGCGTTCGCTTCCGATACCTGTCTCGCGCCACCAAGCAGGTAGAGATTGGCGGCGACGACGTTGTTGGCATCGTTGCGGCGGAGAATGACCTTCACGCCGGAGACTTCGAAGCTTGTCGTCGTCGCCGGAGCGGGTGCGTTTCCCGGCACGAGCGCGGCGATGACCGCCGAGATTGCAACCGCGGTGTGAAAGAGCATCGTCACTTTCCATCTCCGGTAAGCTCCGACGCGGTCAGCTTGAGCGACCGGCGCGCTTCGGGCGCGATGAGCACGCCGGCGATGTGATTCTTCCCGACGATATAGCGCCGCGCATATGCTCTGAGGTCGGCGAGTGTCTGCTGTGCCATGAAGTCAACGTATCCCATGTAGTACTCGAGGCTGGCGACGCTCCACCAGAAGCCGAGTGTGTGTGCGAAGCCTGATGCGCGCTCGCGATCGAACGCGGACGTTACGGCGCGATGCGCCTTCACCGCCTCGAGCTCCTCGGACGTGAAATATCCGGGGTTGTCGAACTTTGCGATCTCGCCATAAAGCGTGGCGAGCGCTTCACGAAGCTGTTCGGGCGATGTCTGTCCGCTGATCGTTATCGGTCCGGTCTGGTTGAGCGTGTAGTAGTTGACGCCCACCGCCTGCCAGAGCCCGCTGTCCACCAGCCGCTGCTGAAACTGTGAGCGCGAATCGTTGAGGACGTCGGAGAAGACATCGGCCGCGTAGGTTGACTTCGGGTCCTGTCCGACGCTCGGCCCCTGCCACTGTATCTGGACGCTCACCGCGCCGACCGCCGCCTCGGCGATCACGCCCTCGCTCTTTGTCAGCGCCGGGATGGCAGGGATTGGATCGGCGATAAATGGATCCGCACCGCGCTTCCACTGACCCAGCTCTCGCTCGGCGAGCGCGAACACCGCCGCGGGCGTCACGTCTCCGGTGACGATCAGCGCGGCGTTGTTGGGCACGTAATACTTGCGCTGGATCTCGCGCATCTTTTCCGGCGTCGTCGTGAGGATGATCTGCCGGTTGCCGATGATGTTCTTTCTGCTGAAGCTGCCCGGGTAGAGCTTGTCGTCCATCATCTTCGAAAGCTCGAAGAACGGACTCGACTCGTTGCGATCGTACTCGCCGATCACGACCTGTCGCTCGCGCTCGAGCTCGTCCTTGCGGAAGAGCGGCTCTCTCAGCGCGGCGCCGAGCAGCTCCATACCGCCCGCCAGCCGGTCAGAGGGCACCGTCATGTAGTAATTGACGCGCTCTTCCGACGTCGTGCCGTTGAAGACTGCGCCCATTCCCGATGCCCGGTCCCAGAACTGGTTCGGCTGCGGATACTTGGCACTCGCGCGGAAGAACATGTGCTCGTACATGTGGGCGAGGCCTTCATACTCCGGCGACTGCGTGAACGAACCGTTCTTCACGTCGATCTCGAGCGTCGCGAGCGGGACGCCGTGGTTTTCCACGACGATCACCTCGAGTCCGTTTACCAGGACTTTCCGCTGGATGATCTTCTCCAGCTCGGCACGCTGCGCTCCCACCGACCCCGGAAAAATCAGTACGGCAGCAAGGAGCAGAGTGGCGCAAAAAGACGCGATACCTTTTCTTTCGGGCATGTCAGATTCTGTTAAAGGCCGTTCAGTGATGGAAAAGGAGCTTGCCGCCAGACTTGGGGCGAAGAAGCTCAGGCGCAATGAGCCTCTTGGACAATACACCACGTTCAAGATAGGCGGTCCAGCCGACTTCTTTTACGATGCAACTTCCACCGACGAGCTGGCAGGGGCCATTACCGCCGCCAGGGAGCTCGACGTTCCATGGTTCGTGCTCGGACTCGGCGCAAACATCCTCGTCGGCGATAAGGGATTCCGCGGCCTCATCATCAGGAACACATCGCAGCATTTCAATTTTTCCGACGACGGAAAGCTGTGGGTGGAGAGCGGCGCGGTGATGGCGCGGCTGATTCCCGAAGCAGTCGAGCGCAACTGGTCGGGCCTCGAGCATTACGTCGGCATTCCGAGCACCGTCGGCGGCGCGGTGTGGCAAAACCTGCACTTTCTCTCGCCGGCACCCGAGCGCGAGCGCACGATGTTCATCGCCGAGGTGTTCGAGAGCTCCGAGCTGCTGACCGAGGAAGGGGAGCGCAAGACGGTGGACAAGGAGTACATGAATTTCGGTTATGACCAGAGCACGCTCCACCACCGACGTGACATCGCGCTGGCCGTAACGTTCCAGCTGAATCGTTGCGACAGGGCGGTGATGCACAGGATCATGCAGGAGAACCTGAGCTGGCGGGGAGCGAGGCATCCCTGGCTTGAGTATCATCCGAGTGCCGGGTCGATCTTCAAGAAGATCGAAGCCGTCGGCGCCGGCCGGCTGATCGACGATGTCGGACTCAAGGGATACCGCCACGGTGACGCACAGATATCGCACATCCACGCCAACATCATGGTCAACCTTGGCAAGGCGACGGCGAAGGATGTGAGGGAGCTGATCGCGCTGGCGCAGAAGAAAGTCGAGGAGAAGTCCGGACACCGTCTTGAGGTTGAGATCGGTTTCATCGGCGAGTTCTAGCTGGCGGAGAGCTTCTCCGCGCGCTCGGTGGCGGAGGTCCAGATTTCCAGCGCCGCATCCAGTTTTTTTCGCTGCTCGTCGAGCTCCTTGCCCATTCCAAGCGAGCGCTCCGTGCCCTCGCGCGAGGTGTAGAGCTCCGGATCTTCGAGCAGCGCCGTCAGCTCGGCGACTTTTCTCTCGAGCGACGCGACCTGCTTCTCCGCTTCTTCTACCTTGCGGCGCGCGTCACGCACGGCAGTCTTGCTCTGATCCCCCTGCGCTTCCTGGCGTCGCGTGGATTTTCTCTCTCTCACCCGGCGCAACGATTCCTGCTCGGCCGCTGAAACAGCGGCAGCGTGGGCGCGCTCCCGGCTCTGTTCTTCCCACTCGGCGAAGGAACCCGGAAAATCTGTAATGTGGTGCTCGTGCAGGACCCACACGCGTGACGTGAGCGCGCGCAGCAGCGCGCGGTCGTGGCTGACGAGAAGAATCGTCCCTTCGTAGTCGTCGAGCGCATCCTCCAGCGCCTCGACTGACTCGATGTCGAGGTGATTCGTCGGCTCATCGAGAAGCAGAAAGTTTGCGCGCGTCAGAACCATCATCGCCAGCGCAACGCGTGCCCTCTCGCCGCCCGACAGCGTCTCCGCCCGCCGCTGTGCCTCGTCTCCCGAAAATCCGAAGCGCGCGAGATGTCCCTGCACCTGGCGCCGCTCCCACAGCGGCCGCAACTCGCTGATGATGTCGTACAACGCCCGATCAGTCGGCACCTGCGCCATGTCCTGCCGGTAGTAGCTCGGGGTTACCGAGCCGCCGAGCCGGAGCTCACCCGATTCGGCGTCACGGTCGCCGGCTAGAGTGCGGAGCAGCGTCGACTTGCCGCTGCCATTGGGTCCGATGAAGCCGACGATCTCGCCGCGCTGGATGGTGGCGGTGAAGTCGCTCACCAGCGTCCGCCGCTCAACACCAATGGTTACGCCGCGCGCGACCGCGACCTGGTCGCCGCCCCGCTCGCCAACGTCGAGCCGGAGCGCCATTGCCGCGTCTTCGCCGATGGGTGAGCTGAGCCTCGCCATTCGTGCCAGCTTCTTCCGCCGCCCTTTCGCCTGTTTCGTGTTCTGTCCGGCGAGATTGCGCCGGATGTAGTCTTCTTCGTTTGCAATCACGCGCTTCTGCTTGTCGTGCGAACGCTGCTGCGAGAGGCGGCGCTCCTCACGCTGCTGGACAAACGCTTCGTAGCCGCCGGTGTATGCGAAGGCCGTTCCGCCCTCGAGGTGCAGCACGTGATCGACGACGCTCGCCAGGAAAGCGCGATCGTGGCTGATGAGGATAATCGTTTTCTGCGTCGCCTTCAGGTAATCCTCCAGCCACTTCGTCGTCTCGAGATCGAGGTGGTTGGTGGGTTCGTCGAGGAGAAGCACGTCCGCCGCGCTGACGAGCTGTCGCGCGAGGCCAAGTCGGCCGCGCTCGCCGCCGCTCAGCTGCGCGAGGGGCTGGGTCCGCGCCTTCTCCGCATCGAATCCCAAACCCTGCAGCACGGCATCGACGCGTGGTGGAAATGTGTAACCGCCCTCGTGGTCAAATCTTTCGAGATCCTTGTCGTAGCGCGCCAGCATCTGCGGGGTCGCCGCTTCGCCAACCACGGCAAGCTCATTGGCCTGCTCGGCGAGCGACTTCTCGAGCTTGAGCAGGTCGGCGAACTCGCCCGCGCCGGCTTCCCACACCGTGGTAGCGCCGCCGAAATCGCGGTGTTGCTCGAGCAGCGCCATGCGCAGTCCCGGGTGTCGCGTCACGATCCCTTCGGTCGGCTGCTGCGTTCCGGTGATCAGCCGGAAAAGTGTCGTCTTGCCGCTCCCGTTTCGCCCAAGGAACGCCCAGCGATCACCTTCGCCGATGGTGACGGTGATGTCCTTGAAGATCCGCGAGGCGCCGAACTCAACTCCGACGCTGGAGAGCGCTATCTGGGTCAAACGCTCAGCGCGCTCGCACAGGCAGCGAGGCAGCGATCGATGGTCGCGATAGTGTGGTCACCCATGTGACCGATGCGGAACGTCGATGATTTCAGCTTCCCGTATCCGCCACCGATCCTGACTCCGCGCTCGGCGACCGCGGCAAGAAATTCTTCGCCGCGGCCAGCGGCGGGAAGCCGGATCGTCGAAACCGTTGGCGACTGCGCTCCCATCGGCGCAATGTTGGCGAGATCGGTGCGCAGGTTCGTGCTCGTTGTTTCGACCCACTGCTGAACGCGAGCGGCCATCGCGCGGTGTCGTTCCCAGCGCGCCTCGATTCCCTCGGCGGCGATGTCCGTAAGTTGCGCTTCGAGCGCGTACATCAGGGAAACCGCCGGTGTGCTCGGCGTCTGGCTCTTCCTCGCATACGCATCGAGCTCGACAACGTCGAAATAAACGCCCCGGTTACCGACGCCGCGCGCCTGGTCGACGAATGCCGGCGATGCGACGGCGAAGCCTAGGCCGGGCGGCAGGGCGAACGCTTTCTGCGATCCGGTGAGCACGAAGTCCAGCTTCCATTCATCGAAGCGCAGCTCGGCGCCGGCAAGGCCGCTGACGCTGTCGATGATGCACGTCACGCCGTAGCGGTGCGCCCCGTCGGAAAGGGCGCGCACATCGTTGAGGGCGCCGGTGGATGTCTCGGAGTGGGCGACGGTGACCGCGCTGTACTTGCGCGCGGCAAGCCTGTCCTCGAGCTGGCGCACGGCGTGAATCTGACCCCACGCGACCTCGTAGCGATCGACTTCTCTCCCGCACATCGCTGCGATGTGCGCGAAACGCTCGGAGAAGGCGCCGTTCACCAGGGCGAGGATGCGACCTGGCGGCGCGCAGCGGATCGCTGATTCCATCATCCCCGTGGCGGAGCATGCGGCGACGAGCACAGGCTGCGTAGTCCGGAACACGGGCTTCAGGCCTTCCTGTATCCGCGCGTAGAGCTGCTCGAATTCGTCGCTTCGGTGCGGAATCATCGGCTTCAGCATTGCGCGCAGGATCTTTTCGCGGACCTCGGTTGGGCCGGGCAGAAAGAAAGTGCCGAACGTTGAATCGCTCATCCGAGTACCAGCCCCTTCAGCTCGTGAAAAGTCGCGACAGATCGCTCGGCTGCCGCGACCACACTGTCACGCGAAACGAATCCCGTGAATGCGACGAAAGAATCCACCGCTGGCCTGATTTCCGCGTCGGTCATGCCATCGCCCACGGCGATGATCGGACGCTCCAGGGCGAGCAGGTCGACGATCTGCCGCTTTCCGTTCTGGTGAGCGGCGGGGGCCATCTCGTCGAAACCCCAGTACTCACCTGCCGCGTCGAAGAATACCGAAACAGCGTGTACGTTGCTCTCCGGAATCTTGAGTCGGACAGCCAACGGCAGGATTGCTTCGCGGATGCCACCGCTCACAAGTAAAACGTTCACTCCGGCAGCCTTCATCTCGGAGATTGCACTCTCGGCGCCCGGAGCGATCGACTCGATGTACTCATCGCCAAGCACGCTGATTTCACTCTCGGTCGGTCGCACGAGCGCGAGCCGCTCCGAATAGATGGATTCGAGCGTTACCTCTCCCCGCATTGCCCCTTCGGTCAGCTCGCTTATTGCTCTGGCGACGCTATCGTCCCGAAGTGAGGCGAGCCAGTCGATGCCTTCGATTCCGCAAAGTGTCGAATCGACATCCAGCACCAGCGACCGGAACCGGGTCAAAGAATGTTTCCGGGAGCGAGGATACCGAGCGGATCCAGCTCGTGCTTGACCGCGGCCATCATTCCCATCTGCAAAGCGGTCATCTGCAGGGGTAGCCACTTTTTCTTGATTTTCCCGATGCCATGCTCAGCGGCGACCGTTCCTCCCATCCCCAGCACCGATTCGAGTGTGAGGCCAACGACCTCTTCTATGGTAGCGAGCTCCCCGGCGTCGCGGGCGATGTAGTTCTGGTGCGGGTGCCCGTTACCGGCGTGACCGTAGGTGACTGCCTGTTCGATCTTCCGGTCCGCCGCCAACCCACGTGAAAATCGAATTGCCTCGGCGAGGTTCCGGTACGGAACCGCCCAGTCAGTCGAAACCTTGCGCCCCCCGGCTTCACGGAACCGCGCGCCTCTCTCGTTCATGACGGACGGCACACTGTGACGGAACCGGCGCGCATCGCGGAGCCTCGATTCGCCGTCGAAAATCTGCGGATCCATGTCCGAGCCTGAGTTGTCCAGCAGTGCCAGCCATGCATCCAACACCGCGTCGAAATTTTCGCCTATCTCCTGTTCGACATACACGAGGGCGTTGGCGTCGCCCGGCCAGGGTACACTCGTGTCCGCCTTCCGCGCCATCTCGAACGCCTTGTCGTCGAAATATTCGATGCAGCGCGGCACAACGGTCGTTGCTTCGCGTGCCCGGACGACAAACTCCAGCGCCATGTCTTCGCCACCGAAAGGGATACCGAGACCCAGCACCCGCGCGGGCAGTGGCAGCAGCGACAGTTCGGCCTCGACGACGACGCCGAGAGTTCCCTCACTGCCGATGAACCAGTCGATCGGATCGTGCGCGAGCGCATAGCCGACGGTGTTCTTTTCCAGCTCGGAGCGGCGCAGCTGGACCACGTCACCGCTCGCGAGTACGACCTTGAGGGCGCGGATGTGACTACGTGTCGCGCCATATCTGAATGTCCGTGCACCGGACGCGTTACATGCAATCGCGCCGCCGATGGTGGACTCCTCCTCGCTGGTCGGGTCCGGCGCGAAGAGAAGTCCCTCCGCCGCCGCGGCCCGCTTTATCGCTCCAAGCAGCGCTCCCGGTCGCACGCGCATCATGCGGGCCTCCCGGTCGACCTCACCGATTCCATCGAATGAGCGGAGTGAGAGCACGATCCCGCGATCGGTGATCGAGGCGGCTGTCGTGCTCGTCTGCGCACCGGCACACGTCACGCTGGTCTTTCCGGCGGCGGCCTCTCGCATTATCTCGACGACTTCATCCACACTTTCAGGACGCGCGACTCCCTCAGGAACGAGATGAACGCCTGACGCATCCGTCTCGTAGGCGGCGCGAATCCCGGGATCGCGCACGATTTCAGCGCTCATCCTGACTGAAAACAGACGACCGAAGCGGAAAGCACTTCGGGCAGCTCCAGCAGCTTGTTCCGGATTGCTTCGCCGACATCTCCGTCGACGGAGATCGCAGCCAGCGCCTGACCGCCCTGGGCGAGACGGGCCTGATGATACTCGGCGATGTTGACGCCAGCGGCACCGAGCAATGTGCCGACCCGGCCGATGACACCCGGAACGTCGTTGTTGGTGAGGATGATCAGCGTATCACGCGGCTGCACATCGACGTGGAAGGCGCCGATGCGTGTGAGTCGCATCGAGCTGCCCGGCTGCGCGCTCCCGCCGACGGCGATCTCCTGCATGCCGCCGCTCAGGCGGACTTCGACGCCGTACGGGCTCTCCTGCGTCGCGGTCTCCGTTACCGACAACTCGATACCGCGTGCTTCCGCCATTGAGCGCGCGTTGATCAGGTTGAGACGCTCCTGCTCGACGGCGCCCTCGAGCACGCCTCGCGCCGCCGACGCGAGCAGCGCGGCGCGTGATCCGGCGAGCGCGCTCCCCGAGCGAAGGTCGATGCGCTGGACCGCGCGTGTGCCCTGCGCGGCAAGGATCGCGCGGGCGACTGCCGCGGCCCGGCGCGCGAGGATGAGACCAGGCTGTACGTCAGCCCATTCTCCGCCGACGTCGGCGACGTTGATCGAGCGTGAGAGCTCGCCGCTCAGCAACGCATCGCGCACCGCGACGCAGACATCGACGGCTACGTTCCGCTGCGCTTCAGCGGTGGACGCGCCGATGTGTGGAGTGAGAAGAACGTTGGGGAGCACACGCAGTGGGTGATCGGCGGGAAGCGGCTCCTTCTCGAATGCATCTACGACCGCGCCAGCGAGGGTGTTGCCGCGCAGCGCGTCGAAGAGAGCGACATCGTCGACGATGCCTCCGCGTGCCATGTTGACAACGACGGACCGCGAGGCGAGCCGCGCCAGCTCCTTCCGTCCGACCATTCCGGTGGTCTCGTCCGTCAGCGGCGTGTGAATGGTGAGGATATCGGATTCATCGAGCAGCGCGTCGAGTGTGTTCGTCCTCCGCACGCGGAGCGAGTCGAAGCGAGACTCCGCGACGTAGGGGTCGTAGGCGATCACCTCCATGCCGAATGCTCGCGCGCGCGTCGCGACTTCGCTCCCGATTCTTCCCAGTCCGACAATGCCGAGTGTGCGGCCCTTGAGCTCCGAGCCGAGCAGTGTGGAACGGTCCCAACGCCCTGTGCGCATCGAGGTGTCGGCGCGCGGGATGTGCCGCAGCAGGGATATCACCGCCCCGAAGAAAAGCTCGACGACGGCAATCGTATTCCCCGCTGGGGCATTGATGACGGCAATGCCGAGGGAGGTGGCCACATCGAGGGCGATGTTATCCACCCCCACTCCTGCTCTGCCAACCACCTTGAGCCGCGTTGCTGCCTGAAGCAACTCGGCGGAGATCCGCGTCGCGCTGCGACCGACGATCGCGTCGTAGTCACCGATGCGCGCGAGGAGCTCGTCTTTCGGGAGCGTCGGTACTTCGTCCACCGTCAGCGCGGATTCGGCGGAGAGAAGTGCCACGCCTTCCGGGTCGATCTCGTCGGTTACGAGAACTCTGAACGTCATTTCCCGATCCATTCCCGCCATTGAGATTCGCCTGCGCCGAAAGTGAGCAGATTCCCCTGTCGCACGAGCGGCATTTTGAGAATCATCGGCTCATCCGCCAGCTTCTGCAGCCAGCGCTCGTCCGAAAGCTGCGTGTAGCGCAGTCCGAGCTCTTCGAACCGTTTTGAATCCCTGTCCACCAGCTGCGCCGCCCCAAACTTCTGCGCAAAGCGCCGCAGCTCGCCGAGTGAGGCGGCACGCTCCAACAGGTCGACAAAATGCGTCTTGATGCGCCGCTCGGCAAAGAACCGCAGGGCTTTTCTGGTTTCCGCGCTCTTTTTCACCCCAAATACCTGGACTTCCACTTGGGTCTGTGTGATCCCGCGATGAATGACTGAAAGCCCGTTCGGCAGCGATGAACTAATCTACACGCCCGCGTGGTGGATTCCGGGCGGCCACCTGCAAACGCTGTGGGGAAAGCTGTTCCGGCGCCGCGTTCCCGTGCCCACGTCGCTACTCCGCTGGGACACACCCGATGGCGATTTCCTCGAGATCCACCGGCTTGCCGCACCGGCGGACGCACCGCGATTGCTGGTGTTGCACGGGCTGGAGGGAACGGTTCGTTCCCACTACGCACAGGGCCTGCTTGGTGAAGCCGCGCGCAGAAAGTGGGGTGCCGACCTGCTCGTGTTTCGGTCGTGCGGAACCGAGATGAACAGGACCCGCCGCTTTTATCACTCCGGGGAGACCTCGGACATTTCTTTCGCTCTCGATCGCATCGTTGCCGAGTTTCCGCGCTCACCGGTAGGCATCGTCGGCGTCTCGCTCGGCGGTAATGTCGCGCTCAGGTTTCTCGGTGAGCGCGGCGCGGACATTCCGCGCCAGCTAAAGGCCGCGGCTGCCGTATCCGTCCCATTCGACCTGCAGCGCTCCTCGCGGAGAATCGGAAGCGGTTTCTCGGCGGTGTATCAGCACTACTTCATGAAGTCGTTATTGCGGAAAACCGCCGCGAAGCGCATGACGTTTCCCGATCTCGCGGGCACGACGAAGCTGGACGGGATCAGGACGCTCGAGGACTTCGACAATCTCGTCACCGCGCCCCTGCACGGTTACCGCGACGCCGCCGACTATTACCAGCGCGCGAGCTCGCTCGGGTCGTTGTCGGATATTAGGCTCAAAACGCTACTATTAAGTGCGGTCGACGATCCGATGCTGCCGCGAGAGGTGCTCGATGAGGTGCGCAACGCGGCGGCGCGCAATCCATTGTTGGAGCTCGAGTTCGTCGCGCGCGGCGGTCACGCCGGTTTCGTGGCTGGCCGTGTCCCATGGAAGCCTGTTTATTACGCAGAGCGTCGCGTCGGACGTTTCATGGCTGCGAGCTTTGGCCAATACGATCAGAAGGGGAACAGTGAACGATGATTCCAGCGCACATGCTCACGATTGCAGCGGTGGTTTGTCTCGCGTCTGCGTGCACGAACCGGGGCACGGTGGCGGATTCCCCCTTGCCCCGAGGGGCGCCGGTCGAGGCGACAACCGCGCTTCCCGCCGACGCCTCGACTGCCACGGTGCGGCTCAACGCGTCGTCACGGCACGGCGAGTGGGTGATGGTGCGCACGGGCTCCGCGGACAGCGTCAAGGCATGGGTCGTCTATCCCGAGCGCAGCACCAAGGCACCGGTCGTGATCGTCGTTCACGAGATCTTCGGACTGTCTCCCTGGATTCGCTCGGTGGCCGACCAGCTCGCCGCCGATGGGTTCATCGCAATCGCGCCCGACTTCGTCACGACAAAGAATCTTCCCGAGGGAACCGATAGCGCATCAACGCAGGCGATCGTAGCCGCCGTGCGCACACTCGACCCCGCGCAGGTGCAGCGACAGATCGATGCCGTTGCGCAGTACGGCATGTCGCTGCCGTCGGCGCTTCGTAAGTACGGGGTCGTCGGATTTTGCTGGGGTGGGGCAGTGTCGTTTGCGCACGCCGTGCACACACCGAACCTCGGAGCTTCCGTCGTTTACTATGGCACATCGCCGCGCCCCGAGCTCCTTGGCAGCGTACGCGCCCCCGTGCTCGGACTCTATGGCAGCAACGATGCGCGCGTGAATGCGACCATTCCGGCCGCCGATTCCGCGATGCGGGCGATGGGAAAGACCTACGTGCAGCACATCTATCCGGGGGCGGGGCACGGATTTCTCCGCCAGCAGCCGGGAATGGAGGGTGCGAACATGGCTGCTACAAGGGCGGCGTGGCCCGCGACCATCGCCTGGTTCAGGAACTATCTCGGGGCATAATGGGGCCTGATCGAGCCTGACTCTCCGCATCGTATTTCTCGCCGCCTTCATCGGCGGACTCGTGCTCGCCGTGTTCTCGATGCTTCACGGCGTCGAGCACGCGCGCCGGAGTCGTGTGAAGGCGCCATCGCCCTTCTTCAATTTGCCGGCGGTCGCCGCGTTCGCGGTGGGGTTCGGAGCCGCCGGCTATCCACTGGTGACGCGCTCGCGACTACCGGTCTGGACAACGCTCCTGATTTCTCTGGCGGCGGGAGCGCTGGCGGTAACGGGAATGATCACCCTGCTTGCCAAGTGGGCACTCAAGAACGCGCCCGCGCGCGGGACGGAAGATGCGCACGATATCCAGGGAATAGTCGGCGTGGTCACGCGCGAGATATCCACCGCCGGCGCGGGCGAGATCTCGTACGAGCGGTTGCATTCGAGCCATGTGATTCCAGCACGCGGGCTCGACACGCGAACGCTCACCGCCGGGACCGAAGTAGTGATCGACAGAATCGAGGAAGGAGTGGCCTTCGTCGAGAGCTGGGAATCGGTGGAAAAGAGGCTCTAGCTCCAGTTCAGGAGTTGCGGACGTGAATACCAAGCCATTCTGGCCAGTTGCCGCTCATCTCGAAGAAATCGTCGTAATACGCCAACCCGCTTCCTTCCAGGTCGGCGATGAGATCGGGTAGCAGGTCGTCGCTCGGAAGAGGTCCGATCGCAATCAGTCCCTCGGCGGCCTGAAATTCCTGGTCCGTCAGATTGTAGCGCTGGTCGATCGCTGAGCGAACGATCCCGCTCTTTTCGAAAGGCTCACGGCGAATGAGGACCGTTGCCCGGCCCTGCGTCAGCTTGAAAGGCATTTAGTTAGATACCAGACTAACGTGTGGAAGAGGGACGAAACGCTATCTTAATGTATGCCCTCCGCCGGTAGTTTCGAAGCTGATTTCGACGTGCTCGTTGTCGGTGCCGGCCACGCCGGGACGGAAGCCGCCGTCGCCGCCGCGAGGCTGGGCGCGCGGGTCGCGATAATCACGACCGCCTTGGAGACGATCGGCCAGATGTCGTGCAATCCGGCTATCGGTGGCGTTGCCAAGGGCACCGTGGTGCGGGAAGTGGATGCGCTGGGCGGCATCATGGCGCGTGCAACTGACCTGGCAATGCTGCAATTCCGAATGCTGAACAGGAGCAAAGGACCGGCAGTCTGGGCGCCGCGGGCGCAGTGCGATCGCGGACTCTATCGCCGGGCGGTGCGCTCGCTTCTCGAGCAGCAAGTCAGCCTGCACACGATGCAGGGTACGGTCGCGCGCCTTCTACTCGACGATGACAATGCCTCGGTTCGCGGAATCGAGACCCTGGAGGGACGTCGATTCTCGGCGCGGACGGTCGTCATCACAACGGGGACGTTTCTGCGCGGCAGGATTCACATCGGCACCGGCAGCGGGATGGCTGGCGGCCGCGCTGGAGAGGGGGCGGCAACCCACCTCGCCGAGCAGTTGGAAAGAGTGGGACTCGAGGTCGCGCGCTTCAAGACCGGAACACCGCCGCGCATTGACGGCCGGTCAGTGAATTTCTCAGAGCTCGGGATTCAGGAAAGCGAAATTGAGCAGTTCGACTATTCCTGGTCCCATTTCTGGAGTGCGCCGCGGAGCGCGCTCGGCGTCACGCGGCACCCTTCACAGATGCCCTGCTGGATCACGCACCTCGAGGCGGCGGGCAAGTCCATCATCAGCGACAACATTGGCAAATCGGCAATGTACGGCGGCGCGATCGCGTCGCGCGGTCCGCGGTACTGTCCTTCGGTCGAAGACAAGATCGTCAAGTTTCCCGAAGCCGAGCGTCATCAGCTTTTTCTGGAACCCGAGGGTCACGACACTTCCGAGCTCTACGTAAACGGTTTGTCTACTTCACTGCCGGTGGATGTGCAACTCGCAGTGCTGCGCTCCATCAGGGGTCTCTCCGGCGTCAGCATGACGCGCGCCGGTTACGCGATCGAGTACGACTACTATCCGCCAACACAGCTCGACTCGACGCTTCAGGTGAAGGCAGTGCGCGGACTCTTCTTCGCCGGACAGATCAACGGTACCACCGGTTACGAGGAAGCGGCGGGCCAGGGCGTCGTCGCGGGTGCCAACGCCGCGCTCCTCTCGCAGGGGAGGAGCGCATTCGTGCTGGGACGAGAGACCTCATACATCGGCGTCCTTGTGGACGATCTCGTTACTCGCGGCGTGGACGAGCCGTACCGATTGTTCACTTCGCGATCCGAGTTTCGTCTCACGGTGCGTCAGGACAATTCGCTGCGGCGGCTTGGTGGCATCGGCCTCCGTCTTGGACTGTATGACGACCGCGAAGCGTCCGTGATTCGCGACCGCCTCACTGACGAGGACCGTGCGCTCGAGCTCGCGCGTACCACGAGCATCCGGCCCGAGGATGCGGGCCCGGTGCTCGACGCGGCGGAGAGCGCGCCCATTCCACACGCTCTCCGGATCGCCGAGCTTGCAAAGCGGCAGGAGATCGCGCTCGGCGATCTGTTCAGTGCGGCCGGCGTGAATGGGAATCTGTCGAGCGAAGCGATCATTACCGCCGATCTCGAGATCAAGTACGCAGGGTACTTCGAGCGCGAGAGGGCGCACGCGCAGCGCATGAAGCGGATGGGAGATTTTTCTCTCGAGCCAGACCTGTCCTACGAAGAGATGCGTTCCCTCTCCTTCGAAGCGAGACAGAAGCTCGCCGCGCTCAGACCGGGATCTCTCGCGCAGGCGTCACGAATTCCCGGCGTGAGTCCCAACGATCTCCAGAACCTGGTCATCGAGGTCGAGCGCCGGCGGCGGGTCACGGCGAAGTAGTAGCTTCTCGCCTTCGTGAGCTCCACTGGAGCAACAGCACCGCCGCCGCGATCAGGATGCCGCCGAATAATGTTGCTACCGTAAGCGGGTTTCCGATGACCAGGGCGCCGAGTATGGCGGTAAAGAAAGGTTCGACGGTGGAAATGATGGCCGTGCGAACGGGTCCGAGCACGGCGAGGCCCCTGATCAGCGCCGAGAAGGCGATCACGGTCGAGACCAGTGCGAGCAGGAAGATGTTCACCCACGGCGCCATCGTATCTGGCAGGTAAAGTTTTCCCGTCAGCAGTGCCGAGAGCAGGAAGGTGGTCCCGGCGCCGACGACGAGCAGAAAGGTGGAGAGCATTGCCGGCATCCCGCTCTGTATCGCATTGAGGGCCGGGAGATAGGCCGAATAGAGGAGCGCGGATCCGAGCGCGAGTGCGACGCCGATCGGGTTGAGCTTTTCTGCCGCTGGCGCGCCTACCATTACCACGACGCCGGCGAGGGCGAGTGAGAGTGCGACGACGCGAGTTGTCGTGAGCTTCTCGCTTCCACGCACGGCAGCGATCAGCGTCACCCATGCCGGATATGTGTAGAAGAGAAATGCAAGCGGCCCGACCGGGATGTACTCGAGCGCATGCAGGCTCAAGTAAGTGATGAGAGCCTGTCCGCAGCCGCCGATGAGAAGCAGCTGAGCGATTTTCCGCGACGGATAGCTCCTCATGCGCCACGGTTGTGCCACGATGCTAAGGAGGATGGCACCCACGACGTATCGCCAGGCCATCGCCGTGACCAGCGGAACTCCCGCGCCCATGATGAGTAGCGTCAGCACCGAGATTGAGCCGAAGCTGAGCGATGCCACCACGATCAGAAATGTCGCGCGTCCTGCCGAGCCTCCCTCATTCTGCATCGCGCGCAATGTAGCGTTCGCTGATGTTCATGGCCATTTTTGGGAAACTTTTTCTCCCGACCGGCCTCGCGATGACATCGTCGACATATACCGATCACCCAATCCCACCGCCACTCGGCTCGACCGCGGATGATTTCAAGGACCTCGGGTTCGGGGCTGAGGTTGCACGCGGCACCAGACGACGTCTCGTCAATCGGGATGGGACTTTCAACGTCGTGCGCAAGGGACTGAATCCGCTCTCCGCGCTCAGCCTTTATCACTGGTCGCTTACGATCTCCTGGCCGAAATTTCTTGCCTTCGTCTCCGCAAGCTACGTGGTGGTGAACGCGCTTTTTGCGGGCGCGTACCTGCTGTGTGGACCGAACGCGCTGGAATCGCCGACTGGCACCTTCGACGGACAGCCTTTTTACAGGGCGTTCTTCTTCAGCGTCGACAGCTTCGCAACAATTGGATATGGGAACATCATTCCCGTTGGCGTCGCCGCCAACACTCTCGTCACGATCGAGGCGCTGCTCAACATCGTCGGTATCGCCCTCGCAACCGGCGTCGTGTTCGCAAGGTTCTCGCGTCCGACGGCGCGGATCATCTACAGCCGGAACGCGATCGTCGCACCGTACCGCGACATTACGGCGCTCGAGTTCCGCATTGCAAACGAGCGCAGTGGGCAGCTGATCGAGGTGCAGGCCAAGGTAATCCTCAGCCGCATCGAGGACGTGCGTGGCGCGCCGGTGCGGAAGTTCTACGACCTGCCGCTCGAGCGTGAGCGGGTGACTTTCTTTGCGCTGAGCTGGACGGTGGTGCATCCGATCACGCCGCAGAGTCCACTATTCGGATTAACGGAGAAGGATCTTCTGACGACGGAAGCGGAGCTGCTGATTCTTCTTACCGGAACGGACGAGACGGCTGCACAGATCGTGCACTCGAGAACTTCCTACAGAGCGGATGAGATACTTTGGGGCGCTCGATTCTCCAGCATCTTCATCCACTCGGAAACCGAGGGCACGATCGGAATGGATGTCGGTCGAATCCACGACGTCGAATCGACTTACACGCGGATTCCAACGGCGCGCAGCTAGCTGACAGTCCTACTGTGCAACTTTCCTGGTCCGAGTCGTCCCACTTGCACACGACCCGCTCTAACCCCTAGAAGGCCTAATGAAAGTACTAATTCTTAGTTTCGCACTGTGTTTACCGCCATTAACGGTACACTCCCAAGACAGCATGCGGCTAGTTGATGCTCCGCAGGTATCTGTAACGGGCCGAGGGGAGGTAAAGGTCTCTCCGGACCGAGCGACGATCCAGCTGAGTGTGCAGACCCGCGCCGCGACGGCTGCGGCGGCGGCGGCCGAGAATGCCACTAAGCAACAGGCAGTGATCAGCGCGCTCAAGCGGCTTGGGCTGGGGGACGACCAGATCTCCACCATCGGCTACAACGTCTATCCCGAGTACCGCTACGACCAGGGAAAGGAGCCGGCCGTTATCGGTCACAATGTGACGAACACCATTCTCGCTGACGTACGAAAGCTGTCGCAGGTCGGACCCGTGATCGACGCCGCACTTTCCAACGGCTCGAACATGATCACCTCGCTTCATTTCTACGCGTCGAACACCGAGCTCGCTCGCCGTACCGCCATCGCTGACGCGGTGGTAAAGGCCCGCGCTGACGCCGAAGCGGCTGCACGGGCTGCGGGTGGAACGCTCGGCTCACTCATCGATGTGAGTATCGGCGCCTACCACCCTCCCCCGCCTCGGCCGATGATGATGATGCGACAGGCTGAGTCGAGGGCGGCGTCGGCAGATACCCCGATCAATCCTGGAGAGCAGACACTGGCCGTAGAGGTGAGCACAAGGTGGCGCTTTAACCCGGGCCGTTAGATATGAGGTTTCCACGTGGAACGTTGTGCCCGAAACGGTTTCCACGTGGAAACCAGTAGTACGAAGGGATAGATTTAGGGGTCCCCAACCCAGCCAAGTGGCAAGAATAATCGCGATTGCCAACCAGAAAGGTGGCGTCGGCAAGACCACGACCGCAGTAAACCTCGCCGCCAGCCTGGCCGCGGCTGAACAACGCACCCTTCTTATCGACGGAGACCCGCAGGGCAACGCCACGAGCGGAATCGGTCTCAAGCGTGAGGATATCCCGCTCACTCTGTACGACGTCCTGGTCGGAACCTCCGACATGCGCTCCGCACGCCAGCGGAATGTCCAGTTTCCCAAGCTGGACACGATCGCCGCCACGCCGGATCTCGCGGCGGTCGAAATAGAACTCGTGGACAAGCCGGGAAGGGAGCAGACGATGCGGGAGGCGATCGCGCCACTCGAAGACGAATACGACTACATCGTCATCGACTGCCCACCCTCGCTGGGGCTCATCACGATCAACATGCTGGCGGCCGCTGATGCGCTTCTGATCCCACTCCAGTGCGAGTACTACGCGCTTGAGGGACTTTCCCAGCTGCTCAATACAGTGCATCGCGTGCAGCACAGCGTGAACAAGAGCCTCGGGATCGACGGCGTCCTGCTGACAATGTACGACGCGCGCCTCAACCTCTCGCGCCAGGTTGCCGAGGACGCTAGAGAATATTTCGGGCCCAAGGTTTTCAGGAATGTAGTCCCGCGCAACGTACGGCTTGCCGAGGCACCGAGCTTTGGAAAGCCGATCATTCTTTACGATATCGCCTCCGCCGGTGCCCAAGCATACATGGCGGTAGCAAAAGAGCTGATCGAGCGCACTTCACGAGGAGAGAACGATGGCCGCTGAAAAACCGCGACGCCTTGGCCGGGGTCTGGAAGCGCTACTCGGAACCGGCGGTGGACTCGAGTCGAGTGATGAAGGCGCCCTGAAAGTGATTCCGATCAGCCAGATCGGGCCAAATCCCTACCAGCCACGCCAGGAGTTTCGAGCCGACCAGCTGGCAGAGTTGCGTGTGAGCATCGAAGCCAATGGACTCCTCCAGCCGATCACCGTAAGACGTCGTTCGCAAAAGGGCGGCTTCGAGCTTATCGCCGGCGAGCGCCGCCTGCGCGCGGCAACCGAGCTCGGCTGGAAAGAAATCCCGGCGATTATCAAGGACATCGACGACAAGGCGATTCTGACTCTGGCGCTGGTGGAGAATCTCCAGCGGAGCGACCTCAATCCGATCGAAGAGGCAGAAGGATATCAGCAGCTGGTGCATGATTTCGGTCTCACCCAGCAGGATGTCGCGGAACGCGTCGGAAAGGACCGCACCACCGTCGCGAACATGCTGCGCGTGCTGCAACTGCCGGAAGTCGTCCGCAGGATGCTGCGGAACGGGGAGATTACCCTCGGACATGCAAAGCCGCTGCTGTCGCTGGAGGACGAGGGGAAGATCATCGCGCTTGCGAAAGAAATAGTGGCGCACGGCCTGACGGTGCGCGAAGTAGAGCGTCGCCTGCGTGAAGAGGTAGGGCCACGAACCGGGAAGCGCCCGGGAAGGCCGATGAAGACCGATCACCGGCAACCCGAGGTCAAGCGAATCGAAGACCGGCTCCGAAGGCACTTCCAGACGGACGTGACCCTCGTTGTCGGCGCGGACGATCACGGCTCGATTTCCATCCGGTTCTACTCCCCAGACGACCTCGAGCGAATCATGGAGCTCATGCGCGCGCCGGAGTAATCGACAAGGTTATGAACCAAATCATAAGTCGTTTGACCTCAACATGTTACGAACTACCCTCCACCGCTAGCGGAGGTATTATCCACACAAATATGCTTTTCGGAAGCTGGACTTCTTGAAGAGGCTCCCCACCCTTCAGGCGCTCGTGGAACACGCCGACGAGCTGCTTAGCACCGCCTCGACCCCCGATTACCCGAACGCGGTGAACGGTCTCCAGTTCGAGAATACCGGCGCGTTGAAGGGAATCGCGACGGCCGTCGATTTCTCCATCCGCACCATCGAGGGGACACTTGCGGCGGCGGCAAACCTCCTCGTCGTCCACCACGGAATGTTCTGGAGCGGACTCGTACCTCACACCGGCCGCGCACACGAAAGATTACGCATGCTGCTCGAAAACGACATCGCCGTCTACGCTTCACACCTCCCGCTCGACCGACACCCATCCCTTGGCAACAACACGCTTCTAGCACGCGAGCTCGGCCTCAGGCCATCAGCGGGCTTTGCACGTTTCCGGGAAATCGACATCGGCGTGCGGGGAAAGACAGACGTCGAAACCGCGGAGCTCGCCGATCGGGTGAGGAGGTTCAGCGCCTTGCATGGAACGCACGCCGTGATCGCCGGGAACACGAAAAAGCGGCGAACCAGGCGCTGGGCAATTTGTACGGGGTCCGGCGCAACGGCCGAGACCCTGAAGGAAGCCGGGAGCACGGGTATCGACACACTGATCGTCGGCGAGGGACCACACTGGACGGCGGTGCAGTCCGAGGAGAACGGGTTGACCGTGATGTATGCCGGTCACTATGCGACGGAAACGCTCGGTGTTCGTGCGCTCGGCGAACACCTTTCGAAGAAGTTTTCGATTCCATCCACCTTCATTGACGCCCCAACGGGCCTTTAATGATCCTCAACAGCCCGTGTATGCACTCTTCCAGGTCATCTTCCACCGTCCTGCAGAAACGCGCTCGAGCAGACCAAATCTTCCGCCTTCACCATAGATGAGATTGACGACCAGCGCTGGACGCGATGGCGAACCGGTTTTGATTGCAGCGAGGATCTCAGTCAGCTGCACAAGTTCTTCCCTGGCGGCGTTCCGAGTGAAATAGGCAAGAGCGTAAGGCGCGCCGCTGGTTTTTTTCTCGGCAATCAACAGCAGGTGCTCGACGCGTGGGTTCGCCTCCTGGTTGATGTTGCGAATGATGTCACCGACAAGGACCTGTACCGAATCGTATTCGAACGAGTAGGCGCCTCGAACCCTGAATGGCAGTCCGCGAAACGCTCTGTCGGGGGCGACTGGCAAAAGGGCGGCGAGCCTCGCGAGCGTGGCGGTCGTCGCCGCGGAATCCGCGCGGGAGAGTCCTTCGATCGAATCGAGTGCAATCGCCTGTACGCGACCAGTCGCAAATCCGATGTTCCAGCCCGCGGGCGCGGAACGCACCATGGTTGCGGCTGGCCAGCCGCGACATTCCCCACCGTACGTCTGGCGGAAAACAGTCACCGACGCGGTGCCGACCTTTCCCTCACGCGCGAAGAGATCCATTGCATAGCGCACGATCTGCGCATCGGGGACTGAGTCCAGCTGCATCACACTGTCTGTGACTTCCGGGAGAATGATGACGCCGCTGTCGCCATTCTGTTCCGTTGCGGCGAGCATCACCGGGCCTGCCTCGATCTTCCAGTTCGTCTTGCTCGCTGCTGGGGCCTCGATTACCGGGACCGTAGATGAAGCTACGACAGGAGGCACTGCCACGTTCTCGCGCTCGCCTCCACAGGCCCCTGCTACCGAAAGGCCCGCGGCAAATCCAAGGCGGGTAAGGCGGCAAAGAATCATGGAAAGTAATTTGTCCGGCACGGAGTGACCCGTCGAGAGAAGGGGCGGAATGGAGCTACGTCAGCCTACGTATTCGCGTGCCGGCCTCGAGCATATAAGATGACTCCGTGAGACCGGATCTTCCCGGACGTCAACCCTGGAATACGGCAACATAATGGCAACTTTGGAAGACGTGACAGAGCTGTCCCCCCGCGCGCCCGACGGCGACGCCGAGCCACCCCTTGCACCGACGCGCGAGAGGCTGAGCTGGGCACTCTACGACTTTGCCAACACTGTTTTTTCGATGAACATCGCCACGCTCTATTTCTCGGCGTGGCTGGTCGCGGACCTCGGGCGCTCGAACACTCTCTACGCGACAGTGAACGGAATCGCATCGGCACTGGTCGTCGTGTCGATTCCGCTGTTCGGCGCGATCTCGGATGCGACTCAGCGCCGCAAGCCGTGGGTCGTGGGCTTCACGCTCATCGCGTGCGTGGCCACTGTGATCATGGCGATGTTCGGACAGCTCGGCCTCCCGCTCTCCGGCGAGGGCATTGTCTCACCGACGACGGCCGCGCGCTGGGCGATGTCGCCCGGCACCGCGCTCTTCGGCGTCCTCGCTGCGTACACGATCGCAAATTATGCTTTTCAGGGAGCGCAGCCGTTCTACAATGCAATGATGTCCGAGCTCGGACCGTCCTACACCCGGGGAAGGCTCTCGGGCACCGGTGCGGCGCTCGGCTACGTCGGCTCGATAACGGGCGTGCTGCTCACGCTGCCGTTCTTTACGGGCGCGATTCCTCTGCTTGGACAGCTTCCACAAGCGACGGTCGATTTTCTCCGCGGCATCGTTCCGTTCACCGGCAATGGCGGCCGAGTCTCGACGTTCGTTCCGACGGCGCTGCTCTTCCTGCTGTTCGCGCTTCCGCTCTTTCTATTTTGTCGGGACCACAACGCATCACGCGGCCGCAGCGATGTCAGGTGGCGCGACGCCTTCACGGGAGTGGCCGCGACGCTGAAAGCGACACGCCAATATCCCGGATCGCTCCGGTTCATCCTCACTTCGTTCCTCTACCAGGATGCGATGGGGACGATCATCGCCAACATGGCGCTCTATGCGATCTATGCAATGGGCTTCACGAAGGGGTCCGAAGTAACTCTTTTCGTCGTTCTCACGATCCCTTCCATCCTGGGGAGCTACCTGCTGGGACGGCTTACGGACCGGATCGGGCCGAAGAGAACGCTCTCCTGGGTCATTGGCGCGTGGATAGTTCTGCTCATCGCGATGATCTTCGTGCCGACGCGCACATCGTTCTGGATCGTCGGCGCACTGATCGGCTTCATCTACGGCGGAGTTTCCACCGCGGAGAGGCCACTCCTCCTCACGCTCGTACCTGCACGGGAGGCGGGAAGGTTCTTCAGCCTCATGGTCCTGTCGTCGCGCGCTGCGGCAGTCGTCGGCCCCTTCGTCTGGGCGCTGACCGTTGACGCGCTCATTCCCTCGATGGGAAGAGGATTCGCGTACCGCGCCGGCGTCGCGACGGTCGCACTCGGGATGATCGGAGCGTTGTGGCTGCTGCAAGGAGTGCCCGACAAATTCAGGCGAAGAACCGTAGCGTGATCTACTCCGTCATGAAGTGGATCACCGGAATCGCCCTTTACTGGTTCTATCGCGACATCCGCGTCGAGAACAAGCAGGCGATTCCGGCGACTGGTCCACTACTGATCGCGGTCAACCATCCGAATGCGCTCGTAGACGCGCTCATTGCCGCGTGGATCACCCCGCGACGCGTAGGGATGACGGCCAAGGCGACGCTCACGGACAACCCGATCGTTGCGGCCATCTTCAGACTGCTCGACGTGGTACCGCTCCGCCGCACGAGTGACGAGCGGGAGAGGAGCGGGCAGGTGGTGGATCCCACTCGCAACGCGGGTGCGTTCCGCGAGATTCTATCGCTGCTCGAGCGCGGGGGCGCAGTGCTGATATTTCCGGAAGGGAAAAGCCACAGCGAGGCGGAGCTCGCCCCGCTCAAGAGTGGCCTTGCACGCCTGGCGATTATGGCGCGCGACGAATCCGGGATTCGTGGGCTGCGTGTTCTCCCGATGGGTCTCGTGTTCGAGGACAAAGGGAGTCCAGGCAGCCTGGTCGGGGCGCGTATCGGCGAGCCAGTGGAGATGGACAGTTGGGACGGGGGTGATCACCAGGAACTCACGGCGGAAATCGCGCGCCGGCTGAGCAGTATGTCCAATCAGGCAGTCATTCCCGACACCAGCGACATCGTCGGGCGGGACCACCATGCGTTCAACAAGCGCCTCATCGGCGTGGCGGCGTGGTGGGGACGTCTCACTCACCGCTTTCCGATACGGATGGCGCGCAATCTTGCCGTGCGTAGAAGCACCAACCCGGACGAGCCGGCAATGCTCACGATAATGTTCGGTCTGGGCTTCGTGCTGCTGACGTACCTGCTGCAGCTCGCCGTAGTCGGCGTAGTGGCGGATTCAGCGCTCGTCGTCGTTGCCTATCTCGCTACCCTGCTTGCCGGCGCCTACTGGGCCGCGTTCGAGGAGCATCCGCGGCGGTACTGAATTACAACTTCGTCTCGAGCCAGTTCTTCCCCTCGCCCAGATCGACGACGAGCGGCACCGCCAGCTCCGCTGCATGCTCCATCTCGTGCTGCACGAGCAGGCGAACGTCGGCGAGCTCTTCGGGAGCGACTTCGAAAACGAGCTCGTCGTGAACCTGCAGCAGCATCTTGCTCGACAGCTCGCGCGCCCTCAGCGCATCGTCGATCCGAATCATCGCGATCTTGATCAGGTCCGCGGCCGAGCCCTGGATCGGAGAGTTGGCGGCGGTTCGCTCGCCGAACGCGCGAATGTTGAAGTTGCGCTCGCGTAGCTCAGGGATGTAGCGCCTCCGGCCGAAGATGGTTTGCACGTACCCGTGTTCCCGCGCAAACGCCACCATGGAATCGAGGTACGCGCGCACCCCCTGAAAGCGCTCGAAATATTTCGCGATGAAGTCTTTTGCCTCGGCGTGCTCGATGTCCAGCTGTCGGGAAAGTGCGTGCGGGCCCTGTCCGTAGATCGTCGCGAAGTTGATGGTCTTCGCGCGGCCCCGCATGTCACTTGTGACTTCCTCGAGTGCGACCTCGAAGATGAGCGCGGCCGTCTGACGGTGGATGTCGCCGCCGGCCCGGAACGCCTCGACGAATGCCGGGTCGTGTGACAGGTGAGCAAGCAGCCGAAGCTCGATCTGCGAGTAGTCGGCAGCGAGCAGCACCCATCCCTTACGCGGAATGAATCCTTTCCGGATGTCGCGGCCGAGCTCTCTCCGGATCGGAATGTTCTGGAGATTGGGATCGCTCGATGAGAGCCGGCCAGTGCTGGCGACAGTCTGATTGAACGACGTGTGCAGTCGTCCGGTTTTAGGATTGACCAGCCGCGGCAGAGCGTCGAGGTAGGTGTTCTCGAGCTTCGACAGCTCCCGATATTCCATCAGCAGCACCGGTAGCGCGTGGCCTTCCTCGGCCAACTCCTTCAGCACGCTGGCGTCGGTCGAAGGACCGGTGCTGGTTTTCTTCAACACTGGCAGGTTGAGCTTACCGAAGAGAATCTCACGCAGCTGCGGGTTGGAGTTGATGTTGAACTCCGTCCCTGCCACTTCGTAGATCTGCTTCTCTACCACCTCGCGCTCCGCCTGAAAGCGCTGCTTGAGCGATGCGAACCAGGGAAGATCGATCGCGATGCCCGTCCATTCCATTTCGGCAAGCACATCGACGAGCGGTATTTCCACGCCCGACAACAGTTGTGTCAGCTCGTGCGCGGCAAGCTGCGGCTCGAAGATCCGGCGCAGCTGCAGGGCGATGTCGGCTTCCTCGCACGAGTAGTCACGCGCTGCCTCGACCGGACATTCGTCGAACGCAACCGCACCCTTTCCCTTCCCGCAGAGATCGGTATACGACGTAAGCGTGTGCTCGAGAAATTCCAGAGCGAGCACATCGAGCCCGTGCGACCGGCGGCCGGGATCGAGTACATAACTCGAAAGCATCGTGTCAAAGTCCAATCCCGCCAGGTTCACGCCGGCTGCACGCAGCACGAGGAGATCGTACTTGGAGTTCTGGGCTGTTTTCTTGATCGCCGGATCCTCGAGAAGCTGTCGGAGCGGAGACATCTCGGGTGAATCGAGCGGGGGAAGATTACGCACGCTCTCTGGCCGTGCGCTCCTCAACATGCGTGCGGCGATCCCGACGGGCTCGGCGGCGGTCTTCTTTTTTGCTGGCAGGTCCAGGAAAATCTCGTCACCACCACGCACCAGACCGCGCTCTTCCGGCGCGTCGGTTGCGGCCCTGTCTCCCGCCGCATCGACCAACAGCTCGCCCTGCGTTGGACGCGGTACCCGGTGACGGAGGGGGAAGTAGTACGCTTCGCCAGCGTTGACGGCGATCGAAAGGCCCACCAGCGACGACCGCAGCGGGTCCACAGTCTGGGGGCTGTCGGCGTCGATCAGAGTCTCGGTGTCGAGCGCAATAAGTCCGGTTTGACGCGCCCGTTCCACGGCTCGGGCTACGTCTTCCACGGTATCGACCGTGACATAGTTGAGTGTCTTCTTCGCCTTCGGCTCCACCGGCGCCTGAACCGCCGAGTCCTTGGCAAGCGCGTGAAACTCGAGCTCGATGAATAGATCGCGCAGTCGGATGTGATCAGGCTCGCGCACCTTCATCTTGTCGAGATCGAACGGTACGGCTAAATCGGTTCTAATTGTTACTAATTCTTTGGAAAGGCGGGCGTTTTCAGAATGTTCGAGCAGCGCTTCACGCGGTCGCTTCTTCGTGATCTCCGCCGCGTGCTCCAGGATTGACTCGAGGTGCCCGTACTGCCTGACGAGCTCGGCCGCCGTCTTGTCGCCGATACCTTTGACGCCGGGAATGTTGTCCGACGAGTCTCCGACCAACGCGAGATAGTCCGTGACGAATTCGGGAGGAACGCCGAGTCTCTCCGCTGCGTTATCGGTGCCGACCCAGTGCTCTTCGACATTGGCGGGACCGCCGCGGCCGGGGTTGAGTAGCCACACCCCCGGCTGAACGAGCTGCTGGAAATCCTTGTCGCCCGAAACCACGACGACGTTCACTCCAGCCTCGACGCTTCGCGCGACTAAAGTTCCGATGACGTCATCCGCTTCGTAGCCCGGCAGGGTAAGAATCGGTATGCGGTAGGCATCGAGGATCTGGCAGATGCGATCCATGCCACGGTCGAAATCTGACTGCAGCTCTTCGGTGAGCTTCTCGCGTGTCGCCTTGTAGGCGGGATACCGCTCGTGCCGGAAGGAAAGCCCGGAGTCATGAACCCACCCCAGATACTCCGGGCGGTGCTTGGTGATCATGCGCTGGAGAAAGTTCGCGATGCCCCAGCTTGCCGAAGTGTTCTCGCCTTTGCTGGTAGTGAGCGGGCGTGAAATGAGGGCGAAAAACGCCCGGTAGATCAGCGCATATCCATCCACGAGAAAGAGCCGCGGGCTCTCCGGAACTTTCATGGAGTGAATATAAGACGCGCCCTTACATCATCGCGCCCACCGCCGCGAGTTCAGAAGTGCGAACTCGTTCTCACTCGGGCGGGTAAGCCTCCACCGCCCGGTTTCCTCGTAGAACGTGAGCTGGGAGTTGTACTGCCTGTACTGCCATACCTGAAGGCGAGCCGCCGTGGAAGCCTGGGCCACGGAAAGGGTCTGGTTGACGCTGCGCTCCAGAATCTGGTCAGGCTCGCCAAGAGCGACGAACACCATGCCACGATCCGACAGCCATCCGGGATTGCGGTCGGTCCTGAACTGCGCGTTCGCCTGCTGAATGCGATTGAAGTATCCCTGCATGTCCTCGTTGATCGACGTTTCCGGAATCGGATCCGTCGCCCGCAGAAATTCAGCCCAGACGGATGCGCGGCGCTCCGGTGGTGCATCGCGCAGCGTCTTCAGGCGCGACGAGGAGGCGAAATAGCGCAGATAGCCGAGCATGTCCTCGAACGACATCAGCGGGATGTCTTCGCCGAACGTGACGAACAGTGGCGCACGCACCGTGTCCCGCCAGTCACTCCTCGTGAAGAGAACGTTCGCGATTCCAACGCCGATGGAAGAAATCGGAACGTTGACGACGCCGGTGAACAGTGAGCCGCTGCGGCTCAGGGTACTCGAGTCCCGCAAAATGGTGACGCCCTGGTTGTTACGGACCGTGTAGCGGACGGGAAGTCTCGATCCTGGCCCGTAACCTTCGACGTAAATCGCAATCGTGCTGTCCCGGCCGAACACCGCGCTCGATCGCGGACTGCCGAGCAGGCGCGGCACGGAGTCCAGCGTGGAGCGGCCCTTCGCCTCGTAGACGAGCATCGGTGTCGAGAGCGAAGGCTCGCGAAAGCTGGGCACAACGATCTCACCCGACTGGTTCCCTGTCCGCGAGCCGCCGACATCACGCACCATGAGTGACATCGAGTAGCTGCCCGGCGGCACACGGAAGAAGTGCTGGAAGATGACGCTCTCGTCGGTGCGGTTGATCTCCCGGAAAGTGCCAACGCGCACGATCTCCATCACGTTGATGGTTGCGGCCTCCACTTCTCCGCGCCGCAGCGTGAGCTTTACCTCGTATGGCGCGCGGTACCTGTCGCCCTCGCGAGTGAAGGTAAGTGCGCGGTTCGGAATCGACACACTGGCGAGTACGATCGTCGTATCGGGCGCATTTGCCGCAAAGTACGACACCTTTCCGACGAACGAGAGCGGCGCCGGGCCGGCGATCAGGCCGAGCTGCCGGTAGAGCTGGCTCACGTCCGGAGGTGCGGTGCCTTCACGGGGAAGTGGCCGCGGATCGAGGGTCGGCTCAGCGCGCGAGCCGGAGCAGCCAAGGAAACCGATCCCGGCCAGTGCCGTGGCCAAGGCCAGCGAGCAATTCAGGAGAGTCGTCATCGAAGTAAATACCCCTATCCGGTCCCGCCGGTTTCTGTTAGCTTCGCCGCGTGTCCCGAGAAAAGCTGGTCGGCACTTCCGTAGCTGGCTATCAGGTCAAGAAAGAGGTCGGCGAGGGTGGTACCTCCGCCGTATTTCTGGCCGAGCATCCGAATCATGGCACCGTCGCACTGAAAGTGCTACGGGAAAAGCTGCGCCAGGATCGCACTGCCGTCGCGCGTTTCATCCGCGAGGCGAAGTATGGCGCGCGCGTCCGCCACCCCAACGTCGTCGAGACGATCGAGATCGGCGAGGCCGAGAACGGCCTTCACTTCCTCGCGATCGAGTGGGCGGAAGGCGAGATACTCGAGCGCTACGCCAAGCAGCACGCACCGCTCCCGAAGGGCGAGGCGACGGTAATCGTGTCGCAGGTCGCCGCCGCGGTACAAGCCGCTCACGACGCGAACATCGTTCACCGGGATCTGAAGCCGGAAAATGTGATGTACGATCCGAAGACGAAGAAGGTGAAGCTTCTCGACTTCGGAATCGCGACCGACACCCAGGCACCGAGCGACGAGAGGCTGACGCGCGCCGGGTTTTTCGTCGGCACACTGATGTACATCGCGCCCGAAGCGCTCTCCGGTGAGCTCGTTACCGCCGCCGCCGATCAGTACAGCATCGCAACGATCGCCTACTTCCTGCTCACGAAATGCCTGCCCTACACGGCGAAGGCACCCCGCGAGATGTTCACGCAGCTTCTGACGATGCCCCCGATCCCGCTGCGTGATGCCTGCGACGACGTCCAGTTCAGTCCCGCACTGGAAACGGTAATCATGCGCGCATTGTCCCGCACACCATCGTCGCGCTATCCGAGCGTCGATGCTTTTTCGAAGGCGTTCCAGGAAGCGGCGGCTGTCGAGATGGAGCCTGTTCGCGCCCTCGACAAGTTCAAGGGACTATTTGGACGCAGTCGCTAGATCGTCGGGATCCACCGGAAGCCACAGCGTAAACGTGGAGCCCTTTCCGGCCTCGCTCTGCAGCTCCACCATTCCCCCGATCAGCGCCGCCAGGCGACGCGAAATAGGCAATCCGAGCCCGGTTCCACGCTCGGCGGAATGTCCCCGCGGCCCCGCACCAACCTGCTCGAACTCGTCAAAGATGCGGCTCTGGTCGGCCGGAGCGATGCCGATGCCCGTATCGATGACCTGAATTCCGATCCAGGGCGACGCCGGATATGACAACCGATCGTCGGACGATTTCGGTTGTTGCGAGGGAGGAGAGTCAACCAGTCGTGTACGGATGATGATTCCACCTTCATTCGTGTACTTCACCGCGTTGCCAAGCAGGTTCACGAGAATCTGACGCAGGTGCGTGGGATCCGTCCTGATGCGGGGCAGGGCCGCTCCCATCACGAGCGACAGCGTCAGCGCCTTCTCGCTGACGAGCGATTCGATCTCGCTCGCAACATCGAGCACAAAGGGGCGCAGGTCGACGGGTTCGGTATGAATTTCCAGTCGGCCCGCAGCCATTTTAGCGAGATCCAGCACCTGGTCGACCAAGTGCCGGAGATGATTGGCCGATGCCTCGATGCGCTCAACCGGTTTTACCTGGCGCGGCGCGAGCTCACCGTAAACTCCTTCACGCAGGAGATCCACGAACCCGACGATCGCGTTGAGTGGAGTGCGCAGCTCATGAGAGACGTTCGCCAAGAACTCGCTCTTCATGCGGTTGACGCGAAGCAGCTCCGACGACAGACGCTCGAGCTCCTTCGAGCGCTCGACGAGACTGCGCGCCTGCCGCCGCTCGTGACGAAGCACGAGCGCGAGGCCGAGAACGGCGCCCAGTGATACGGCCCAGCCAATCAAACTCGTCCACTCGTCGAGGCCGAGCTGTAGGAATGTGCGCATTGACTCCAATCTACGGACCCCCTAACCTCCCGCACTATGCCGGACACGACGACCCTGATCGCGCTGCTTGCATCGCGCTCCGCGCGGCGGGGACAGTTCACACTCGCTTCGGGAAAGTCCTCGACTCTCTACATCGACGCGCGACTCACGACGATGAGTCCGGAGGGTCTGGCCCTCATCGGCCCGCTTTCACTCGAGATCATGCGCATGCACGATTGGCGCGCTGATTCAGCCGGCGGCCTCACGCTCGGCGCCGATCCAATCGCCTATGCGATCAGCTACGCAAGCGCGGGTAGCCAGTTTCCCGTGCGGGCATTCACCGTGCGCAAGGAAACGAAGTCACATGGCACGGGAAAGCTCATCGAAGGACCGTTCCGGGGAGGAGACCGTGTTGCAATCATCGAGGATGTGATTACGACCGGAGGATCGGCGCTGCGCGCTGTTGAAGCCGTGCGCAGCGCCGGAGGTGAGCCGGTAGGAGTACTCGCGTTGGTCGACCGCGAAGAGGGAGGCCGGGAAGCTCTCGTCGCATCAACCGGTCTCTCCGTGGTCAGCATAGTCCGGGCAAGCGAGATAGTCGCGCGGATGCCCGCTTGATGGCGAGTTAGCGCGGCAGACTCTTCGCCATCCAGCCGGGCGATGCAGCCGCCGGCTTGAATACGGACAGCGTACCGGCGTAGGGAAGCACGAGCTCTTTTCGGAAGTACTGTACCATGCCCTGCCCATCGTATAGCCCCCGGAACGCAACGGGTGACATTTTCATCACCGTTCGCACGTGTCGCCCGAAACTCTGCGGCGACGAGTAGTCGAGATGATTGGCTACGCGCGCGACTGACAATCCCGAATTCTCGAACAGCCGCGCGGCGCTCACCAGCCGGGCAAGAGAGAGATATCGTTTCGGCGCGGGCAGCTTTGCGCGGAAGAACCTGCTCATCAGCGTGCTCGGCAGAATGTTCATGTTACGCGCGAGCTGCCGCACCGTCGAGATTCTGGGCGCGCCACTGAACAGGAGCTCGAAGAAGCGCCAGCAGTCGGGAGAAATCTCGGGGAGATCCAGACTGATCTGCGACAGCGCAGAGCGCTGCAGGTCGCTCGAGCCGTGCGATGCGAGAAGATTTCGGAGCGTCTGCCACCCAGTCGGCAGTCGCGCATCGACGAGGGTGCGCACACCGAGCTGGCCGAGTGCGAGAGTGGAGTGCGGTGTGGAATTCTGCGTTTCAGTGAGGAGCGCGACCGCTGGAATTCTCGGGAATTCGCGAACCATCGCTGCAACACGCGAGGAGTTCTGCATTCCGTAGCGCGTGACGGAGATCAGGACGAGACTGGCTCGCCGCTGCCTCAGATCGGAGATGACCTCGTCGAGAGATTCGCGGTGCAGTGGATCGCACAGCCCTTGCGCCGCGGCGTCGACCCGCGATCGTTCCGATGGAGTCAGCATCGTTGACACAGGAGATCTTTCGGGAGCGCGCCTCGTTCCTGCCGCCATGGTGGAATCCTCCGGGTTACCGTACGCGGACAAGGTTACAGGGGTCCGTCAGAGGCGCGTCACGACACTGTGCGCAGGTGCCTCCAGGCGCTCACAAATCGTCAGAGGCTATATTTGGAGAGAGATCGGTCGGACGATCGCGGAAATAGTACCTTTCAGGTACGATTTCGAGGAAAGTCCGGGCTCCATTGGACAGGCTGCCAGGTAACACCTGGGCACAGGCGGCGTGAGCTGCTTACGTGACGGACAGTGCCACAGAGAACAGACCGCCACTTCGGTGGTAAGGGTGAAAAGGTGGGGTAAGAGCCTACCGCGCGCATGGCAACATGCGTGGCACGGCAAACCCCGGCTGGAGCAAGGCCAAATATGCGGCGAGGAGCGTCCACTCCGAATAAAACGCCGCGGGTAGGCTGCTGGAGAGTGCGGGTGACCGTACTCCTAGATAAATGATCGTCCGGATCTTCGGGTCCGACAGAACCCGGCTTACAGACCGATCGCTTGCACTCGAACGGCCTCCGCGAGAAACTTTCGTCGGAGGCCGTTCTTCATCGGACCACGGAGAGAAGCTGGTGAGACTTGCAACGACAGCGTTCACGTTTCTACTCATGGCGTCGGGTGCATGCGCGCCGGCACGTCGTTCCAGTCCCGTGCCCCTGCCGCGAGCCTCTGAACCCGCACAACCGGTTCCGCCTGTCGTTGCCATTCCGCTCTCGGAAGCACCTGGACCATGGAGCCTCTCCTATGCCAGCGGTAGCACAGGCTATCGCATCACGCGTACGAGCACGATAGAGGATCGTTCAGGAACAGGCGGGCGCCGCGAGGTCTCGAGTGACCGACGGCGTGAAACGATATCGCTGACGGTGGAATCGCCGACCAGGATTACCGTCGAGGCGGTACTCGATAGTCTCGAGCTCACTCCCTCACCCGCTGCAACCGACACGCTCACGCCGGCGGTACGAATGTCCGCCGACCTTTCCAACGGACAGCTGCATATCAAGACAGAAGATTCATCCAATGGTTGCGCGCGCGAACGAGCGAATCTCGCTGCAGATTTGCGCGTCCTTGCGCCAGTAATGCCTGAGACACTGGTGAAAAACGCCAGTTGGACGAGCTCCGATTCGACGACCCTGTGTCAGGCGGGAATCCTGATGCGGTCCGTTGCCAGCCACACCTACACGGTGCTGGGCGAAGCAGGGGGCAGTTTCGCCGGGCTCGTCCAGGTGAGAAGAATCAGCTCGATTCGAGGAGAGGGCGAAGGAGCACAGCAGCAGCATCGCGTGAAATTGTCGGCGGCGGGAACTGAGACGTCCGACTACTACCTGGAGACACCCACCGGACGCATCAACACGCTTCACAGTGATCAGCAACTCGACATTCAGATCGGGAATTCCGGGCGCGTGCATCGTTTTGCACAGCAAACCCGCCGAGAGTATTCCGCGGTCCGCTAGTCCACGAGACGCAGCGGCATCACCAGGCACATGTACGTCGCGGGATCGCTCCACCCTTCCGGCTCGATCGTGGCAGCCCGCTCAGGAGCCTTGAAGGTGAGCCGCACTTCATCAGTCGGGATGTAGCGAAGGATCTCGAGCAGGTAGTTCGCGTTGAAGCCGATATCGAGCTGATCTCCCGTGTACCGAATTGGCAGTTCGTCCTGGGCTTCGCCAAGGTCCGGAGTCTGGACGCTGAACTTCAGCATTCCCGAGTTGAACGACAGGCGGATGCGATGTGTCTGGTCGGAAGCAATGACCGACATGCGCTTGAGCGCGCTTGTCAGGGCAACTTTATCGGCCGTTGCCACCCGATCATTATCCTTCGGGATGACCTGTTCGTAGTTCGGATAGGGACCTTCGATCAGGCGGGTGAATACCGCGGTGAACGGGGAACGAAACCCGATGTGGTTATCGCCACGGGCAATCTCCAGCTCTTCCTCAGCGGGGAACAGCCTGCGTATCTGCTCGAGCGCCTTTGGCGGAACGATGAGGTCGCTCGACGGAGCATTGGTGGAATTGATCGGCATTTCCATCTTGGCCAGCCGGTGCCCGTTCGTCGCAACCATCCGCATGTTGTCCGGACGAAGCTCCCACAGAACACCATTCAGGATGGGCCGGCTCTCCTCCGACGAAACCGCAAACGAGGTGTGCGAAATCAGTTGCTGGAGGTCGCCAGACCGAATACGCCAGCTCTCGTTAAAGCGAACCGAAGGGAACGTCGGAAATTCATCCCGCGGCAATCCAAGAAGCTTGAATCGTGAGCGGCCGCATTCGATCGTAACACGCTGCTCTCCAACCGCACTGATTTTTACTGGAGCTGGCGGGAGCTCTCTCGCAATTTCCGACAGCTTCTTCGCCGGCACTGTTACCGCGCCAGGTGCGTCAACATCCGCTGCGACCTCGGTACTTACGGCAATGTCGAGATCCGTACCTGAAAGCTTGATGCCCTTATCAGTTGTCTCGAGGAGAATATTGGCGAGAACAGGCAACGTCGTTTTTGCCGGGATGCTGGCGGCTACCGCAGCGAGTCCTTCCTGGAGCTTCTCACGGGAGATCGTGAAGCGCATCCTACCCCTTTGTGGAATTCTCGGTGGGCTATCTGGTACTGCTTTTCAGAAAAGAAAAGTAGCAGTAGTAGTAGGCTCTGTGGACTACTCGGCGGACTGCCTAAGTTATGAAGGCGGTGTCTTTTCCGCCACGCCATTTAATGTGTGGTCGACGTTTATAACTCAGGTTGTCGCCGGATGTCGACATCGTTCTGGCGCAGGCGTCGCTTATCCACGGTGCCCTGGTGGGGATTTCCGAGCGTTTCAAGGATAGTTCTGACTTTTCCCACACGGCTCCGGAGCTCGTCGCTCGAGCCCATGTCGTTTTCGACCTTGTCGAGACTGTGGATCACAGTGGAGTGATCCCTTTTGCCAAAAGCGTTTCCAATCTCCACGAGTGGAGTTCCGAGCATCTCGCGAGTGAGATAGATGGCAATCTGTCGTGGCACAGTGAGGTTTTTCGTACGCATCTTCGACCGAAGTCCCTCTGCTGTGACACCCCACTCTCTGGCAACAGTCTGCTGGATCGCGATTATCGTGAGTGATGCAGATTCTGCCTGAGTGCCCTGGTCTGCTCCGCGGAGCTTGTCGCGAAGAGCCTCACGTGCGACCTCGACGGTAATGTCCTCGTGCTTGAGCGAAGCGTATGCGAGCAGCTTGATGATGGATCCCTCGAGCTCCCGCACGCTCGATCTCACATTCTCCGCGATGAAGTGAATGACCTCATCGGGAATGGTCAGCTCGAGATGGTCGAGCTGAGCCTTTTGCTGCAGGATCGCAACGCGGTGCTCAAAATCCGGAGCATCGATGTCGGCTACCATTCCCCACTCGAACCGGCTAACAAGACGGGCCTCGAGACCGGCAATGTCGGAAGGCGCACGATCGCTGGTGAGAACTATCTGGCGGCCACCTTCGTAAAGTGCGTTGA
This sequence comes from Gemmatimonadaceae bacterium, assembly GCA_035575795.1. Lineage (GTDB taxonomy): Bacteria > Gemmatimonadota > Gemmatimonadetes > Gemmatimonadales > Gemmatimonadaceae > UBA4720. The sequence goes on from DATLXE010000559.1 coordinate 56,982, forward strand.
AGGTGTGAAAGAACTCTTCCTGCGTTGATTCCTTACCCTTCAGGAAATGGACATCGTCGACCAGTAGCAGGTCCGTTTCGCGGTATCGCTTACGAAAATCCGGCGTCTTGCGCTCACCGATCGAACGAATGAACTCGTTCATGAACTGCTCCGCGCCGACGTAAGTGATGCGCGCGCTCGGGTTACGCTGTCGCGTTTCGTGTGCTACGGCCTGCATCAGGTGCGTCTTGCCAAGCCCGGTCGCTCCGTAGATGAAGAGCGGATTGTAGACCTTGCCGGGCGCCTGGCTGACAGCGTGGGCAGTGGCAGCGGCCATCTCGTTCGACTTGCCGATGACAAAAAGGTCGAAGGTATATCTCTCGCTCAATGGCGTCGAAGTGACGCCGTTGTGCTGTAGACCTGTCTTTAATGAAGTCGTGGCAGGTGGCGCAACGAAGAAATCCATCTGCGGCCGCTTCTTCCGCTCCTCGTGTACGCGAAATACAACGGTAAGGGGGTAACCCAGCGCGATCGGGGCGAAAGACGCAAACATCGTGGCGTGTTTCGACTCATTCCAGTCGGCGGTAAACTGATCTGGAGCGCCGACAATCAGCGTCGAACCCTCGATCGAAAGCGCTTCTGTCGGTTCGAGCCAGGCCTGAAAAGTTTGCTGTGGGAGCTCCTGCCGGGCGCGATCCAGCAAACGTTTCCAGACTTCCGACGGGCTCAGAGACATGACGCGCTAACCTGCCCGGTTTATGTGGAAAAGTCAAACCACTGTGATGCGAAATGCTTCAGGTCGCTTGACCTATCTTCAATGGTGGGATAGTTTTACCGGTTCTCTGCCGTAAAGATCTTATTGGTTTCTGGAGTATCGTAATGGGCAAGCCCACCTACCGTCCCCGCAACAAACGCCGCATCCGGACTCACGGTTTCCGGCTCAGGATGGCAACCAGATGGGGACGTGAAGTTCTTAGCCGCCGTCGCAAGAAGGGACGCAAACGGCTTACTGTCCAGTTGCCGACCAAGTACGCCGGCGCGTGACGGTTTCGGCTTTCCTCGCAGCCACAGGCTGACGAAGGAAGCCGACCTCGAGGCAGTACGACGAACAGGGAAGCGCATGCACACCGACCATCTCGAGGCTCGGGCGGCCGCTTCCCTGTTGCTCAATCCACGGATTGGTGTCGTCGTGCCGAAATACAAGCAACGAATTATCGCACGCAACCGGTTGAAGCGAAGGTTGCGTGAGTTGGCGCGAACGCAGCTGCTGCCGGCGCTCGGACAACTTGACCTTCTTATCAGAGCCAAACCCGGTGCGTACCGATCTACATTTGCCGAGCTCACTTCCGACATCGAGTCGATTGCACGGTGGGCGGATAGTCTCTGCCAGGCTCCCTGAATGCGGGCGATATTTATCCGCCTGATCCGCGGTTACCAGCTGGGAGTCTCTCCACTTCTCCCCGCCAGTTGCCGTTACTATCCAACCTGTTCGGCCTACGCGCTCGAAGCCTTCGAGCGTTACGGTGTCATGAAGGGTGCCTGGCTCACCACCGGCCGTATCCTCCGCTGTCACCCCTTTCGGCCTGGCGGATACGACCCGGTCCCTTGAATGGATAAGCGTTTGGATAAGCGTTTTTTTCTTGCGTTGTTTCTATCGCTGATCGTTATCGCGATCACGCAGTTCCTGTTTCCGTCACCAAAGCAGATTCCCGCCGTACCGATGACTGCGCAGGATAGCGCCGCATCTATTCGGGAGGTCGCTCCGAACACCGGCACTGTACCGGTCGTGCGTAGCGATTCTGCAACCGTCGGAGGACTAACCTCACCCGTGCCCGCACCGGGCGTGGTAGCAACTCCGGTTGCTGGGGCCATTGTTGCTGAAACCACGTCGGTTGTCACGCCGAAGGCGCGCTACCAGTTCAGCAGCATCGGAGCCGCTCCTGTATCGATCGTCATCAGCGCTTATCAGAATCGCTCCCCCGGCGGCGGACCTGTTGACCTGGCGGTGCGCGGAGCTCCACTGCTCGGTTACCGGCTTGTTCTCCCCGCTGACACTGTCGCTCTCGACCGTGTTCCGTTTCGGATGTCCAGGACTGCGGTCCCAGGCGGCGGCGAGCAGCTTCGGTATGATGCGACTGTCGGCACTACTGGCGTCGTCATCAACTACGCAATCCCGGCAGACACGTTAGCGAGCTATACCATGAAGGTGACGGGAACTCTTACCGGCATCACGGGCCAGGCCTTCCTGCTCGTGGACCTTCCGAAAACACTGCGGTCCGCCGAGTCTGATACTGCCGCCGACTACCAGAGTCTGGCCTACAGCTTCAAGCCCACTCGCGACCGCGCGGGGAGCGTGCTGTTCGACAAGCTCGATCCCGGCGAGAAGAGACTCCAGCCCGGACCCCTCACTTGGGTTGCCGTCAAGAACAAGTACTTCGTGCTCGGTATGCTCGCGCTAAAGGACGGAGTGCCGTTCAGCGAAGTGACGCTCACCGGCGGCCCTCGGCTGACAAACATCGCGAACACCGCCTCGGCGACCGCTGTCCAGGCTCTCCGGAACAACGGCTTCGCGTTCGAGATGTATGCCGGACCGCAGGAATCGCAGCGGCTGATGGCCCTGGGCAGAGAGTTCGACACCGTGAATCCATATGGCTGGGGATTCATGCAGGGAATGGTGCATCCGATTGCCTCGAAAGTGATCGAGGCGCTGTTGTGGATGCACAACCGCCTCAATCTCAGCTATGGATGGGTGCTCGTCATACTCGGCATCCTGATCAGGCTTGCGCTCTGGCCGCTCAATCAGAGCACGATGCGATCGAGTCTCAAGATGCAGGAGCTGCAGCCGAAACTCGCCGCGGTGCAAAAGAAGTACAAGGACAATCCGCTCAAGCAGCGTGAAGCGATAATGGCCGTGTACAGTGAGGCGGGAGTGAGTCCGTTCGCGGGCCTCACCGGATGCCTTCCCGCGCTCCTGCCAATGCCGATTCTTTTCGCGCTCTTCTTCGTGTTCCAGAACACGATCGAGTTCCGAGGCGTTCCATTCCTCTGGCTGCACGACATCTCGATCAAGGATCCTTTCTACATCCTGCCGATTCTGATGGGCCTCTCGATGTACGTGCTGTCCTGGATCGGAATGAGAAACGCGCCGCCGAACCCGCAGGCTAAGATGATGATGTACATGTTCCCGGTCATGATGACGGCGGTGCTGCTGAACATGGCGTCGGGGCTCAACCTGTACTACACGGCGCAAAACGTTGCCGCGCTGCCGCAACAGTGGCTGCTGGCGCGAGAGCGCGCGCGTGTCCGCGCCGCCGTCTAGGTAAATGCTCCGCGTAACCTATATCGGTCACGCAACGCTGCTGATCGAGGTGAACGGAAAACTCATTCTTACCGACCCCAATTTCGAGCTCACGCTCGGACGTTTTCTGCCGAGGGTGAGCGCGCCGGGAATCGCGCTCGACGCGCTCCCGAAGCTCGATGCGATCCTTCTCACCCACGCCCACGCGGATCACCTTTCCTTCAAGTCGCTCGATGCGCTGCCGAGGGACATTCCACTGTTCGCTCCGCCGGTCGTCGCGCAGTGGCTAGTGAAGCAGCGCTACACCCATGCGGTACCGCTCGCACCCGGCGAATCGACGGAGCTCGACACCCTGACAATCCGTGCCGCGTCGGCAACGCATCGCGGAAATCGTTACGGCGTCGACCGGTGGCGAGCCGATGCGAATATGTACCTGATGGATACTAATAGCGTCTCGTGCTTTTTCGCCGGTGACACGGCGTTGATGGATGACAGCACCCACCTTGTCGACCGTCATGTGCGGGACAAGGAGCGCACGCTCGATCTGGCGCTTCTGCCGATCGGCCACGCCCCCTGGTGGAAGCGAAGCGGATTCAGAAAGGGCCACCTGACGACCGACGATGCACTCACCTTTTTCGAGCGGCTGAACGCCCGGTTCCTGATTCCATATCATTGGGGGACGTTCAATCACGTCACCTCGACGGCGTACGATGCGATCAACCGCCTTCGTTCGACTCTCGAGACCTACGCCCACCACACCTCCGTCCGGATCCTCGAGCCGGGAATGACCTTCGAGCTCCCGCCCAAGAGCGCGTGATGGGCGGGAACGGTTCAGCGTCGCGATTGGCAATGTGGGATGACACCATTGTCGCTCTCGCCACCGCACCGGGCAGAGGAGCGATCGCGGTGGTGAGGCTAAGCGGACCGGATGCATTCCGGATCGCCGAGCGACACATCACGCCGTGGCCGATCTCTCCGCGGACGGCGGAGCTGTGCGAGGTGAGCGAGAAGTCACGGCGGCTCGATCAGGCAATCGTAACCACGTTTATCGCCCCGGCGTCGTTTACGGGAGAGGACGTCGTCGAGATTTCGACACACGGTGGCAACGTTGTGCCGGCGTCCATCGTCGCCGCTCTCATATCCTCCGGCGCCCGGCAGGCACTACCGGGCGAATTTACGCGCCGCGCGGTGCTGAACGGCAAGCTCGACATCCTGCAGGCGGAAGCGGTCGGCGACCTGATCGACGCCCGTTCGCGCGCGATGCAGAATGTCGCCCTTTCACAGCTCGATGGGGGCCTGTCCCGACGTCTGGTGGCACTTCGCGACGAGCTGATCCATCTCGAAGCGCTGATCGCCTACGATATTGATTTTCCGGAGGAGGACGACGGTCCAATCGCCCCGCGCCGCATCGATGAAGCAGCTCGTCGCAGCATCGACGCGCTGGAGGCACTGCTTGCCACGGCAGCGGTAGGCGAGATCATTCGAGAAGGCGCCGTGATCGCGATCGTCGGTCCCCCCAACGCCGGAAAATCCTCGCTGTTCAACGCGCTGCTCGGTCACTCGCGCGCCATTGTGACCGAATTGCCGGGTACGACCCGCGATGCGCTCGAGGCTGTCGTCGACACGGGTCGCTGGCCACTCCGGCTGGTGGATACCGCCGGGCTTCGTGAGACGGACGACAGAATCGAGAAGCTGGGGATCGAGATGAGCAACCGATATGTAACCGCGGCTCACGTCGTGCTCGCGTGCGCCGAGGACGAGCGGGGATTGCGGGACACGGTAGCCGCGGTGCGAGCGCTCTCTGATGCCGCCGTCATCGGTGTCGGTACCAAGTCCGATTTAGTACCTCATGGCTACCAAGTAACGGATCTTGGACTGTACACCTGGCTGGCGGTGAGCACCGAGCTCGGCTCGGGGTTACCGGAGCTTATCGCCCGGATCGAACAGTCGCTGGTGTCGAGTCACGCGGAACCCGGAGGCGACCTGCCGGTGCTCACGCGCACCAGGCACCGGCACGCGATCGCGCTGGCGCGAGCGGAGCTGCAACTGTTTCAGAGCGGATGGAAGGAGGAGAGTCTTCCCGCTACCGTTGCGTCGGTCCATCTCCGTACCGCCGCCGCCGCGCTCGAAGAGCTGATCGGATCGATAGACGTCGATGATGTCTTCGACCGGGTGTTCAGCTCCTTCTGTGTGGGGAAATAGGGCGGCCGATCAGGCCGAAGCGGCGGAAGAGCTGGCGATGGAGGTGATTTCGTTCGCGCTCGCCCGCGCCGTCCAGGAAAGTCCGCGTGCTGCCACCGCTGGCTCGACCATGCGACTTCCAAGGAAGTAGCCACTTCTCTCGGGAAACACGTGACGGTCGACGGTGCGTGCTTCGTCGCTCATGCCGCCGGAGAGATAGCGGAGGCGAAGGCCTAGGCCTGAGCGATCGAGGTCGGCGGCGAGGGCTCTCGTCATCATCGGCTCCAGCTCTCTCACCGTCGCATACTCGCGCCGGGTGTAGCCGTAGTATTCCCAGGCGGCATGACCCGGGCTCACGGCGCGCGACACCTGGATGGAGATGCCCTCGTTGATCATCAGCTCCCTGAGGGAAGCCCGGCGGCCCGTTTCCCAGTAGGAGTAGTATCCAGCCGTCTCGTCGACGAGCTGCTTCATCTCGCTCCGGCTCGTCGGCGATGTGTAGCGCACGGTGTGAGCGATCTCATGCGCGAGCCAGAGAGGGATCAGTTCCGGGTCGAGCCCGAGGCCCTGAGTTTCGGGATTCGTGACGCTGGTGAAGTGCTCGAGGCACACGAAAGCGATGCCCCTGCCGTCCACGACGAGCTCACCGGCGTTTGCGGCGCCGACTCCAACCATCAGGACGACGTCGATGCTGGTGTCGATGTCGAGCAGGGTGCGGACCTGCTCCTCCGTATTTCGAGCCAGTGAGACGACATCGATTCTCTCCAGCATCGTTCTCAGGTCGACGCGGCTGGCGAGGGCGGCGGAGCGTACTACTTCGAGAAAGTGCGGACCACCGGGATCCAGCACGTAATTGTGCCAGTACGCCTCGAGGAAACGGCGGTGATTTTCAAAGTAGCGGAGATAGGCGGCGACACGGTCGGTACTGTTGTGGACGGCGAAAAAGTCAGGCAGCAGGTTGATGAGCATCAACGACCAGTTCGCGGGGTGAAAAACGTGTCGCGCGTTTTTGCGATGCGAGAAGATACAATTGCCTCAAACTCTCAACAAGACCGATCTCGTCGCATCTGGTCGTAACAAAAAAACATTTTGCCGGAACGATTGTATTCCTCTCTTGACTTTTTGCCGAAGAGAGAAAGGGGGAATTTCACGGTGCTGGATCTTTGCCAGCCTGTGCGTAACAGGTGACGAAGTCGTCTGTCGGCAGTCAGCGGGTTCCGAACAGGCGGTCGCCCGCATCCCCAAGTCCCGGAAGTATGTAGCCCTGGCTGTTGAGTTCCCGGTCAAGTGCCGCGCAGTATATCTGGACGTCGGGATGCGCCTCGCTCAGCGTCCTGACGCCCTCGGGAGCGGCGACGACACACAGGAACCGGATTCGCGTTGCCCCGGCGCGCTTGAGCGAAGAGACCGCGGCGACAGCGCTGCCTCCCGTTGCGAGCATCGGGTCGAGGAGAAAGAAATCCCGCTCGCCGGGATCGCCCGGCACCTTGAAGTAGTAGTCGACCGGCTTGAGGGTGTCGTGATCGCGGTAAAGTCCGATGTGTCCGACCCGGGCCGAGGGAACGAGGCGCAGAATTCCCTCCACCATTCCGAGTCCGGCGCGGAGTATCGGCACGAGTGTCAGCTTCTTCCCACTGATGTGCCAGCCGGAAGTTTTCTCGAGGGGCGTGTCCACATCGCGCTCCTCGAGCGCCAGCTCGCAGGTGGCCTCGTACGCCATCAGCATCGCGATCTCGTCCACCAGCTCCTTGAAATGCTTCGTCTCGGTGCGCTGATCGCGCAGGATGGTCAGCTTGTGCTGGACAAGAGGATGCCGGATAATAGTCAGGCAGGGAAATTCCTTTACACGCTCTATCATTCCGTCTCCGGCGACCGATGAAAGAATACCAGGCTGTGGTGGTGAAGCTAACCCGCCATACGCGCGAGGACGAAGACACGCTTACCGACCTGCTCAACGAGCGGAGCAGGGGAGGGTGGGAGCCCGCCCTCATGTCGCAGGACGAGCAGCGGCTCACCATCCTGTTCCAGCGCGACGCCCTGGCCGAGGGCTAGTCGGTTGGAGATAACATTCGCGGGCGCGGCGCGCGAGGTAACCGGGTCGTGCCACCTGCTCCACGTGAACGGCCACACGGTAGCGCTCGACTGCGGCATGTTCCAGGGAAAGCGGGCAGAGTCCGCGGAGAAGAACAGGAAGCTGCCGCTGCCGATTGCGGAAATCGACGCCGTCGTCCTGTCGCACGCCCACATCGACCACTCGGGCCGTCTCCCCTATCTCGTCGCCGAAGGCTACGGCAAGACTATCTTCGCCACGAACGCCACCCGCGATCTCTGCGCGATAATGCTCGCCGACTCCGCGCACATCCAGGAGAAAGACGCGCTTTTCCTCGCCAAGAGAGAGAAGGAGTTCGTGGAGCCGCTCTATGGAATGCGGCACGCGGTGCGGACGATGGAGCTGATGATCGGGATGCCGTACGACAAGCCGTTCGACGTCGTACCCGGGGTCCGCGCCACCTATGTCGATGCCGGCCATATCCTCGGCTCGGCGTCGGTCATTCTGGATTGCACCGAGGGTGGCATCACGAAACGACTGGTGTTTTCCGGCGACATCGGTCGCAGCGGCCTCGCGATCATCCGCGATCCGGTGCCGCCTGAGGGCGCCGACGCGCTGATCATGGAATCTACCTACGGCAACCGCGACCACGAATCCGTGGAAGGCGCGAAAGCGGAGCTGGCCCAGGTGATTCGCGACACTGCGGCGCGCGGCGGGCGGGTACTGATTCCGGCGTTTGCCGTCGGCCGCACGCAGGAGATGATCTACAACATCCACGCGCTGGTCAGGGAGAAAGCGATACCGCCGATCCCCATCTACCTGGATAGTCCGCTGGCGATCGACACGACGACCGTCTTCGAGATGCACCCGGAGATCTTCGACCAGTCGGAGCAGATGGTCGAGAAGGTGAAGGAGCTGTTCAGGTTCGATCTCATGCAGTTCACGCGCGACGTGGAGGACTCGAAGGCGCTCAGCAGGGCGCGCGGGCCGATGGTTATCATCGCGGCATCGGGGATGATGGAAAACGGCCGTATCCTTCACCATCTGATGCAGGGAGCGAGCGATCCGCGCAACACGATCCTGGTCGTCGGATTTCAGGCCGAGCACACACTGGGTCGCAGGGTGGTGGAGCGGCAGCCGGTGCTCAAGATCTTCGGAGAGGAAGTTCCGCTTCGCGCCAGGGTAGTCATCATCAACGGCTACAGCGCGCACGCCGACCGCAACGAGATGACGTCCTGGCTTGGACGCGTAAAGGAAAAATCCCCGAAGCTGGGGCCGGTCTGGCTCGTGCACGGCGAGCCGGAAGTTCAGGACGAATTCAGGGCTGCGTTGAGAGCCAAAGGCTATGCCGTAGAGTGTCCGGAGCCTAACACGCGGGGTGTTTTCTAGCGTAGCTTGAGGAATGTGGCGCGCCCTCCTGATCGTACGCCGGATCATCGGCATTGCTGCTCTGATGGCGCTTGCGATGTGGGTGATTTCCGCGGCGTCGGTGCTCCGCTGGAGTTCGCGGGATGAAGCTCGCAGGGCGCACGCGATCGTCGTCCTCGGCGCCGCCCAGTATGCGGGCAAGCCATCGCCCGTCCTCAAGGCTCGGCTGGATCATTCGCTCGCTCTCTGGAACCGCGAGCTCGCATCGCTGCTCATTCTTACCGGCGGCACCGGCCGCGGCGACACGACCAGTGAAGCGGCTGTCGGTCGGGCGTACGCCAGGAAGCGGGGCGTTCCGGACACGGCGATCCTGGTTGAGAACGAAGGCAAGACGACGAGCGAGTCGATGCGCGCCGTTGCCGGACTGCTCGAGGCGCGCGGGCTGAACACCGCGGTGCTCGTCAGCGACCCGTTTCACATGCTGCGGCTCCGCATTCTGGCGCGGCGTTTCGGGTTCACTCCGTTTACCTCACCTACGCGCACCAGCCCCATCTCCCCGAACCGCGAGGCGCGGTGGAGGTATATCTTGGGAGAATCGGTAAAGGCCCCGCTGGCGTTCTTTTTCGAGAGGAAGCTGTGAAGACGAAACATTCATTAGTTACTATCTGCTACTTAGCGGCGAGCGCGTTCGTACCGGTCGCGGGCCACTCGCAGACAACTCCCCGCATTGCGTTCGAGAAGTACACGCTGCCCAACGGGCTGCAGGTGATCCTGCACGAAGACCATTCGACTCCGGTCGTTGCCGTCAACACCTGGTACCACGTCGGCTCGGGTGACGAGCAGCCGGGACGCACCGGATTCGCGCACCTCTTCGAACACATCATGTTCATGGGGTCGCAGAACGTACCCGTGGGAATGTTCGACAAGTGGCTCGAGGCTGTCGGGGCCAACAACAACGGTTCGACCACCGAAGACCGGACCAACTACTACGAGACTCTCCCCTCCAACGCGCTCGAGCTTGCACTGTGGCTCGATGCCGACAGGATGGGATTTCTTCTGCCGACGATGGACCTGCCCAAGGTCGACCTCCAGCGCGACGTCGTAAAGAACGAGCGCCGGCAGGGAGTGGACAATCAGCCGTACGGCCGAGCCGACGAGACGATTCTCGCCGCTCTCTACCCGAAGGACCACCCGTATTCGTGGCCCGTCATCGGATCGATGGCCGACCTGAGCGCCGCCTCGGTCGAGGACACCAAGAATTTTTTCCGCACCTACTACGCCCCCAACAACGCGACGCTCGCAATCGCCGGCGACTTCGATCCGAAGACGGTGAAACAGCTCGTCGCCAAGTACTTCGGCGGAATCCCGCGCGGGCCGGCGGTGAAGAGAAGGATGACCGTGCCGGCGGTAGTCATTCCGCGCGACAAGTTCATCGTGCTGGAAGACAAGGTCCAGCTGCCGCGCGTGTTCTACACGTGGCACTCAGTGAAGGCGTTTGCGAAAGACGATGCCGCGCTCGACATCCTCGCACAGGTCATCGCCAACGACAAGAACTCGCGGCTCTACAAGAAGCTCGTGTACGACCTGCAGGTAGCGCAGACGGTACGAGCGAGCCAGGAAAGCGGGCGTCTGGACGGTAAGTTCCAGATCGACGTCACGCCGAAGCCGGGCCAGAAGGTTGCCGACATCGACAAGCTCGTCCGCGCCGAGATCGCTGGTGTCATCAGTGGAGGAATCACCTCGCGTGAGCTCGTCAGGGCACAGAACTCCTTCCGTGCCAGCTTTCTCAACCGTCTCGCGAGCGTTCTGGGAAAGGCCGACATCCTCAACTTCTACAACTATTTCGCCGGCACGCCTGATTACGTGCAGAAGGATGCCGCGCGCTACGACCGAGTGACGGCCGCGGACGTACAGCGAGTGGCACGAACATACCTGGCTCGCCCGAAAATCGTTCTGACCGTTGTTCCCGAAGGCAAAAGAGAGTTGATGCTTACCGCAAGTGAGGGTGGCCGATGAAGTCCGGATTGATGATAGTCGTGCTTGGCGCGGCAACTCTGCTTGGCGCTCACGCGACCGCCGGCGCGCAGGTCACCTTCGACCGCTCGAAGCAGCCGGTACTGGGTCCGCCGAAGAAAGTCTCGCTTCCGCCGATTGTTACGCGCGAGCTGGCGAACGGCCTCAAGCTCATGATCGTAGAGCACCACGAGCTGCCGGTCGCGGATTTCGTGCTGCTGGTGGGAAGCGGCAACACCGCCGATCCTGCATCGAAGATGGGAGTAGCCAACCTCACCGCCCAGATGCTCCGCGAGGGAACCACGACGCGGAAGAGTCTCGAAATCGCCGACCAGATCGCTTTCCTGGGCATCAACCTCTCTTCCACCAACAGCTGGGAATCGAGCACCCTGTCGCTCCACACGCCGACCGCACAGCTCGACAGCGCGCTGGCGCTGTTCGCCGATGTCGCGCTTCGTCCCTCATTTCCCGAGAACGAGTTCGAACGTATCCGGAAGAACAGGCTCACCGAGCTCCTTCAGCTGCGGGACCAGGGACCGGCGATCGCAAACATTGCCTTCCCGGCTATCATCTATGGGACGGGGCATCCGTACGGAGCACCGTCGCTCGGTACCGAAGCATCGGTGACGTCGCTCTCCGTCGGTGACCTGAGGTCGTACTACGGCGCGAACTTCCGGCCCAACAACTCGACCCTCATCGTTGTCGGTGACGTCACGCCGGCGCAGGTGGAGCAGAAGATCAACGCCCTCTTCGGAGGATGGCAGCGCGGAGACCTCTCGACGCTGAACTACGCGGAGCCTCCGAAGGCGTCGGCTACGACCATTTACCTGATCGACAAGCCGGGAGCGGCGCAGTCCTCCTTCCGCATCGGGATGGTCGGCGTGCCAAGGTCGACACGCGACTACTTCGCGCTCACGGTGATGAACACGATTCTCGGCGGCTCGTTCACCAGTCGCCTCAACCAGAACCTGCGCGAGACGCGCGGCTACACGTACGGCGCCGGCTCGCGATTCGACATGAGACGCGCGGCGGGACCATTCGTTGCTTCGGCGGAAGTCGTCTCCGCAAAAACGGATTCGGCACTGTTCGAATTCATGAAGGAGATCAATTCGATCCGCGAGGACGTTCCCGCTGACGAGCTCTCACGCGCAAAGCAGTATCTCCAGCTCCAGCTGCCGGGAAATTTCGAGACCACGCAGCAGATCGCCGGCGCGCTCGTTCCCGTCGCCATGTACGGCCTGCCGCTCGACTATTACAACAACTACGTGCAGAGCATCGAGGGAATCACGCAGGCCGATGTGCGTCGTGTCGCCCAGCAGTACATCGCTCCAGGGACTCTTGCCGTAGTGATCGTAGGCGACAGGAAGAGCATCGAGCAGGGGCTCAAGGCTGGAAACTTCGGTCCGATCGTGCTGCGCAACAT
>DATLXE010000560.1:0-1508 GCA_035575795.1 Gemmatimonadaceae bacterium
GCGCGGCGCCTCGCCCGTCTCGCCGGCGCGCCATTCGTGAAGGTCGAAGCATCGAAGTTCACCGAGGTCGGCTACGTCGGACGCGATGTGGAATCGATGGTGCGAGACCTGGTGGAGAACGCGATGACGATGGTGCGTGCCGAACGGGAGTCGGAAGTTCAGGAGCCGGCAAGGAAAAAGGTCGAGGACCGCCTTCTCGACCTCCTCCTGCCCATGGCCGCCGAAGGAAAGCAGGCGGCCAACCAGCCGCCGCCGGACGGTGGCGGCGCGCACCTGTTCGTCGTGTCGCCAACAGGTGCCGTGTCCCAGGAGAGCGACGCGGTGCACGAGCGCTACAAGCGCACGCGCGAGAAGCTGAAGCAGCTTCTCATCGATGGGCAGCTCGAGGACCGCGAGCTGGAGATCGATGTTGCGCAGCAATCCCCGGTCATGTTCGACATGATGGTCCCGCAGGGCGCGCCAGAGGGCATGGACAACCTCTCCGAGATGCTCAAGGACATGCTCCCCAAGCGCACCAAGCGGAGAACTCTCAAGGTTTCCGAGGCACGCCGCGTCCTTCTGGACGAGGAGCTCGAGAAGCTTATCAACAAGGAGGATGTCACGGCCGACGCGCTCGAGCGTGTGCAGACGATGGGCATCATCTTCCTCGACGAGATCGACAAGATCGCGGGACAGCGTGGCAACGCGGGCGGCCCCGACGTCTCACGTGAGGGAGTTCAGCGCGACCTCCTTCCCATCGTCGAAGGCTCCAACGTGCAGACGAAGCACGGCATGGTGAAGACCGACCATGTGCTCTTCGTTGCCGCCGGCGCATTCCACGTCGCCAAGCCGAGCGACCTCATTCCCGAGCTCCAGGGCCGCTTCCCCATCAGGGTCGAGCTGCAGCCACTCACCGAAGCGGACTTCGTGCGCATCATGAGCGAGCCGGAGAATGCGCTTACCCGTCAATATTCGGCGCTCGTCGCGGCAGAGGGTGCGACGCTGGAGTTCACGGAGGATGGGATCGCGGAGATCGCGCGCATCGCCGCGCACGTCAACGACCGCATGGAAAATATCGGTGCGCGCCGCCTCCACACGGTGATGACGACGCTGCTCGAGGATGTACTGTTCGGCCTGCCGGAGAGCGGCCTCACGACGGTGCGCGTGGATGGCAAGCTCGTGCGCGATCGCCTGAGCGCGATCGCCGAGGACGAAGATCTCCGGCGGTACATCCTGTGACGCTGGTTCGGGCTCAGCTTCCCTGAACGATCCGGTAGACGATTCCGTTCCCGATCACGTATAGCTCGCCCGCCGCGTCCTGACCGAACGAAGTGACTTGCCGCAGCGGCTGAGTCGCCCACTCGCGCTGGTCCAGCGCCTGGCCGGCCGAATAGCGAAAGCTCCGCAGCCCCCCGGCGCAGAAGTCCGAATAGAAATAGTGTCCGCGCAGTGCCGGGATCGCGGTGCCGCGGTAAACATACCCGCCCGTTATCGAGCAGTTACCGCCCGCGTGCGTGTAATCGAGCGCC
>DATLXE010000561.1:0-2341 GCA_035575795.1 Gemmatimonadaceae bacterium
TTGTTGCGATTCTGCATTGCGGGGCTGCGAAGATAAGAAATCGTCGGCTTCACTGCCTTGAGCTTCGGATAAACTTCCTGAGCGACCAGAAGTCCCATACCGGCGGTGTTCGCGATCAGGTCGGGGTACGAGAAACCGTACTTCTTGTAGCGCGCGTCGAATATCTCGATCTGGAGCTGGAAGATGGCGGCGTACGTGGCACTGGCTAGCAGCGCCTTGTTTTTCGAGACGCAGGCGGCACGAAGCCCATCGTAGCCGAAACGCGCGAGGTGATACCCGCCGAGGAAGTGACCAAACTTGTCCTGATCGCGGAACTCCTGATCCCAGTCAGCATTGAGAAAGAAGCCCTCCGATCTTTCACCCGACCACCATGCCTGCTTGAAGTAGTGCCAGAGCGTGACGTTCCCGGCAACGAACCCGCCAGCAACGCCGGCGCGAGCGAGGGGCACTTCGCGGCCCGACAGGTGGCACCCGGGGTCACGGACTGGGGCCTCAACCGCGGCGTCAGCGGGAACGACCATGGTCACCGCAACGGCAGCGGTGTCGGGGCCAGCGACAGCCGGCACGGCAGCGCTGTCGCCCGACTGCGCGAGGCAATCGGCGAACGATATCGAAACGCCGGCGACCGCCATCAGCGCCCACCTTGTAACTTGACGCAAATAATCTCCTTGACTGTTCTTAACGCTGGCCCGCAGGGGCGCCCGAAGCTGCGAAGAGATCGTACGCCTCCTCCACCTCGTCGATGCTCACGGACGCCGCACCCAGCTTCGCCACTTCCACGCCCGCCGCGAAGTTGGCGATCACCGCCGCCTCGGCGGGACTTCCCCCGGCCGCAAGCATCGTCGCGAGGTACGCCGTCACCGTGTCGCCTGCTCCAACCACGTCGTAAACCTGACGCGCGGTCGTCGGGATTCGTCCCACCTCGCCATCAGCAGCGATGAGAGCCATACCGGCTTCGCCGAGCGTGAGCAGCAGATTCTCTACACCAAGGCGCCGAAATGTTTCAGGCAAGGCTTCAGAGTGTTCGATATCCACGGACGCACCGAGCGCCGACTCGAGCTCGCGGCGGTTAGGCTTGAAGATAGTCGCACCGCGGTACGCAAAGAAGTTCTTGTACTTTGGGTCGACGACGACGGGAATGCCGCGCTCGCGCGCAAGATCCATTGCGGCATGGATGAGCTCCGGGGTGAGCACACCCTTGTTGTAGTCCTCGAAGACGAGTGCGTCGGCTTCCCCGATTGCCGCGGCGGCCGCATCGATCAAAGACCTCACTTCGGCACCCGTGATGTCCGTGTCTTCCTCTTCGTCGAACCTCACCACCTGTTGCGACCTCGCGAGCACGCGGGTCTTGGTGGTTGTTCGCCGCGCGACTCTCACAAGGGATCGCGCATCGGCATCGATCGCCGACAGCATCCCGGCGAGCAGCGCGCCATCGGCATCGCTGCCCACGGCGCACACGAGGTCGCACGCTGCGCCGATGGCGGCGACGTTCTGCGCCACGTTGGCGGCGCCGCCAAGCGCGAGCCGCCGCTCACGTACCCTCACCACCGGCACGGGAGCCTCAGGGGAGATGCGATCGACATCCCCGTGCAGGTAGACGTCGAGCATCGCGTCGCCGATGATCGCGATGCGCTGTCTCGCGCCCGCGTGCAGCAGCTCGGTCAGTCTGTCACGCGAGATCGTCTCGATCATGTGAGCGGAAGTTAACTGTCTCTGCGAGGGCTGGAAACGGGGTATGCCCCTTGCCTCATTGCACGTTGCGCGATACGCTCACGCTGCCCCTATGGAACATCTTTAATTTGATCTTAGAACGATTCAACAATGCGGCGAAGAACGGCGTCTACTCGCTGCAGGAATTCTTTGAGCTCGCCGGCAAGGCGTTCAGATTCATTTTCGCCCGGCCCTTTTATGGGGGCGATACCGTCCAGCAGATGGACGAGATCGGCGTCAAGTCGCTCGGCATCGTGCTGCTCACGGGTTTCTTCACCGGGATGGTGCTTGCCCTGCAGACGTCCGTCCAGCTTCAGACCTTCGGCGCGACCCAGTACGTCGGGCGCCTCATCGCCGCGTCGATGATCCGCGAGCTGGGACCGGTCATGGCGGGCCTGATGGTGGCCGGCCGCGTCGGCTCGGGAATCGCTGCGCAGCTCGGGTCAATGCGCGTTACGGAGCAGATCGATGCCCTGAACACTCTCGGCACCGATCCGATCAAGAAGCTGGTGACCCCGCGCCTGCTGGCGGCGCTCATCATGCTGCCGGTGCTGACCATCATCAACGACTTCGCCGGAATACTTGGCGGAAACGTGATTGCCAAGCTGTACGTGGGCATTCCGACGGCTGC
>DATLXE010000562.1:0-4203 GCA_035575795.1 Gemmatimonadaceae bacterium
CGGAGCAGGCACTTCGCCATGCGCCGCCACGACGGGGCCCACTGCTTCGCCTCGAGCACCTCGGGCACTGCTTCGGGGATCTCGGCGTACCCGCGTCCCTGCCATCCCTTGATGAACGACTGGAAGCGCCGGATGTATTGCTCACGGGTCTGCTTCGGCAGCGAGGCGAGTAGGAGGTTCGTGTATGACTTCCACGTGTGGCCTTGCGGGAGTGTCACCTTGCCGTAGCCGGCGATGTTGCCCTGCTCCCGAACGTACAGCGCCCCGGTGTTCACGCCGTTGACGCGCGCCACAACCTTGGTCCACGTCTCGGGCTCGAGTAGGTGGAACAGCCACAGGCCCTGCCGCTGGTCGTCGCCGTAGGGCTGGCACAGGCGTTGCTTCGACAGCGGCACGCCCGCCTTCTGCATGAGATCGTAGATCCCGTTGCTGGGCAGCTCGGGGTTGCGGGCGTGGAAGCGCCAGATGTCCTCTGTCCGCCAGTCGTAAATCGGGTAGACGTTGTAGAGGTTGCAGGCGAGCCCGGTGGTGAACCTGCGGCCCTTCCACATCGGCTTGCGGTCCCACCGCACGATCGTGCCGAGACGGTGCAAGGACTCGTCCGCGCGAATGCCGATCATCCCGGCTGTTCGCTTGCCGCCCCCATACCAGCGCCCCCACTCAATCATGAACTCCTCGAACTCCATGCGGTCCACAAACCAGTCGTATCGGACGACCGCATCGGCCGGGATCGGCCGGACCCACTTGGCCTGCTGATCCGGGTCCCAGCACGTCCACTGAGGTTCGAAGTTCGTGACCGCATTGCGGAGGTTGATCGGCAGGCAGACCCAGTGCAGGTCGATGTGTTCGCGGTAGAGGTCGACGCACGCCTGGATGCTGTCGACGGTGGCCCGGTACTGCGCCTCGAGGTCGATGATGAGCACACCCACCCGCCGGCCACGCTTGAGCGCTTCGGCCATGACCAGGTGCAGCATGACCGTGGAGTCCTTGCCACCGGAGAACGACACATAGACGCGCTCGAACTCGTCGAACGTCCACGCGATCCGTTCCTGCGATGCAGTGAGCACGTCCTTGCGCGGGTTGTACCGCTTCCGGTCGTCCATCAGTAGAGCTCCGGCTGCGTGCGCCGCTCAGCGTCCTTGACGGTGGCGAGCACCTCGCGGCCGGATGAGGCTAGGAAGCGGTTGAGGTATTCGAAGGCGGCCTCGTTCGCGGCGTCCTGCTGAGCGGGGGTCATGAGCGAGAATCCGTTGCAAAACGCCGACGGGATGCCGGTGTCCCAGCACATCGCGGCCTGCCCGAGCCACGCGATGCGGTTCATGCGGGGGTTCGTCAAGTTGTGCTCCGTCGAGTTGGGCCAGTCGTTGAGCACGCCCTCCATCGCCTTTTGGAAGCGGGGGATGTTCCGAAGGAACTCGGCGTACATCGCCTTGCACCTGTCCGCGGTCAACGTCCGGTTCCGTGGGGTCGAGTCGAAGAAACCTGCGTCGAACGCCTCCCACTTGTCCCAGGTGTGGTAGACGCGGTCCACTGAGATGCCTTGGCCATCCGACATCGGGTGATCGCACTGGCCCTCTTCGCAGGCGTCGTGGCTGGGCATCTCGGCGTTGAGGCTGGGGTCGAACGACTCGAACTCGTCGTCTGGTCCGATCACGTCCCAGGAGGCCGAGAAATCCTCGTCCGCGAACAGCTCAGCTAGGCCGGCGACCTGGCACAGCCGAAGCACCTCATCGGGCTCCATGCCCAGCTCTTTCCCTACCCGCTCGTTGGTCCAGTTCCGCTGCTTGAGCTCGACGACGATGTCGGACATGGCGTTGACCCGGTGCTTCCCACGCGCCCTGTTGTGACGGATGGTGGAGGCGATCCGCGCGCTGCGGTCAGTCTGCTCGGCGCGGATCTGCACGACGGGCAGGTAGCCCTTAATGCGTTCCCCGACCTCGGGGTACTCGCGGGCGACACGGTTGCGGTGGAACCCGTCGACGACGACGCGGCGGTCGTCTTCGCGGTGCGCGACGATCGGTTGGGTGTAGCCGTCCGCGGCGATCGACAGGCGCAGCAGTTCCATCTCGGGCGGAGCGACGCTGTTGGGGTTGTAGTCGTTCGCGGTGACATCTTCGAGCGGAACCCACTCCACGTAGTCCACGGGCTCAGCGGCGAACGGCGACTGCTGAGCGATCAGTGATCGGATCGCGTTCAGCGCGGTCACCCGTTCCGCGAGGGAGCCCGTCGTCAGGATGATCCTGGTGGCCTGCTCCACGTCTCTTAGGACAGTTGCGAGGAGCAAGGAGTTGGCCCGTCCGACACATTCCACAGAACAGTAAGGTCGGGCCTCATCCCCGACCTCCCACACTTCGGGTGGATCGTGCAACGGTTCGAAGGCGTGCGTGATCGCCTGCCCGCAGCATGCACATGCGATGGGTAAGGCGATCGGTTCTGCGGTCATGCGGCACCTCCCAAATGCTTGACAGGGTGTAGGTACACGCGTAGTCTGTACCTACACCGACAAGGGAGACCATGATGAGCCGCTACACCGACACCATCCGCACCGCAATCACTACCTACATGGATCCGCCGCAGCGGACGGACGAACCGACCCTGGATCTCCTCGAAGCAATGTGCCGGTACGAAGCCGGAGGCACCCTCGAATACTGCAGCGACGAGTGGATCGCAGCGTTCTCGGTGGAGACGCTCTGCCACTTGGAAGACGAACCGGAAGCGATTCCGCTCATCTGCGGGAGCCTGCAGGTCACGATCCCGACGTGGGTCTGAGATGCCACCGGGAACGACACTCCGTAATGTCCGGGTCTCCGACGATCTTTGGCGGCAGGCGCTAGCCGTCGCTGCGGCGCGGGATGAGTCCCTGTCCGCTGTGATCCGGGCAGCACTGGAACGGTACGTCAGACGACACAAGTAGTTCATGCGCTGGCCTGCCGGTCGGACCCGGCCACAGCACCACGGGCCACATAAGGCGAGAACGTGACCGTCCCGTCATCGAGGAGGAACACGGGCCCGTCCCGCACCCAGCACCGCACCAACCTCGGATCACGGGACTGCGCGACCCGCCAACCCTTCTCCGCACCCCTGGCCATCCACCACGGGTCCGTCTCCACAGCCTGATGGTGCGGGCGGCAAAGGGAGACAAGGTTGCTGGGCCTGTTCGCTGCCGGGTCGGTGGTCCCTCCCATGCCCCTGGCGCGTCGGTGCTGGAGGTCCACGGTTTGGTCGCCGCAGATGATGCAGCCGCCGTCCCGTGCTTTGACCAGCGCCCGGACCTTCGCGGTGGGTCCGGTGTCCCGGGGACGACGGGACGGGCCGGCCACAGACTTACGTCGCAGCGCGCTCCGCTTCTTCATGCGGCACCGCCTACGCCGTCAGCGTGCAACGAATCAGCAGCCCGCTCAGTGGCGATCAAAGAACGACCGAAACCGATCCGCTCACGAAGCGCCCCAATGCTTTTCCCACACGCATCCGCCGAACCGTCAGCGATCAGATACACCCGCCACAAGGACTCCACGGCAGGGTCAGCGGTCGCGGTGGTCTCCGCTTCCGCGATGCTCTTAGCCCCATCGGAGCGGGCGCGCATGATCCGCTGCGCCCGGGCCACCTTGAAGTCAACCTCGGCGCCCGCCCGGGCAGTTGCGAGCTCGGCGTACTCATGCACTTTGCGGTCCAGGGCGATGCACAGTTTCGCCACCTCAGTCGCCGTGCTCACGCCACGTCTCCCGGTGCGGCTTCTATTTCTAGGACGAGGTCATTCCATGTCAGGGCACCCGACGCCCACGCCTCGGTGATCAGCCGGTGCGCGTCCTCATGTGGGCGAACCTGCAGTACCGGATCCCCGGTCTTGCACTCGATCCCCGGCACGTCCACCACTTCCCCCGTGTCCTGGATCAGCCAGCCGCCGTGCTCCTTACACTCCTTCAGAAGCGCGGTCACGAATGCCGGTCGCACCTCCTCCCGGACTACGACCTCGCCGGGAGTAGCTTCCTTCACCCACGCCAACAACACGCCGGGGTCGGTGACCCGCCACGACTGCGAGCCCTCAGTGAGCAGCGCGTACCCGACCTTCCCAGGAGCGGCGTCCAGACTCAGCGGCATGATCGCCCCCTGCTGGCGGTCACCCGGCAGGAGTTGTTCCCGCAGATGCGCTCTCATGGCGTTCTCATGCTCAGTCAGGGTCTTCTTCAGGACTGCGACAGCGAT
>DATLXE010000563.1:0-18731 GCA_035575795.1 Gemmatimonadaceae bacterium
GCACGAATGGAAGGAATCAAGTCCGGCCGTGGCCCCGACCGGTGGCAACTCGAGGTGCGACTCCGTGACGGCAGGGCAGTCCCGGTGGAAGTCACGGTGACGAAGCTGGAGGAACGGGGCGATGGCAAGGCAGCGTTCTGCTGGCTGATGCGCGACTTGTCGGCGAAGCGCGATACGCAGGAGAGCATCCACGCTCTCAACCGAGTGCTCAACGCTCGCGTCGCGCAACGAACGCGTGAGCTTGAGCTCGCGCTCCAAAGCGAGCAGGCGGCGCGCCGCGATGCGGAATCCGCAAACAGGATCAAGTCGGAGCTGTTTGCGAGACTTAGCCATGAGTTTCGCACTCCTCTCCACGCTGTGTCGGGCTACCTCGAAATCCTGCAGCAGAATATCCACGGCGCGCTGACAGACGCGCAGCACCAGGACGTCCAGAGAATTCATCATGCGCAGGAGCATCTGTTGATGCTCGTCAACATGATCCTCGACTTCGCCAAGCTCGAGGGCGGCAGCGTCGAGCTCACGCTATCGGACGTCCCCCTCGATGAGACGCTCCGTGGTGCGGAGAGCCTCGTGATTCCGCAATTCGCGAAGAAGCAGATCACCTACCAGCGGCTGGGCGGAGACACGACGCTTACCGCCTACGCTGACCGCGAAAGAGTTCAGCAGGTGATCGTAAACCTCCTCGCGAACGCGGTTAAATTCACGCCGCCCGGTGGTACGGTCGAGCTGGAGTGGGCGGTCGAGGGCGATCGGGCTCTGATCCGCGTGCGCGACACGGGGCCCGGTATTCCTCAAAACAAGCTGGAGTTGATCTTCGAGCCCTTTGTCCAGCTTCGTCACGCTGGATCGATGCCTGTCGGTGGCACCGGGCTTGGCCTCGCCATCAGCCGCGACCTCGCCCGCGCAATGGGCGGAGAAGTGCGCGTTGCAAGCGCCGTCGACGTCGGGTCGGTATTCACGCTGAGCCTGCCCCTCCGGCGCCCTTCGCGCCAGTTCGCGCCGCCCCCGCTTTCAGCGGCGAATCCCCCGGAGTAGCTTTGGGATGCGACCCGCATCCGGAGTTCCCTGTGCAGCAATCGGCTACCGCGCTCAACGATCTTCTTGAAGACCCGTCGGTCCTCATCAAGCAGGACTGGAACGCATACACCGCCGACGATCATGACGTCTGGGGGCTGCTCTACGAGCGGAGAATGAACGAGCTGCGCAGGAACGGCAGCAAGATCTTCCTGCGCGGCGCCGATACGATCGGCCTCAAGCGCGAGTCTGTCCCCGACCTCGCAGAAGTGAATCGCCGCCTCGCGCCGCCGACGGGCTGGGAAGCGGTTCCGGTTTCCGGATTCATCCCGGCGAAAAGTTTTTTCCAGTGTCTGTCGCTGCGCAAGTTTCCCACGACGGTGACGATCAGGCCGCGGAAGCAGCTCGACTACCTCCCTGAGCCGGACATCTTTCACGACGTCTTCGGCCACGTTCCGCTCCACGCCGATCCGGTATTTGCCGATTTTCTCCAGCACTACGGCCAGGTGGCGGCAGCGGCCGAGAACGAAGAAGACACTACGCGGATGGCGCGCCTCTTCTGGTTTACGGTCGAATTCGGACTCATTCGCGAGGACGGAGACATCAAGGTCTACGGCAGCGGACTTATTTCCTCTCATGGCGACGCGGCCAATGCGCTCGGTCCCAAGTGCGACCGGCGGCCCTTTTCACTCGATGCGGTATTCAATCAGCATTTCGAGATCGATCACTTTCAGGATGTGCTCTTCGTGACCGAGTCGTTCGATCAGCTCTATCAGGCGGTCGAGGAAGCCGGCCGCCGGATCGGGGCCATCAGGTGACGGGGTTGGCGGCGCGGATCTTGTCGAGCGCCGCGATCAGATCGTCGAGGTCACCCGCTTCGAGGGCCGAGACCACGCTATAGTCAGCGCGGCTGATCGGTTCGTCGAGCGCCGCCAGCAGCCCTAGCCCGCTTTCAGTAATCCGGCAGTAGACTCGTCTGCGGTCCGTCGGGCACGGCACCCTCGTTACCAGGTTTTTCTTCTCGAGGCGGTCCACCAGCCGCGTTACGCCGGGAGTCTGCTCTATCATCCGCTCCCCGACGGTCAGCGTCGGAAGCCCCATTTCCCCCGCTCCCCGAAGGATGCGGAGCACGTTGAATTGCTGGAGCGTAATGCCGTGCGGCTCGACCACCCTGGAGAGATGGCGGCGAACCGCGTCGGCAGTGCTGAGCAGCCCAACGGTCGCGCGCTGCTCGCGCGTGCGGAAGTTCTCCGGGTGCTTCGGGGCCGAAGGCATGGCGTCAGTCTAGGGGTCGTCACAGGGCGGGTCAAGCAAAATGGACGGTGCCGCACCGGACGCTCAGCCGGTACGCCAATCCATGGGGCGCACGTCTATGTCCTGCGCGTGAAGTAGCGCTAACTGTCCCGGAGCGCGGCGATCGGCGTCTCGCGGAACACATCGCGCCCCGCCAGGAGGCCGATCATCAACGTCATCAGCACGATTACGGCCGCGATCGCAAGCACCGGTCCGGGCGCCGGCGTGAATGGCGTCTTGAAGATGAAGCGTACGACCCCCCAGCCTCCGCCAATGGAGAGCAGCATCCCCGTCAGTGCGCCCATCACCCCGAGCAGTGAATACTCGGCGAGCAGAATCCGCACGATCTGGCCGCGTGTCGCGCCGAGCGTCTTGAGCAGTACTCCCTCCCGCACGCGCGCGCGGCGCGTGGCCGAAACGGCGCTGAATAAAACCGGGATCGCCACCGCGAGGCTGAACAACGCCATGAACCGGATCGCCAGCGAGACTCTCTTCACGATTTTGTCGATCGTGTTCTTGATCGACGTGAGGTCGATGCTCGAGACGTTCGGATAGCTGTCGACCGCCGCGCGCTGCAGGAGCGTGACGCCGGCCGGACTCGCGACCTGCGCCAGCAACAGAAACTGTTTCGGCGCATCGGTCAACATCGGTGGCGGAAAAACGACAAAGAAATTCGGCTCGAATCGCGACCAGTTGACAGTCCTGAAGCTCGTGATGCGGGTGGGGATCTCGACGCTCTGGACATTCCAGGTCACGATGTCGCCGAGCTTGAGCCCGAGCTCCTCCATGATATCGTCAGCGACCGAGATCTCTCCGGTATCGGCGACCGACTTCAGCGATGCCGCGCTGAACCATTTTCCGGAGATGATGGTCTCGCTCGACGCCGGTTCTGCCCTGAAGGTCGAGCGGTAATCGCGTCGCAAGGCCCACGACGGTCGCTGCTTCTTCCGTCGCGCTTCCTGAATCATGTCGGCGACGGACTTTCCGTTGATGGACGCAACTCTCATGTTGACGACGGGCGCCAGCTGCACGACCTCATCGCCGCGCGACTTGACGATCGAGACGAGTCCGTCGGCCTGGTCCTGCTGCACGTCCATGAAAAAAACGTTTCCGCGCGAAGCGGCGGCCACGCTCCTGAACTGGCGCAGCACGTTCTGCTGTACGAGATAGAGCGTGCTGATGAGGAATGCGCCGAATCCGAGCGCGAGCGTCACCGACCGGGTCTGATTGCCGGGCCGGTACAGATTGGCGACCCCCTGCCGCACGACATACGGCCAGCCGCGGCGGACGCCTCGCCGTGCGCCCCACGACAGCAGAGTTGCGCTGAGGACGAGGGCGAGGATCGCGGCACCGACCGCACCGCTCATGTAGAGCGCCTGCTTTTCCGTGCGCGTTCGCGTGAGGGCGATTCCGACCACGCTGAGCACCAGCACCAGGTCCACCAGAATGGGCGGGACGTCCGACCAGCGGCGGCGCAGTACTTCCGCATCGGTGTCGCGCCGCAGTGTCTGCAGTGGTGAGACGTTCCGGAGCGCGAGCAGCGGACGAAGCGAAAAGATGAGCGCGATCCACCCGCCGACGGCAAGTCCGGTAAGAATCGCCGTCGGTACGAGCGACACCTGCACGTCAATTGGCAGGAAGCCCGTGAGTACCTGTGGAAGCAGGAACTGTATGCTCACGCCGATCAGCGCTCCGATCAGCGCGCCAATCAGTCCCATCGCTGCCGCCTGCGCGACGTAAATGGTGAGTACCTGCCCACTCGTCGCGCCAAGACAGCGCAGCACCGCAACCGTGTCGATCTTCCGCGCGACGAAGGCGCGCACTCCGCTCGCAACGCCGATCCCGCCCAGCAGTAGCGCGACAAGTCCAACGATTCCGATGAAGTCGCCGAGGTCCTGGATCGCGCGCTGGGTTGTAATTTCAGCTTGCGTCACCGTGCGCAGTCCGACCTGCGCATTCTCGACCCTCGTTCGGAATCCACGCACGAAGTTGTCGGGGTTCGTCCCCCGCGGAAGCCTCAGTAGTACCGTGCGGTTCGCCGTGCTGCCGAAGACAAGCAATTGTGTCTCGGCGACGTAGCGCGCGGGGATGAAGATGCGCGGGCCGAACATTTCGGTGAATCCAGACGACCCCGGGACATCCTTGAGCGTCCCGATGATCGTGAAACGACCGAAGCCCAGCGCGAGCGTGTCGCCGATTCGCGCGTTCAGCACGGTGAGCAGCGAAGGATCCACGATTGCGTTCGCGCCGCCGTCGAGCAGCTTCCATTGTCCCGCGGGCTCGGTCGTTATCTCACCGTAGAACGGATAGTTGGCCGTTACGCCGCGCACCTGGGAGAAGCGGGTACCGGCGGTGCGCGGCACGACCGCCATCGACGGGAATGTCGTCACACGCGCGACCGGTGTGCCGGCGCGCGACAGCGAATCGATCAGCGAATCGATCGGGGCCGGAAACGGCTTGGAGGAGCTGAAGGAAACGTCTCCTCCCATCAGCGCGCGCGACTGCTCGCGCACTGACTGCAGAATGTTGGCGGAGAACGAGTCGATCGCCACGAGGGCTGCTGCGCCGAGCGAGATCGACGACATGTAGAGCAGGAGACGCCGGCGTGCTGTACGACTCTCGCGCCAGGCGAGGCTCCAGACGCTCCGGGATGGAAACTTCACGCTGAGAAAAGTCCCGTGTCTTCGACGACAGCGCCGTCAAGGAGGCGGATGGTGCGTGACGCACGGGATGCCAGCTCGGAATCGTGGGTGACCAGAATAATTGTCGAGCCGCCGTCGCTGTTCAACGACTGCAGCAGCTCGAAGATCTTCTGCCCCGTCGCTGCGTCGAGGTTGCCGGTGGGCTCGTCGGCGAAGAGAATTTTCGGGGAGTTGGCGAAGGCGCGTGCGATCGCGACGCGCTGCTGCTCGCCACCGGAGAGCTGCGAGGGGAAGTGATGGCCGCGTCCGTCGAGGCCGACCCGGCCAATCAACTCGCGGGCTCTCTCGCTCGCGCCTGGAGATCCGCGCAGCTCGAGCGGGACCTGGACGTTCTCCATCGCAGTGAGCGTCGGGATGAGCTGAAAGCTCTGGAACACGAAGCCGACTTTCTCGCCACGCAGCCGCGCGCGCTCATTCTCATTTAGCTTGCCAAGATCGGCGTCGTCGAGGACCACCGTGCCTCTGCTTGGTGTATCGAGTCCGGCGAGCAGGCCGAGCAGGGTCGTCTTGCCGCTTCCGGAGGGCCCGACGATTGCGACAAAGGCTCCCTGGGGAATAGTGAACGACACATCGCGCAGCACGGCAATCTGCCGTTCTCCGCTCTGATATTCCTTGGTAACGGATTGGGCTATGAGCATTGCCGAGATTGCATGGTGAACGTTGCGCGGGTTTCGCGGAGAGCGAGGCAAGTGCAGCTGCTTGCATTGGGCTGCTTGGGACTGCTGCTGAGTTCCTGCGCCTCGGAGCGAAACATGGACAGCGAGAGAAAGATGAGTAATCCGGGCGGCGCGCAGAAAACGAGCGGCGCGGTAGCGGTTGGTGTGAAGCAACCTAAATCACTACGCACGCCGGTTGTGATTTTCTTCGGGACGAGCCTGACTGCGGGTTTCGGCCTCGATCAGTCGCAGGCATTTCCCGCGCTGATCGAGAAGATGGCCGCGGCGGATGGAACGCCGATCAAGGCGGTGAACGCCGGCCTGAGCGGCGAGACGAGCGCGGGCGCGCTGCGTCGCATTGCGTGGGTGCTGCGCACTCCGGCCGATGCAATCGTGATCGAGACGGGTGCGAATGATGCGCTGCGCGGGCTCGATCCGGACTCTGCCCGCTCCAACATCGCGCAGGTGATCGCGGCTGTGCGCAAGGCGCAGCCGATGGCAAGGATCGTCCTCGTTGGCATGGAGGCGCCGCCCAATTACGGGCTGGCTTATACGAGGAGATTCCGCGGCGTGTACTCGGGAGTGGCAGAGGAAGCGAAAATCCCCCTCGTTCCATTTCTGCTCGAGGGCGTCGCTGGTGTCGCCCGCCTGAACCAGCCCGACGGCGTGCACCCCAACGTGGCCGGCGCGATGATAGTCGCGGCGAACATCTGGAAGTCCATTTCGCCGCTGGTGGCCGAACTTGACCGTGGTGGCGGTGAGGGCTAAGTTTCGAGGCTGTCTGCGTTTACGCCCCCACTTACACCCAGTCTGGACTAACGAATGGCGATGCCTGCCACACAGATCCGGCGCGGCATGGTCCTCGTTTTCAATGGCGAGCCCTGCCGCGTCGTTGAGTTCCGCCACCACACCCCCGGCAACCTGCGCGCGATGGTGCAGGCGAAGCTGAAAAACCTCCGCACCGGCTCGAACTTCGATCATCGCTTCCGCGCCGCGGATACGATCGAGAAGGCGTCGATGGAGACGCATGATCTCGAGTTCATGTACCAGGGTGGCGCGACCTACCACTTCATGAACATCCAGAACTACGACCAGCTGGAGATCGAGGACGAGGTGCTGGGCGACAACGCGCAGTGGATGCAGCCGGGAATGAAGATCCAGGCCGAGTACTACAACGGCAAGGTGATCGGGATTCAGCTGCCGAACACGATGATCCTCGAGGTCGTGGATACGGCGCCGGTGATGAAAACCGCGACCAAGACTGCGTCTACCAAGCCCGCGAAGCTGTCGAACGGTGTGTCCGTGAACGTGCCCGAGTTCGTCAGTACGGGCGAGAAAGTCCGTATCAATCCGAATACTGGCGAGTACATGGATCGCGCCAAGTAGCTTTTTGCGGCGTCGGGTTTGTCGCGCGGTCGGTCGAGTCAGGGTATCCTCTTCGGCCGCACACTCGCTCGGGCGGAGCCCAAAGCGCGGGTGCCCGCTCCGCGGGCAGCCGCTGGTCTCCTTGGTCGCTCGCTTTGGAAGCGGCCTGTGAGGACACCCTGCCTCGCCCTCCCCACGTTGGCCCGTAGGTGCGCAACGAATTGCGCGCGGATTCCATTGGTTCGCCCTCTTCTGGGCGCGAGCCCAAGTCCGGCGCGATGTCGTTGGCGCGCAATGCCGGCCTCGGCAGATTAGGCGCGGCCTCGAAGCCGAAACAACCGCGCACTGACGTCGTACTGGAGTTCGGGAAGGGAAGCCGGAGGAGGTCCTGCGACAGCGAGTTTCAGCTTGCGACCAAGGAGACCGGCGGCTGCCCGCGGAGCGGGCACCCGCGCAGTTGGGCTCCGCCCGAGCAAGCGTACTCGCAGAGCAGGACCTCCTCCGGCTGACCGCGCGCAAAGATCCATAAGCGAAATCGGTGCGGTTGATTAGAGTATCGAACGCGGTTAAACTGAACGACGGTTTAATGGTGGCTGTAGCTCAATTGGTTAGAGCACCGGTCTGTGGCACCGGGGGTTGCGGGTTCAATCCCCGTCAGCCACCCCTCGTTGGTCTACGACCTGCGCGATGTTTTGTCCGCAGTCCGAAGTATCCGCAGTCCGCAATTCGCAGTGTTTTACAAGTTGTAGCACCTCGATTTAGGTCCGTAGCTCAATTGGTAGAGCACCGGTCTCCAAAACCGGGGGTTGCAGGTTCGATTCCTGCCGGGCCTGTGTCGGTTTTTTTTGCGTGTGCATGGCGCTATCGTCTAGGGGACTAGGACGGGGCCCTCTCAAGGCCTAAACACGGGTTCGAATCCCGTTAGCGCTATCGTTGGATGAAGGATGCGGAAAATTGCGTCGATCGGCCTCATCGTCTATCGGTTAGGACGGCACCCTTTCACGGTGCAGAGAGGGGTTCGATTCCCCTTGGGGCTATGAAATGCGTGGAGCGGCTGACACCCGCTCCGGTTACCATTGCAGGTGTGGGAGGGAAGGGGTAGGCGACCCTGACTCCAGTAGTTGGGGCCGTAGCTCAGTTTGGTTAGAGCACTCGACTGTCACTCGAGAGGTCGCGGGTTCGAGCCCCGTCGGCCCCGTTTTGTGTTTGTGAAAAGGTTCGCGCCGCGCGTGCGCATTGCGGACCAAGTGCTGCCCTGGTGGTGAAATTGGTAGACACGCCATCTTGAGGGGGTGGTGCCGAAAGGCATAGCGGTTCGAGTCCGCTCCAGGGCATGAAGATCCTTACAAGAATCGCCACAGTAGCTCAGTGGTAGAGCACCCGATTCGTAATCGGGCGGTCGTGAGTTCAATCCTCACCTGTGGCTCTGACAAACGATATCGACGACGACGCCCGCGGGCGTCGTTTTTTTTTCTTCCCCGACGACTTCCAACACACATCGCTATACGTCTACGTCAGAATACGTATTGGGGTCTTGCGCGAGGTTTCCTAGAATGATCGCGGGGGTCCTCGTACAACTTTCGAGGGAGATTTCAATGAAACGATTTGTCTCAGTGGGGGCCGCATTTTGCCTGATCGCCGTTGCTCTACATTCAGCTTCCTGGTTGGGACCGCTTACGATTTCGCGCTCACTTTGAGCGGCCGCACCTAACTCATCCTCGACGGAGACTCAGTCAATGAAGCAGCTACTCGTTTTTTTTGCCGCGCTGGCATGCGCCATTTCCTTGAACCCCTCTCCGCTTTCCGCCCAGGCCAGCACCGTGCTGGTGCCCGGCGCGCGCGTGAAGCTGATCACGCCGAGCCTCGAGGGTTCCCAGCAGATCGTCAGGGTCATCAACGCTTCCCGCGACTCTGTCGAGTTCCGGTCGGAGGCCTACCCGGTTACTCGCACCGTCGCGATCTCGGATGTCACCGCGATCGAGGTACCCCACGCCGGTCGCAGGCCATTTATCCGCAACATGCTCGTCGGCGCCGGCGTGGGCGCGGTGGCCGGCGGTGTGATTGGCTATACCACCTATAAAAAACCGGATTGCGAGATCTTCTGTCTCTTCTACACGACCCGCAGCGGGGAAGCGACTGCAGCCGCCATTGCTCTCGGAACCATTGGCCTCGTTGTCGGAGCCGGGTTTGCCGCATTTCAAGACGGGGAGCGGTGGACGCGGCTACCCGTGAACACCAGCGTCTCGCTGCACCCGGCAAAAGGGGGAAGGATCGCGCTTACCATCGCGCGCGCTTTCTGACGCATCACTGCTGACCTGACGGTTGCTGGCACCGGCGAAACCTTAGCTTGCGACCTTCTGGTATCGGCAAGCGAGCGCTAAGTTCCTCACGCGAGCCATCGGCTCACACGCGGGCGTAATTCAGTTGGTAGAATGCCAGCTTCCCAAGCTGGACGTCGCCGGTTCGAGTCCGGTCGCCCGCTCTTCTTCGCAGCCCGCGGCTGCGACCATCAAAGAGCAGAGCAGAGGGAGTCTTCTGACGCCAGTTGTCCGCGCCAAGGCCCGCGAGCCAGCGGCAGTATTGCATGATCTCGCCGCAGCGCTCTCGGAAGCCGTCTCCCGCGAAGATGTTGCCACCGCGGTAGTCGACACAACGGTCCCGGTCTTCGGCGCCGCCGGTGCCGTCGTCGCCATGGTCGGCGAATCGGGGAATACGATTGAGCTCATCCGCGCGGCTGCAATGCCGGCGGAGATCGAGAACGAATGGCGGAGCTTTCCCCTCGCATCGGATGTGCCGATCGCCGAAGTCGCACGCACTGGTGAAGCGGTTTTCATCGAGTCGCGCGAGGAGTGGATACGGCGTTATCCGGCAATTGGCGAACTGCTTGCCGCAACCGGCCACCATGCCGTTGCCACGCTTCCCCTCGTCGCAGGCGGTCGAAAGATCGGCGCGCTCGGTCTCAGCTTCGATGCGCCGCGGAAGCTTTCTTCCGACGAACGCGCCCTCGCTCTGTCTGCCGCCCGTCTTTGCGCCCAGGCACTCGAGCGTGCCCGGCTGTTCGATGACGAGAAGAGAGCGCGCGCGGTCGCCGAAGGCGCTAATCGCGCCAAGACGGAATTTTTAACCGTGATGAGCCACGAGCTGCGCACGCCGCTCAACGCAATTGCTGGATACGCCGAGCTGCTTGAAGTGGGCGTGTACGGTGAGCTCAACAGCGCGCAGCTCGAGGGCGTCAGTCGACTTCAGCGCAGCCAGCGTCACCTTCTCTCGCTCATCAACGAGGTGCTGACGTATGCGCACATCGAGAGCGGAGTAGCGCACTATGACATGGCCGATGTTCGTGTCGAGCAGGCGCTCGTGCTCGCCGAAGCGCTGGTTGCGCCCCAGGCGCGCGCCAAGGGGCTGTCGATCAGTGTGTACTGCGAGCACCCGGGTGCAACGGTGAGGGCGGATGCGGAAAAGCTGCAGCAGATTCTGCTCAACCTCCTCTCCAATGCGGTGAAGTTCACCGATGCGGGCGGAATCGAGCTGCGCTGTGATGTGAGCGAGGCCAGTGGCAACTTCGTGGTGTGCGATACGGGGCGGGGAATACCGCATGAAGAACTCGACCGAATTTTCGAGCCGTTTGTGCAGATCGATCCCACGCTTACGAGAACCAGTCATGGAGTCGGTCTCGGCCTCGCCATCAGCCGCGACCTCGCGCGGAAAATGGGCGGCGACCTGGTTGCCTCGAGCGGAGCGCAGAAGGGTTCGACCTTCACGCTCACGCTTCCCCGCCCAGCGCCGGCGAAGCAGGGAGGAGCGTGATTCTTCGCCGGCACCGCGTGATTGTCACGGCCTCGCTCGCATTTCTCGGCGCGTGCTCGGGCAGTGGCGGAGCACCCGCGCAGATCGTGATCACCAACGTCACGATCATCGACGTTGCGGGTGGCCGTCGTCTTCCCGATCAGACCGTCGTCGTCGCCGGCAACAGGATTACCGCCGCTGGCCCTTCGCGCTCGACGGCCGTGCCGAGCGGGGCAATGCGAATCGACGGCGCGGGGAAATTCCTCATTCCCGGCCTCTGGGACATGCACGTCCACGCCTTTACTTACACGTTCTCCGACTTCGCTGGCCCATTGATGATCGCCAACGGCGTGACGGGCGCGCGGGAGATGGGTTACTACGTGGACACCACCCTGCGCTGGCGGCGGGACATCGCGGCGGGTCGCGAGGTCGGACCGCGGCTCATCGTCGGCGCGCGGGTTGACGGAGGCATCAGCCACGCTGGCTACGTCGCCAAGGTAACTACTGCCGCCGACGGCACGATGGCTGTCGATACGCTCGCCAGCCGAACCGGGCGGCCTGACTTCCTGAAGATCTATTCGTGGATTCCGCGCGACGCTTACTTCGCGGTGGCAACGGAAGCGCGAACGGTGAACATCCCGTTCGCCGGTCACGTTCCCTATTCCGTGACACTCGCAGAGGCCTCAACGGCCGGGCAGCGCAGCATCGAGCACGAAGACGACCTGATGCGCGCGTGCTCTTCACGCGACTCATTACTGCGAGCCGGACTTTCCGATACGAGCAAACTCGAGCCCATCCAGAAGGCGGAGATCATCCGCGCCCAGGCTCGCTCGATGCGGGAGTCCTACGACGCGAGTAAGTGCGCGGCGGTGATGGCATTGCTTGCAAGGAATCGCACGTGGGTCACACCAACGTTTTCGGTTTATCAGCCATACGCGCATTTCTTTGATTCCGCTTCGACGAGGCGCAATCTGCTCAAGTATGTTCCGTCGATCGTCCAGGGAGGCTGGAAGCGGAGGATCACCGATATCCTGCCCGCGGATTCAAGTGACGTTCGCTCATTCTTCAGCTTCCAGCGCACGGCTGAGCTTCACCGCGCCGGCGTGAGACTGCTGGCCGGCACGGACGCGCCGCTCCCCTATGTCTATCCGGTTTCAGCCTGCACGACGAGCTCGCGTTGCTCGCGACCAGCGGACTCGGCAATCTCGGCGCGTTGCGTGCCGCCACCTACAACGCCGCTGACTACCTCGGCATGCTCGATTCACTGGGCACCGTCGAGACGGGAAAGGTTGCTGATCTGGTGCTCCTCGACGCGGATCCGCTCACCGACATTCGCAACACCACCCGCATCAGTTCCGTCATCGCAAACGGGGTCCTGTTTAACGATCCCGCGCGGCGGCGTCTGCTCGATAAGGTCGCGCGCGCGCACGCCAAATAGCGCAGCCTCACCAGCATTACGAGTACTCCCGCCACAGTGTGGGAAACGGACGTTCCACTTCGTGAAAAAATGCGTGCAAAAGTGGCATTTTTGGCCTCTGTTCTGCACTTCTACGAAGGATGACAACCACACCTGGCGCAATCAGACCGAGGACGACGGCCGGGAGGACGGGGTGAGCTACCGAACCTTCACGGATTCCGCGGAAAAAAAATGGGAAGTGTGGCTGGTCCTCCCCACGTCCGCGGAGCGCCGCAGGGTTGACCGCAGAGTTGCGACGGGCGACATGCGGGTTGGCGCCGGGATCGAACGCCGTGTGGCGAGCAGGCGCCTCACGCCGCCAGGTACGCCCGCTCGATCTCTTGTGTCACCCGATTTCGAGAAAGGGTGGCTCTGTTTCGAGAGCGAAGGCGAAAAGCGCCGCCTCGCCCCCGTCCCGCCCTCCTGGGATCATGCAAGCTCGGACCAGCTCTCCGTGTGGTGCCAGCATGCCAAGCG
Source organism: Gemmatimonadaceae bacterium (assembly GCA_035575795.1). Classification (GTDB taxonomy): domain Bacteria; phylum Gemmatimonadota; class Gemmatimonadetes; order Gemmatimonadales; family Gemmatimonadaceae; genus UBA4720. The sequence continues at coordinate 12,750 of DATLXE010000563.1, forward strand.
CGTCATGAAGTGCGGGCCCGCCACCTGAGGAGGGTTCCTCCTCATACGTAAGGGTACGTATTCTCGGTCCCGCGGCACCGTTGTAATGTCGGGAAGTGATTAACCGCCATTGGTTTTCCCCTCGATATTCCGGGCAATAACCCGGAACACGGAGCCGCAATGAAACGCTCTATTCTGTGCGCAACCCTGCTTTGTGGAGTTTGGCAGACATCTCTTGCGCAGGCCGCGTCCAGCGCCGTTCAATCGTTTCCCGCCCACATTTCTGACGGGTCCGCCGCCCCTGCACCTGCACCCGGTCCCACAGTAGCGCCCGGCGTCGAGCGGACGGCGCTGGTCGTAATGAACTTCGAGTCGGGCACGGTTTCCGCCCACGTGAAGGACAGGCGCGGTTTATCTGCCATCATCGCCGCGATGCGGGGTGACAACACCAACGAGTATTACGACCCCGCCCAGCTCGGCACCGGCATCGCCGACATGCTCGTTGACAAGCTGCTCGAGACCGGCCAGTTCCGCCTCATGGAGCGGAAGGCGCTCGAGTCCGTAATGAGCGAGCAGAAAATCAACGCTGGCGCGGAAGTTACGCCGGAAGTCGCGGTGGCGAGCCGCGCCAGCGTCATGGGCGCGCAGTACATGGTGACGGGTTCAGTGACCAAGTTCGGCTTTGAGGAGCACAACATCGGCGGATTCGCCGCCAACGTCGCCACAATGGGAATGCTCGGATACAGGACGCACCGCACCGAGGTGAAGCTTACCGCGCGCGTCGTGAACACTGCGACGGGAGAGATCGTCGCCAGCGTCAACGCCGAGGGCGTTTCAAACAAGGGCGGCGGGCTCCGCATCTTTGGAATGGGCGCCAATGGCGGCGGCGGCGGAGGCAGCGACAAGAAAAACTTCAAAGAGTCGGCGATCGGTCATGCGACCGCGCGAGCGGTAAATCACCTCGTCGAGAAGCTGGTTGCCAAGCGGGCGTCATTCTGATTCGCCCGTGCGGGTCGGGTCCGAGTAGCTTAAGCGGATGACAGCAACGCCGATCGCGCACCCGCCGGAAACGCTCGAGGGCTGGTACGCCCTCCACCAGATTTTCAGGATCGACAGAAAGAATCTCGATGCGCGTGGAGAAGCGCTGAAGCGGATGGGCGAGGCAGCGATTGCAGCGCTGTCCACTGACAAGCCGGGTTGGACCTCATTTGTGCGACTGATCGGCTCGACGAGCGACCTGCTCGTGATTCACTTCCGGGAATCTCTCGACGCCATCGGCGAAGCTCAGAATGTTCTCGCCGATTGCGAGCTGGCCGCTGTGCTGCAGCCCGCGTATTCGTTTCTGAGCGTGACGGAGGCGGGACTCTACCACATCACCGCGGAGCTTGCCCGGTCTGCCGTCGAGAGGGGCGGCGTAGTCGGTGACGATCCGTACCGAAAGGAACTCGCGACGCGCGTCGATGCGGAGCGGGGAAGCGCGCACGTGACGCGCCGGCTTTACCCCGACCTGCCGGCGGAAATGCCGTACGTCTCCTTCTATCCGATGTCGAAGCGCCGGAGCGCAGGGCAGAACTGGTATGCGCTGTCGCTCGACGAGCGGAGCGCGCTGATGCATTCGCACGGCACGACAGGAAGGCGCTACGCGGGCCGCGTGCAGCAGGTGATCACGGGTGCAATCGGGTTCAGCTCCTGGGAGTGGGGTGTCACGCTCTTCGCGTCCGATCCGCTCGAGTTCAAGAAGCTCGTCACCGACATGCGCTTCGACGAGGTGAGCGCGAAGTACGCGGACTTCGGTGAGTTCTACGTCGGGAAAATTCTTCCTCCCAAAGAGTGGCTCACTGCACCGGAAATTACGGGCGTCGTTGAACGCATTGGGTCGCTAAGGTAGATTTGTCAGTCTGACCGCAGAAGTTTTGCGGACGGGACGTAGCGCAGCCCGGTAGCGCACCTGAATGGGGTTCAGGGGGTCGCGGGTTCAAATCCCGCCGTCCCGATTAACGTAAAACTTTCCTTAGTAAAGACTTCGAACCTGAGCGGCCGGCCATGATGTCGGCCGTTTGGGCTTCGAGGTTACACCGGGTTCCACGGTAGGCCTTTTTTGGAATCTCGAGCAACTCACGGAGGAATATCCCTCCGCTGCAGCGAGTCCATGGCAGCACGATGGCGAGAATACGGAGCCTGCAGCTGCGAAAGCATACCGGGCTCGCGCCACCTGGAAGCAGTCATCAGGCCCTGCCGGGTTCGCACTTACTTCGATAGTATTGGCCTGTGCCAGAGCAAATCGATCGCCTCCGTTCCGCGCTTGCCGACTGTTATGGGATTGAGCGTGAGCTGGGAGCGGGCGGGATGGCGACGGTTTATCTCGCGCATGACCTGAAGCACGACCGTAAGGTTGCGGTGAAGGTGCTGCGCCCCGAGTTGGCCGCGGCCCTCGGTCCCGACCGGTTCCCGCGCGAAATCAGGATTCTCGCGCGCCTTCAACATCCCCACATCCTTCCGCTGCTCGACTCAGGCGAGGCAGAAGGATTCCTCTTCTACACGATGCCGTTCGTGGACGGGGAAAGCCTGCGTGAACGAGTCGACCGCGGCGGTGCCCTTCCCATACCCGAAGCGGTGCGCATCCTGCGCGAAGTTGCCGATGCCCTTGCCGCTGCGCACGCCGCCGGCGTGCTGCACCGGGATATCAAGCCCGGCAATGTCATGCTCGCCGGCCGCCACGCCCTTGTCATGGACTTCGGCGTAGCCAAGGCCGTGAGCGACGCGGGCGGCGAAACGCTGACGACTGTAGGCGTCGCCGTTGGGACGCCGACCTACATGTCACCCGAGCAGGCAACTGCCTCGGAAAATATTGATGGGCGCTCCGACATCTACGCGCTCGGGCTCATGGCGTACGAAATCCTGACGGGCAGGCCCCCGTTCCAGGGCAAGACCGCACAGGCGACACTGTCAGCGCAGGTGCTCGAACGACCGAAGCCGATCACCGAAGTACGCACAACAGTGTCCCATGCTCTTGGCGATTTCGTGATGCGCTGCCTCGAAAAAGCGCCCGAAGACCGGTGGCAGACGACAGAGGAGCTGGTGCCTCTCCTCGAGGCTCTTGCTACACCAAGCGGCGGGACCACGCCTACACAGACGCGTCCAGTGAAAGCGGTAGGCAGCGCGCCGCCGACCGTTGTTGCGACGAACACGCGGCGAATGATCATCGCCGCTGCGGCGGCCCTCGTCATTGTCACGGGTGCCTTCGGTGCCTGGAAGGCGCTCGGCGGCAAGGAAAAAGGTGGCGGGCTAGGCTCTATCACGCGCGTGGCAGTGATGCCTCTGCGTGACATCTCCGGTGCCGACGCCGTGTTCGCGGAGAGCATGCAGGACGCGCTGATTACCGGCATCGCCGGAATGGACATCGCGGCAGTCGTGCCTCGTTCCGAGCTGTCGGAAAGGGGACAGAGCCGCCGCATCCGCGACGTGGCGGCCGAGTTCGCGGTCGATGCGGTCATGGAAGGCACGCTCTTCCGCGCCGGCGAGGTGATGCGAATCAATCTCCAGCTCGTGGAACCACAATCGGTGCGGCATTACTGGAGCGGCAGCTTCGAGCTCAACGTAAGGAACGTGCTGGCAGCGCAGGACTCACTGGTGAGAACGATCAATACGCAACTGCGTGGGGTGCTCGACGGAAGTGCCCGCAAGAAGGCCGCTGCGAACCTTGGAACCAAATCATGATCCGACCAATTGTCGCTATGCTTGCGGGAGCTACCCTTTTTGCCTGCGCGCGAACTGACTCGCCCGCGCGCGCCGGCCGAACGACAATCGTGCCCGGTCCGGGCACTTACGGCTACGACTTCTCCAAGGACGGCCGCCTCGCGTTCGCGAAGTACGTTGGCGGCAAGTCGGCAATATTTGTGGCGAACGGTGCGGGTAAGGACGCCAGGCGCGTCAGCTTTGGAATCTGGGACACCGCCCCGCTATGGTCACCCGACGGCAAGTGGATTGCCTTCAGCCGCGATGCCGGTGGCCACTCTGACGCCGTGCTCGTTCCCTCCGACAGCGGACCCGAGCGAATCGTCGGTGGTACTTCCGCCGATGAAGGCTCGAACGCCTGGCTCCCGAACGGAAGCGGAATACTGTTCTCGCGCGGCACCGCCCGGGGATTCGAGACCTGGGCATACAACGTTGCCGACGGTTCCACCGCGAAGCTGTTCGAAGCAGATGGAAGCACTAACAGCTTCCCCTCACCCGACGGCAAATTCGTCGTTTATACACTGAGGAAAGGCGGCAAGTCGACGATCTGGCTGTGGGATAACGCAAAGAAGACGCATCGACAGCTGACAACGGAGGGCTTCGAATACGTGTCTTTCGGCAATGTTTCGCCGGACGGGCGATCGGTTCTGTACGAATCCTACCGCACTGGCACGAGCGATCTCTGGCGCATCGATCTTGCGACCGGTAATCGCCAGCAGCTTACCAAAGACGTAGCCAGCGACGGGTCGGGAAGCTGGTCGCCGGATGGGACACGTATTGTCTTCATGTCAAATCGCGGCGGACAGCCCGACGTGTGGATGCTCACCACCGGCGAAAGCGATGTGCAGCGACTGACAGACGACGCTCTGGCCGAGTGGGTTCCGGGCTGGACACCCGACGGCCGCGGCGTTGTGGTAAACGTGGGACTTGGGCAGGCGCACCTTTACTCATTACCGGGGGCGGGGGGCGCTCCCGTGCCTCTGACGTCGGGCAACTGGACAGTGCTCGATGCGGAGGTTTCGCGCGACGGCTCGCAGGTGGCTTATGTAGGCACCAGTAACGGCGATGCCGACATCTGGACGATGCCAGTGCGCGGCGGCGCGGCTGTCCTCGTGAGCGGCGGGCCAGGTCCCGACGATGACCCAGCCTGGTCACCCGACGGAAAGCAGATCGCGTTCGCCTCGAGTCGTTCCGGCAACCGCGACATCTGGATTGCCCCGGCCGCCGGTGGAACAGCGACTCGTCTCACCGACTGGCCAACCGGCGAGAGCCGGCCGCGATGGTCACCGGACGGCAGGACGATAGCGTTCCTGTCGAACCGCGAGTCTTCCGGTCTGGACCTCTGGACGATTCCCGTTGCAGGCGGGCGGGCCGCGCAGCTCACCACGCTCGGATTGGTCGGACGGCAGTTCTACTGGAGTCCGGACTCGAAGACGATCGTCCTTCAGGCGCAGGTAGAGACGTCCGGCGGCCTCGCCGTCTTCACCGTGCCCGCGAAGGGCGGTCCTCCAAAACTGGTCGCGCCGGCGACGAGCTTCATGCCGAACTGGTCGCCCGATGGTCGCGCGATCAAGGTTGCTAAATGCACTGCCGGGTACTGCGTGACCGAAATCTGGTCTGCCGAGGGCAAGTTCCTTCGTAGGTTGAGCGCGAGCCCGAACGTGTACGAGTTCGCCGCCGCCTGGTCGGCTGATGGCTCACAGCTCCTGATCGGGTGGCAGGACCTCGTCGGCGATGGCGGGAACAGGGTGGACATCCGTTCGGCGACTGACGGGAAGGCGCGGCTGCTTGCCGGTCCACCGGGGTACAATATGGCGCCCGTCGGCTTCGGCGACGGCGACAGGGCAGCGGTTGCGATCGGTGGCCCGAACGGAAGCGCGTTGCAGCGAATCGAGGTTCCCCTGCCGCTCAAGTCTCCATAGATCCGCAGCGCGGGGGAGCCAGCCTCGGCTGGTCCCTGGGTAGAATCGTGATGCGCTGCCGCATAAATGCAGCAGTGGTGTCGCCCAATGCTACAGATAGGCCTTTCGGTTCGCTTTGGCCGCCGTGAGGCGGGCGCCCCCTCCGACCGATTTTTTCGACGGGCGCGTTCTGCCACCCTATGGAGCATTGGTCGGGTCCGAGGCGAAAGTCCAGAAACTATGCGGGCATTTTCAGCTCTCACTGAGGGGCTGAAAACACACTGGCACGAGAGACGCAGTGCGATTCCCCAATTTCTAGCGCGTCAGCATCCCGCGGTCCCTCTGCGCGGACGCTCGTCACGTTCTT
>DATLXE010000564.1:0-3152 GCA_035575795.1 Gemmatimonadaceae bacterium
ATACCCGCCGCCGGTCGAGCATTTCATGGACTCGGGCGACGACGACGCAGACCGGGCGGCGCCAACCATTCCGGCCTTTTTTCCGCCTCCGACAAGTGGCGAGGAGCCAGGTTGGGGACAGACCGACTGGCAGGGCTACGACTGGCGATCCGCAGGAGCGCTGGGCGAAGGCGCCGAGCAGGCGCGCGATGACTGGGCAGCGACCGACTGGCAGGCCGCACCGGGCCCCGCGCGCGACACAAGACAAAGCGCGGCGCAGGCCATCGCCGCGGCGCTCGACCAGATCGCCGAGCGCATACGGTCGGGAGAGCTGAGCGTTCCGTCAGCGGAGCTGGTCACCGACCAGGCAACGATCGCGGCGACGCTTGCCGCGCTGCTCGGCGTGCGCCGCTGACACCAGCATGAAAAGCGTGCACCTTCTCGTCACGGGAAGGGTTCAGGGCGTCGGGTTTCGCTGGTTCGTCAGGCAGAAAGCGCGCGAGCTGCGACTTGCTGGGTGGGTGATGAACCGGCGCGACGGAAGTGTGGAGGTGGCCGCTTCCGGTGAAGACGAGGCACTCGACCGGCTCGAAAAAGCGGTGCGCATGGGGCCCAGTGGGGCGAGCGTCAGCGGCGTCGAAGCGATCGTCGACCACGTGGAGGAGTTGAAAACACCTTTCGAGATCAGGCGCGGTCAGCTTGAGTAAGCCACAGGTAACGAATAACTTGCACAGCCTTCTCGGCCCCCGTAGCTCAGGTGGATAGAGCAGCGGTTTCCTAAACCGTTGGCCGGGTGTTCGAGTCACCCCGGGGGCATCACGGACTCGGGTTTCACATCGGAATAAATGACAACACCAAATACTTCTGCCAGGCGTCAGCCAATCGGGTTGGACGATGAATCGATGGGCGATTGGTTCACCGTTCACAAGCGCCAGCTCACCTGGGCGGCCCTCGCTCTCGGTATCCTTTTCGGCGGCCTCTGGTTCTGGCGCCGATCCCAGTCCGTCAAGGCCGCGCGCGCCGAGGGAGCGTACTTTCAGGCCCGCCGCTCGGCGGCTGAGGGGAACCTCCCGCTCGCGGTAACCGAACTTCAGAAGGTCGCCAATCGGTACGAGGGGACGAGAAGCGGCACTCAGGCGAGGCTCTTCGTCGCCCAACTCCTGTATCAGCAGAAAAAGTACAAGGAGGGCGTCGCCGAGTTGAAGAAGGCGGAGTCGAAAGTCGGCGCAGAAGACCTGTTGCCCTCCATTTTCGTGCTCGAGGCGACCGGCTATGAGGAGCTGAAGGATTTCAGCGCGGCGGCCGAGCAATACAAGAAGGCTTCCGCCGCGACCCGCTTCGTGGCGGAGAAGGAACAGTTCCTGGCTGCGGCGGCGCGGGCCTACGCGGCTGGGGGGAAGACGGCGGAGGCAATTGCCATCTGGACCAGCCTGGCGGAGAACGACGCTGGGGTCCTGGCGGCCGAGGCGCGCGTCCGCCTGGGGGAATTGAAGGCCAGGCCGATGAAGATCTAGCGGCCGCTAAACCTCTCGCTCGCTACTTCAGGGACAACGCGGAAGCGCCACCGGACAGCGTTCTGGATCGCGCGCGGGAGCACTGGATTCGCCGCCGGGCCCGCCAAACGTGTAGAGCGGAAGCCGCAGCGTTCCGAGCTCTCGGCCCGGGACGGGCAGCTGAGTGAAGCTGTTTTCGGGAAGAGTCTGCCAGCCGCGTGCGTCGAAGAACGATACTACCGCATCGACGCCGACCATCTCCACACCCTTCTCGTAGCGCAACGCATCCCACAGGCTTCCACACCGGCCGTCCATTTTGCGCGGCACGCAACCTGGCTCATCTGGAGGCCCGCTCAGCGTCACTGCTGGAAGCTGGCCGTTGGCCACCCGCGACTTGTTGATGAGCGGAACCGCCTCCGCCGCGCGGTTGAGCCTGATCAGCGCCTCCGCCTTTATCAGATCCATTTCCGTAACTGTCATCGCTGTCAATGGACCCGTCTGCCAGCTGGTCCCGGTGCCAAATCTCAAATAGTAGTAATGCGAGAACCGGTAAGTGCCGCGGCCGGCCTGAAAGATGTTGAACGGGCTGTAGCCGAAGTACTTGCCCGGAGTTGTAGGGCCGGCGGCGCCCTGGATGCGTCGGTCCCTGGTGCGGATCTGGAAAGCCGTCCGATTGTTGAGCGGCGTGTTCATCCAGTTGATGAATCCGTTCGCCGAGTCAGCCGGCCCGAGGAGCCAGTAGCTGGGGCGGCCAAAGTCGCTCGGCGGGCCACTTCGAACGCGGGCGATGAGACGCTTCCAGTCGTCGAAGAGTATGTCCACCTGGCCCACGGGAGCGAAATCGCTGGTAATACCGGCGTCAACGCGCCGAATCACCTCTGTCCAGTCGACCGCTGCGCGCTCGGTACGGGTCCGCGGTGAATACGCGAGAAAGCGAGCGACAAAAGAGTTCGCCAACTTGACCAGTTCGTCGCTCGTCATCGCCTGAAAAAGCCATGAGTCCCCCGGCAATGTGAAGCGGGTCGCCCTTGCGATTGTGATCGCGGCATCGAGCTGCGTTTTCGACGCGTTGATTACCACGGGGTACGGATGAAACGTGGCCGTGGTAATGGTGTCGAGCGCCAGCTTCTCGTCGACAATGAACGCCTTGTCGAAGTAAAGACCGAGCTGTCCGTGCGAAATGCCCTGCATGAACTTGCCGACCGCCCTCGTCCGTGTTGTCCGTGAGACGTCGCCGATGACGAGTCCCGAGTCGATCGCGATCAGCGCGTCGTTCACCGAGGAGATGGTTCGGTATAACTCGTACCACGGTCGCTCGTTGACAGCGCTACGGGCGTTGACAGCGCTGTTGTTCCACGCCGACCGCGGCTCCGCAGACGTTTCCAGCTGGCCGAAGTCGGCGAAGCCGGAGGTGATTTCGCGCGCCATTGTCGACATCGCCCAAGCCGGGTAGTCATCGTGCCCCGACACGGGCCACCAGGTGCGGAACGAGCTCGCGACGAACGATTCGGCGGCCGCCGGTTGCTTCGTTGCCCGCTCGCGGTCGGGCGCGTTGGGATTGCTTACCTCCAGGTCCTGACACCCGGCAATGGCGAAAGCTGCAAGAGCAGGCATGATCTTCAGACTGCGCATTTCATCTCCGGAATGTCCGCTGAATGTTGCACAGCTCGCAATTTTAGA
>DATLXE010000565.1:0-1536 GCA_035575795.1 Gemmatimonadaceae bacterium
TCGAGGCGCGTGCCGAGCCTGCCTTTTTTCATCGTCGCCGGAATGAGCACGACATCGAGCGCGCCTTCCCGGCGCAGCTCCTCCGCTCCAGCGGCAAGCTCTTCGGGCGACATGTCGTCGATGTCCGCGCTGAGGAGATACAGTTTCTCGGCGTGAGGTTGCTGCCGCTTCTGCGCTCCATCCTGCGGGTGGGAATGCGGATGCGTATGACCGTCACCGTGTGAATGCGTGTGACTGTGTCCCGAATTGTCAACGTGCGAATGTTGATGCACGTGCTCGCGCTCGTGATGATGAGCGTGCGACGCCCCGGCGCTCTCGCCGATGATGATGCGAAGTGCGTTGAGGTGACCGTCGATGTCGCGGGTACCGGCACCGTATCCGCTCCGCTCGGGCCTGTATTCCAAAGGAGCGGCCCCACCAGAAAGAATCTTGAGCAGTGCTGCACCGGTAGGCGTCGCCAGTTCGCCTGAGCCATCCGGTCCGTGACGAACCGAAAAACCTTCCAGCAGCCGTGCTGTCGCCGGGGCGGGAACCGGAAGCCGGCCGTGCGCCGTCCTGACGGTGCCGTCTCCCAGCGAAATGCGGGTGTTGTAGAGCTGCTTTACACCAAGCATTTCCAGGCCCCAGATGGACCCGACGATGTCGAGGATCGCATCCACCGACCCGATCTCATGGAGGTGCAAGTCCTCGGTGGACACGCCGTGGATCTCGCTCTCGACGCCGGCAATCGCGTCGAACGTCGCGTGTGCGGCGGCGGCAACAGTCGGCGGCAGCGGAGCCGCGTCGATGATGCTGTGGATCTCCGACACCGGCCTGCCGTGAGGCTGTGGAGGTATGTCGAAATCCACCTTCACGCAGTGAACGCTCGCCCGCTGGACATCCGCAATTCTGACTACGACCCCGTCGAGGCCGAGCGCCGCCGGCAATCGCTCGAGCCAGGCGCGATCGAGGCCCACATCGATGAGGGCGCCGAGGAACATGTCGCCAGCGATGCCGCTGGCCGGGTCTGCGATTGCGATTCTCATGATTGGGGGAGCGGCGAGCCGCCTGTAGTAAGGTAAGCGTCGCATCACGTAAGGGAATCGAACTTGCACCCCGCTCCGGGAATGGCGACACAATCATATGATGTGGCGGTCGTCGGCGGCGGCCCCGCCGGCCTTACTTCCGCAATCTGGCTCGCGCGCTACCTGCACAGCGTCGTACTCATCGACTCGGGTGATCCGCGGAGCTGGGAAACCCAGGGTATCAACGGGTTTCTCGGTCAACCCTGCATCAAGCCGGCGGAGCTGCGCGCAATCGGGCGCAAGGAGTGCGAGCTCTACGGCGTAACGATAGTCGATGCGGTGGTTGAGACCGCTACGAACGAGACCGGCGAGCTGTTCAGCCTCAAGCTCAGAAGCGGGCCGGCTATCGAAGCGAAGCGGATTCTGCTCGCGATTGGAATCAAGGATCTGTGGCCATCAATCGAGAATCTGGATGAATGTTACGGTGACACGGTACACGTCTGTCCCGACTGCGATGGCTTCGAGACGCGAG
>DATLXE010000566.1:0-10809 GCA_035575795.1 Gemmatimonadaceae bacterium
CCGTGGAGGAATACGCTCCCAATGTTGTTATTGCCCAGAGCTGCACGCGAGAAGTTGCGGAGACTGATGGCACGGCTCGGACGGTCCGCGGAGCTGCCCGCTTTCGATGGGGCGCAACGGGGGTGACAAGTCTCACGCTCCCCCACGCTGCGCGCTTGTCAGCCGACGATGGGTCCCTCTCAGTCGCCCTGACGAGCCTGTCCTTCCTCGTCGTCGGCGCAGTCACCGGCGTCGCGTTCCACGCCGGCCTCTACCTCGACGTCGTTCCGGGAGTAGTCGCCTTTTGGCTGTTGACGATTGTCGCAATCAGATCGAGCAGGCTCTCCAGGCTTTCGCTTCTCCCGCGCTTTTTGATCCTGATCTATGCGTTTCCATTTTCCGCACTGTTAGGCTACCTGTTATCGCCTGATTTTGTCTGGGTCTATTCACCCCATGGGTTCGACATCATGCAGGACAAGCTAGTCGTTCGCCAGATGATCGCGATCGGAACGGTCGGCCTCTGCGGTCTCGCGGCGGGGATTCACGCAGCCAGGTTCAAGCCTGTTCCCACCGGCGCGCGAGAAACACCCCAACCCAGTGCGAAGACGAGCCTCGGATTACTCGCGTTCCTGCTGCTCGTCGCAGTGGCGGTCACACTTTCAGGGATTGCAGCGCCGGCCGAGACGATTCTCGAGAAGATGTACATGATCGATCAGTCAGCAACGGCTGCATCGCAGATCAATTTTGCCGCCGCATCGCTGGTTTCATACATCCTGGTCGTCACTCTTGCGATAGACGTCGAGCGCGAAGGAAGCGTTCACGCAAGGAGAACCAAGCTGTTCGCGCTCGGATTGGGCACCGCCTACATCGTCATTGTGTTCCAGGTACTGCGTGGAGACCGGGAGTCGAGCGGTCTCATTGTAGCGTTGAGCTCGCTCTACCTCACTTCGCCGCTGCCATCGGCTTCACCCCGTTTCGTGGCAAGCGCGATACGCAAACGAATCCTCAGCCTTGTGGCTCCCTTGCTGCTGGTGGTGATTGTATTTGTCACGCTCGGTGCGGCGCGATACATGATCGTCGCCAGCGCCGGGACCTTGAGCACGCTGACACTCATCCAGCTTGGTCTTGCCGAGAACACCTGGACCGCGGTGCTCTGGACGAATCTTAGCGCGGCATGGGAGTTCAGACACGGGGTGCTGAACTACAAACTCGGCGAAACGTATCTGCATTACCTCCTTTCGCTCCCCCCTGGAATCGTTACCAGTGCGCTCGGAATCTCCAGACCCTTGGAGTCGTGGCAGGGAATCGCGCACGAGAATCCGGCGGGCATATCCGCCGGCGGGCTACACGTCGTCATTGCCCCCTTCAAGAACTTCGGCATGGCGGGCGCTCTGCTCATTCTGTTTCTCTACGGCTGGATTGCGGGTCGCCTCGAGATCCTGAACATCCGTCCCTCGCTGATGACGCGCCTTCTTTGGGCCTCGGTTCTCTGCGGTGGTTTTTTCTGGTTCTGGTACGGAGACATGGTTTTCATCAGGGCAATCATGGCGGCCCTCGCGTTCTACTGGGTTTATAGACTGGCGCTTTCGCTTGACTGGGTGACGAGCCGCGTGCCGGCCACCATACAAAGGGCGGATGTTATTGCATCCCGTCACCTCTCCCGCGAGCACGGGTAAGAACCGGGATGTGCGGAATAGTGGGCGTCGCCTCCAGCCAGGGCGGACTCGATCGCCATTTGCTGATTGCGCAGCGCGACACGTTGTGTCATCGAGGACCCGACGATGCCGGAGTTTGGTTCTCGGCTGACGACAGGGTCGGGCTGGGGCACCGGCGCCTCGCGATCGTCGATCTGAGCGCGGCGGGTCATCAACCGATGGGCTACGACGATGGTGCGCTGCAAATCAGCTTCAATGGCGAGATCTACAACTTCCGCGAGCTGAGACGCGAGTTGGAGTCGAGGGGTGTCAGCTTCCGCAGTCAAACCGATACGGAAGTAATACTTGCCGCGTATCGCGTCTGGGGAACGAACTGCGTTGAACGTTTCGTCGGGATGTTCGCGCTGGCGATATACGACAGGCGGGCGGATGCGATCTTTCTTGTCCGCGACCGTGCCGGTGAGAAGCCGCTGTACTACCGGCACCAGGGCGGTCGCTTTTCCTTTGCGTCAGAGCTGAAGGCTCTCTTTGCGGAGCCGGGAACTGCGCGTGTAATGGATCCCGAGGCCGTCGAGTGGTTTCTCACATACGGATATGGGCCTGGCGACAAGTGCATCATCGCGGGTATTCAGAAGCTGAGGCCGGCGCACGGATTGTGGTATGACCTCCGTGAGAATTCGGTCCGCACCTGGCGCTATTGGGAGCCACCCCAGCATCTCGAAGCGGAACCAATGGATGACGAGGCGCTCGTCAGCGAGCTCGACGGGCTGCTCGAGGAATCGGTGAAGCTGCAGATGCTCGCCGACGTTCCGGTTGGAATTCTCCTCAGCGGCGGCGTCGATTCCAGTCTCGTCACCGCCTTCGCCGCCCGCGTCTCATCGAAACCGGTGCGCACTTTTACAATCTCCTTTCCCGGGAACAAGGCGTTCGACGAGGCCCCGTTCGCGCGCCAGATCGCGTCTCATTTCGGGACAGAGCATACCGAGCTCATTGCGGAGCCAGCGAGCGTCAGCCTGCTTCCCACGCTCGCCCGCCAGTTCGATGAGCCCATCGCCGACTCATCGATGGTGCCGACGTACATGGTTTCCCGTCTGATAAGGCAGCATGCCACCGTTGCATTGGGAGGCGATGGGGGGGACGAGCTATTTGGAGGATATCCGCACTACAGCCTGTTGCTGCGGCAGGAGCGGCCGAGGAAGGTGATTCCGCGCCCGGTCCGGGCCATGCTTGCCGCAGGCGCAGGCGCGCTGCCGGTCGGGACGCGCGGGCGAAACCATCTTGCTGGAATGGCTGATCCGAATGGTGGGATACCGTATGCGAACCTCCATTTCGACCGAGCGACGCGTGGTGCTCTCGTGCCCTTTCTCCGCGATTCACACGGTTATGCATCGGCCGAGAGCGCTCGCGGGGCGGCCTATCCGCAGGGAGGCATTCTACGCCGCGCCACCCTCACCGATTTCGAGGGCTTCATGGTCGATGACGTGCTCGCCAAGGTCGATCGGGCGAGCATGCTGACCTCCCTCGAGGTAAGAGCCCCGTTTCTCGATCACCGCATCGTGGAATTTGCGTTTGGTAAAGTGCCTGATCGCCTCCGAGCGACGACAAGCAGGCGGAAGATCATCTTGCGCATGCTCGGGTCGAGGCTTTTCCCGGCGGGTTTCGACACTGCCCGAAAGCAGGGGTTCACACTGCCCCTGGCAGAATGGTTGAAGGGTGATTGGGGAAGATTCTTTGAAGAAACGCTGATGGCCGCGCCGAGCGAGCTGTTTGACCGTGCAACGGTGCAGGGACTACTGAGGAATCAGAAAAAAGGATTCTCCAACGTGCACCGCTTGTTCGGCTTGACCATGCTGGAGTTGTGGCGGCGGGAGTACGACGTCGCAATTCCTGGCTGACGTCAGCTCGCCGTGTCGTACTCGCGCACCGTTCCGCGCGCGCCAGCGACGTGATCGAGGTACCAGGCGTAGGTCTGCGCAATTCCTTCCCGCAGTGGGATCCGCGGTTTCCACCCGGTGGCTGACAGGCGGCTTACGTCGAGCAGCTTTCGCGGCGTGCCGTCGGGCTTGCTGGCATCGAACTCGATTCTTCCGCCGTAGCCAACCACCCTGGCGACGATTCGGGTCAGCTCATCGATGGAGACATCGGACCCGGTGCCGACGTTGATGATGTCGGAGGAATCGTAGCTCTTCATCAGGTGGACGCAGGCTGAGGCCATGTCGTCGACGTGCAGAAACTCGCGCTGCGGGCGGCCGCTTCCCCAAACGGTAACGACGGGCGAGCCCGAAGCCTTGGCCTCGTGAAATCGCCGGACCAATGCGGGCAGGACGTGGCTAGTCTCCAGATCGAAATTATCACCAGGGCCGTATAGGTTTGTCGGCATCAGGCTGATGTAGTTCGTTCCGAACTGAGTGTTGTATGCCTGACACAGCTTTATGCCGGCGATCTTGGCAATCGCATACGACTCATTCGTCGCCTCGAGAGGCCCGGTCAGCAGCTCAGTCTCGGCGATTGGCTGGCTGGCCAAGCGCGGGTAAATGCAGGAGCTGCCGAGCATCGCGAGCTTGGTGACGCCGGACTGATAGGCCGCATCGATGACGTTGAGCTCGATGGCGAGGTTGGCACGAATGAAATCAGCCGGATACTTGCTGTTCGCGAGAATGCCTCCCACCTTCGCGGCCGCCATGAAAACGTGGGTCGGTTTCCGCGCCTGAAAGAATTCCCGTACCTGGCGCTGGTCTTCGAGGTCCAGCTCCGCGCGGGTGGGAGCAATGACGTTTGCGAACTTTTCTCCCGTGAGAGCGCGCAGCAGTGCGCTGCCGACAAGGCCTCCACCACCGGCAACAAAGATATTGCTGTCTCGGTCGAGGCCTACCACGCCTTGAGTCGCTGTTGCGCCGGCGCGTACCCGGACGCGACCAGTGCGCGCTCGCCCTCGGCCATGACGCAATCAGCGTCGACCATTGCCCGGACCAGCTCCTGGAAGCTCATGCGCGGTTCCCAGCCCAGCTCGCGGCGCGCCTTGGACGCGTCACCTCGGAGATCGTCCACCTCAGTGGGCCGGAGATACCTGGGATCAAACTCGACATGCTGCTCCCACTCCAGTCCGGCGTAGTTGAAAGCTTCCTCCAGAAACTCCCGAACAGAGTGCGATTCGCCGGTCGCAATGACGTAATCATCGGGCTTCTGCGCCTGGAGCATGAGCCACATCGCCTGCACGTAGTCCCCCGCAAACCCCCAGTCGCGCCGGGATTCGAGGTTGCCGAGATAGATCTTGTCCTGCAGGCCAGTCTTGATGCGACCGATCGCGCGCGTGATTTTGCGGGTGACGAACGTCTCTCCGCGTCGCGGAGACTCGTGGTTGAAAAGGATACCGTTCGAGATGAAGAGGCCGTACGCCTCGCGAAAGTTGATCGAGAACCAGTGGGCGGCGACCTTGGCAACGGCGTACGGGCTTCTCGGATAAAAAGGCGTCGCCTCGCCCTGTGGCGAGGGCGCGGCGCCGTACATCTCGGAGGATCCTGCCTGATAGACCTTTATCGGCCGTCCGAGTGCCTGCACTTCGTCGCGTACGGCCTCCAGCAGACGGAGGGTTCCCATGGCTACGGTGTCAGCCGTGTACTCCGGCTCGTCGAAAGAAACCCTGACGTGGGATTGGGCACCGAGGTTGTAAAGCTCCTCGGGCTGGACGTCGCGGATGATGCGGCGGAGGACGGCGCCGTCGGTAAGATCACCATGATGGAGCACGAGTCGCGGATCCTGCTCGTGCGGATCGCGGTAGAGGTGATCGATCCTGTCAGTATTGAACGTCGAAGCGCGGCGAACGACGCCATGCACTTCGTAGCCCTTGGATAACAGCAGCTCGGCAAGGTACGAGCCGTCCTGACCGGTGATTCCGGTGATTAGTGCGCGTTGCATTGATGTAAGATTCACCTAGGTCCAATGCCGTGTCCAGCGGGGTGCGCGGAAGAAGTTACCGGAATTCGCTTTCTCCCCTCGTCGCAGCCGAGCGTATGGCGTGCTAGATTGTTCTGTCCGAGCGCCTGCAGCGCTGAGGCGACCGGCTCGAAGCGTCAAATCGGTTCGGCCGCATTTTTATTCGTGTGATTACGAGTTTCACATTAATCAATGTTTCAGCTCGCCGGCTAAGCCGCAGCTTTCAGGGTGTTTTCGCATTCTCATTTACCGGACTGTGAACCATCCTTTTTGTCTATCCACCCGCACCCGGTGACGATGTCGCTTGCCCGGGTCCTCGTCACCGGCGGCTCGGGTTTCATAGGCACAAATCTCATTGATGCCTGCGCGGCCGCTGGGTGGCGCGTGGCCAATTTCGATGTGCATGCGCCCAAGAAGGCCGGACACCGGGGCTATTGGCTGCAGGGGGACATGCTCGACAAAGACGCAATTGCGAGGGCCATCGCCGAGTTTCAACCGACTGCTGTTGCCCACCTGGCCGCCCGCACCGATCTCGACGAGACCTGCCAGCTGGGTGCCTACGCCGTCAATTTCGACGGCACCGACAACCTGATACAGGCCGCTCGCAACCACGCCGGAATTAAGAGAGTAGTTTTCGTCTCGACGATGCTGGTGACGCGGCCGGGGCACGTGCCCCGCAGCGACGCCGAGTATTCTGCGCATACGCTTTACGGCCAGAGCAAGGTTTTGATGGAGAAAAGGATTCGCTCCGCTGGCAACTTGCCCTTCGTCTGGTCAATACTCCGGCCGCCACTGGTATGGGGGCCGTGGGTAAGCGCGCATTATCAAAACTTTTTTCGTCTCGTCGCCCGCGGAAGGTACTTTCACATCGGAGGGGGTCGCGCAATTCGCACCTTGGGCTACGTCGACAACGTAGTGAAGCATATCATAACGGCGGCCACCGCCTCGGCGGAGAAGGTTCAGGAAAGGGTTTTTTACGTCGGTGACGATCAGCCCACCGTCCTCGCAGACTGGGCTGAGGAGATCCGGCGTCAACTGGGCGCGCCACCAATTCGCTCCATGCCGTATTCGGTCGCCAGAATTGCCGCCACTGCAGGTGATGTGCTCGGGAAACTCGGTATACGCACGCCAATTTCCACCTTCCGCCTGGGCAACATTGTCACAGACTGGGTTCTTCCAGTGCAGCCCATGGCCAATCTTTCGTCGCTCACGCCGACCACTCTTCCTGACGGCGTGGCGGCGACGATCGCCTGGATGCGCGCCGAGAAGCTCCTTACGTGAGTGATTTACAGGCCAGCCGGTCCGGGCAAGCGTCATAATGGCGCGCGTCCTCCTTCACACGCTGGTATTCGCGCCGGACGGTGTGTCCACGGCTTATCTGATGACCGACCTTGCCACAAGCCTGGCGGAGCTCGGTCACCAAGTGACGGTCCTCACCACGACACCCCACTACAACCTTGAGGAGTCGGCGATAAATGCCTACGCGATGACTCACGGTGTTGGCGGGACGCGACGGGGGAATGCGGCCGGAGTTGATGTCTGGCACGTCCCAATCGCGATGAAGGGAAACCGAATCGGCAGCAGAAAGGCTGACTACATCAAATTCCATTTGCGCTGCATGTGGCTCGCGATTGCACACCTCCCTCGGTTCGACGTCGTCCTCGCTCCGTCGCCACCGCTCACGATGGGATTGCTCGCGCCGCTTATCGGACTGCGCAGTGGGGCTCCCGCTGTCTACAACCTCCAGGAGCTGTATCCCGACTTCGCCGTGAACAACGGCCTCATACGCAACAAGGTTTTCATCAGACTGATGGAACTGCTGGAGAGGCTGGTATACCGGGCAAACGCACGGATTGTCCCGATCTCAGAGCAGTTTGCGAAAACTCTTCGCAACCGCGGCGTGCCGTCGGACAAGATCACGATGATCCCGAATTTCGTTGACACGTCCTTTTACCGTCCACTGCCGCGCCAGAACGCGTTTGCCGCGGCGCATGGCCTGCTCGACGAATTCGTTGTGCTTTACGCGGGCAACATCGGGGTCAGCCAGGATTGGGAAAGCTTTCTCCACGCCGCGAAGTCGCTGAGCTCGAAGCCGATTTGTTTTGCCGTTTCAGGAGACGGAGTAACCGCCGAATGGCTGCGCGCCGAAACCGCCAGGCGCGGCCTGACCAATGTGAAATTTTTCGGCTATCTGCCCCGGGACGTTACTCCGCTGCTTTACGCGAGCAGCGACGTCGGTACGATACCGATGAAAGAAGGAAGCGCGACCGATACGTTCCCGTCCAAGGTGTACACTCTGTTTGCGTGCGGTAAGCCTCCAGTCGTTTCGGCTGACTCAGGCTCCGAGCTCGAGCGCGTCATTCAATCGTCGGGCTGCGGCACGGTTGTTCGGCCGAACGATCCAGCCGCATTCGCCGCGGCGATCCTGGCGGCGTTTGAAAGGCGCTCGACGCTCCCCGCTGAAGGAGCGAAGGGGCGGGCGTATGTGGAGCAATCCTACTCCAGGGAGGCGGTCGTTGCTCGGTACCACGATCTGATCAAGGAGTTATGCCCTCAGTCCTAGTCACCGGTGCCAACGGGTTTCTGGGCTCGGCGGTTTGCAGGACCCTTCTGGACAGCGGCTTTGCGGTTAGGGGATTGACGAGAACAGCCCAAGCGCTGCTACAGGCCGGCGTCGTTCGTTATCTGGCGGCCGACCTGACTGATAGCCGCGCCCTGGCCCCGGCGCTGGAGGGCGTCGGCGCCGTGATCCACCTTGCCGGTCGAGCTCATATCGTGGACACCGATGCCGCCGAGAGCGAGGCCGCGTTCCAGCACGCCAATGTCGACGGCACCGAGGCGGTACTCGAGGCGGCGCTACGCGCTGGCGTGGGACGATTTCTGTTTACGAGCTCGATCAAGGTCATGGGAGCCTACGCCGGCCGGCCGTGGAGCGAGGAAGACATTCCAAGGCCCACGGACGCCTACGGCCGAAGCAAGCTTGCCGCCGAGGAGCTGCTGAGACGCGCGGCTCAATCCGGCAAGATCGAAGTGGGTATTATTCGGCTGCCTCTCGTGTATGGACCTGGCGTCAAGGCCAACATGTTGCAGCTCTTTAAACTCGTGGAGGCGGGAGTTCCGCTTCCGTTCAGGGACATCGCGAATAGACGGAGTGTCGTTTTTTCGGGGAATGTTGCGGATGCCCTTCTGGCGCTCCTGGTTACTCCAACCCTGAAGGACGGGATTTTTTTTGTGACGGATGCCCTGCCGGTCTCGACTCCGGCCCTGGTTCAGATGATCGGCCGCTCACTGAACAAGCCCGTGCGCCTTTTTAGCGTCCCGGCAGGATGGTTGCGCCGCATCGGCCGGGTCGGAGATTCAGTCAGCGGGTTGCTGCCGCTGCCAGTGAACTCGCCCACGCTTGACCGACTTACGGCGTCGCTGGAGTGCAGCCCGGCGAAGATCGAGACAGAGCTCGGATTTCGGCCTCGGTGGTCAACCCAGGACGGTATTGGCGGAACCGCACAATGGTATTGCGGAAAAAGGTCGACAGGGAATTGAGGGCTGACCATATTAAGATTCCCTGACCCCCTGACCCTATAAGAACTTGGCTTTCATATTGACAGCACGACTTCGCACGTGAGCGCGATGCCCGAGCACGTTCCTCGAAGTCGAGACGATGCGATGTTGCCCTCCGAGGGTGATGCGGAGCAGCCTGTTTCGCTCCTCAGCCTTGTAAACGTCCTTCTTCGGCGCCGCTGGCTTATCGCGGTACTCACGCTGGCAGGACTCCTGCTCGGCGCTAAGTCGAAAGCATTTTCCGGACGGAGTTATACGTCGACGACGACGTTTATTCCCGTTGCGTCGC
This sequence comes from Gemmatimonadaceae bacterium, assembly GCA_035575795.1. GTDB lineage: Bacteria > Gemmatimonadota > Gemmatimonadetes > Gemmatimonadales > Gemmatimonadaceae > UBA4720. Next base: position 9,415 of record DATLXE010000566.1, read on the forward strand.
GCGCGCCCTCCCAGCTGAGCGGGCTGGCGGCGCAGTTGGGAATGGGAGCGCAACCCGGCGATCCCAGCCAGTCTCCACAGTTCTACGTGGAGCTTTTGACTACCCCAACGGTACTGCGTCCCGTCGTACTGGAGAAGTTCAGCGTCCAGACACCGACTGGCATAATGTCGCGAAATCTCGTGCAATGGTATGGGCTCGATGCAAAGCCGGCTGAGCAGGCAACGAGTGAGGCAATCAGGACGCTTTCGCAAAGTCTGGAGGTCACGACATCCTTCAAGACCGGAATCGTGACGTTGCGGGCAACGGACGCTTCGCCGCTGATCGCCCAGGAAATCCTCAGGAGGCTGCTAGTGCAGGTCTCGCTCTTCAACGAGGCGCGCCGCCAGCAGAAGGCAGCTGCAGAGAGGGAGTTCACCGCATCCCAGCTTGCCGAGAGCGACGCTCAGCTCCGCGCCTCTGAGCGGCGGATGCGGGAGTTCCTGGAACTGAATCGCGAGTTCCGTGCGCCCAAGCTTTCGCTGGAGCAGGAGCGGCTCCAGCGGGACGTGGTGATGCGACAGGAACTCTATACTGCAACCGCGCAGGCATATCAACAGATCAAGATCGAAGAGCTGAGGAACGCGCCGATCATCAGCATAATCGAGCCACCGGCCCTGCCCGTCGTGCCCAATGCGAGGGGCCTGGCCAAGGCGACGGTGCTCGGCGCCCTCGTCGGCTTCATGATCGGCGTGTTGCTGGCCATTGTGCGAGAATACTTCCTGAAAACCCAGATTGTCAGGCCCGACGAGGGAAGAGAATTCCGCGCGCTGAAACGCGCGTTTTGGGCCGATTTGCGCTCGCCTCTCTCGGCTTTTCGCCGCAAGAAACCCAGAGCGGCAGCGTCGAGCTAGCGAAAAGGCCCGCCCTCCAGTCGTGTGAGCGCCTGGTGGCCGCTGCTAAACCCGGATCGCAATCGTTGCCTGTGCGCGGCTGACCGGGCAGATTTAACGCCTTGGCAGACTATGGAATGGCTTGCGCGATCCGCTCACTCAGAGGAAACGAAGCTTTGAAGGTATTTATCTCCGGCGCGGCTGGGTTTCTCGGCAGCCACCTTGCTGAAGTCTTTACGAAAAATGGTCACGCGGTTGTCGGCTGCGACAACATGATCGGCGGCGATCTCCAGAATCTTCCCGAAGGGATCCAGTTCGAGGAGGCTGACTGCGGCGACGTCGAGAGAATGAAACGCCTTCTCGTGGACGTGGACCTCATCTATCACTGCGGGGCAATCGCGACTGAGGGGCTGAGTGTGTTTTCGCCCGCCATCATCGCCAAGCACGTCTACGAAAACACCGCTGGCCTGCTCGCTGCCGCGGCCAGTAAAAAGGTGAAGCGGTTTGTCTACTGCTCGAGCATGGC
>DATLXE010000567.1:0-34587 GCA_035575795.1 Gemmatimonadaceae bacterium
CCGACCCCGGCAGGCCACGTCCCATCTGCGGCCCGTTCGGTCCCGGAGGCGCGCCGCCGTTGGTTCCGGCGCCGCTGCCCGGCCCCAGTCCCGGCGGTCCCGGCGGTGGTCCCTGTCCCGGAGCGCCGCCGCCGCCCATCAGGCCGGATTGCGCGGCAAGCATGGTTTCGGCCATATCTGCCATCTCGTACTCGCCTTCCTCACGCAGCCACTTGATGAGCGCGGGTTTCTTGAACTCGTCCATCTTCTTGAACTCTTGAATCTCGATCCGACGCAGCATCGCGCCGGCATCGGAGACGCCGCGCAGATCGAGTGCTTCGACATCCTCGATCAGCCCCATGTTCTTCCACATCCCCACCGCGTTGCCGAGCGGGCCAAGGTTCTGCAAGCGGAGGCTGGTCATCTTGACCGATGTCCGCATCTTGCCGTTGCGCAGCATCTCCGGCGTCACCTGCACCAGCGGCTCGTCCTCGACGTTGGTGCTGGTCGTTTCGAGGAAGATCGCCCCCTTCTTCATGTCGGAGCCCATCAGGTGCCCCCAGTCCCGGAAGAAGCGCAGGTCCATCTCAAAGCACTGCTTGTGGTATTCGGTCAGCATCAGCAGCCACGGCGTCAGCTTGTCGCGGCCGGACTCGTTGAGGCTTTCAATCGACGATCCCGACTGCTGCGACCCGGAGGGTGAGCCGTAGGATTCGGCGGGCATCAGGCCCCGCATCTGCGCTTCCGAGACCGCTGCCAGCACCGGCGGCGCGAGTTGGAATCCCTGTGGCAACGCCTGGTTCACTTCGCGCTCGTAGTTCATGCGCAGCATGTTGACCGCGCCTTCCGCGCTGGAGACCAGCGGCGCGTCACCATAGACCGAGCCGTCCTGCTCGAACGTGCGGGGCGGATTGGAGGTCTTCTTCAGTTCCGTGAACATCCGCCCCATGATCGCCTCTTTTTGCTCATGGGTCTTTTTCGTGTAGGCGACGATCGACATGCCCTTGGACGCCAGGTCACGGCGCCGGTTCATCGTCGATCCCACCCCGAACATGGTGGATGAGCCTTCGGTAACCTGCGAGGCGTCCCCGAGTCCGCTCTTGATATAGACAAAGGGCACGAACGAGAACTTGTGCTCCCATTTGTGGATGATCTCGTTGTCCACAATGATCGTGTGCCAACGCCGGTCCCAGTACTCGATGACTTCCAGTTCGTCGTTGGGCAGACGGTCGCGTTCCTGCCCGTTGCTCTGCTTGTACTTTCGCGCCATCAGTTTGTCGTGGACCTTGTTGTCCTCGGTGTCCCAGGTGCCAATGATGTTCTCGACGGTTTCGAGGTAGATGCGCGTCATCGTGTTAATGCCACGCCCCGCCTGCCACGTCGGGAAGCAGGTGGCCGGATCGAGGAAATCGACCGCGACCGGAATCTCGTCGGACTCGGCCTCGAAGTCGGGGAGGCGGCGGCAGACGATGTGCCCGTAGGTGATCGCGGTCTTGACTTCATCGACGGCCAGGTTGGCAGCGTGCGTCAGATAGTGCCGGTTGATCGTGTGCTCGCGGCACCTGATCCCGAAGTCCTCGATCTTCTCGGCGTCCTGCCTGCCCGAGGTCGTTGGCGGCGTGACCTTGTAGATGATCTCGGTTCCGGCCAGCAGCGACGTGACGAGGTTGGCGTCCAGCGCCAGCGCCGCGTCGTGGAACTCTTCCTCGAACTCGGGGTCGTGCTCATCGAAGACACCGACCGAGGCGAGCTGGAGCCAGTTGCGGTCGGACCGCCAGCGGGCGATCAGGTCCTGGTAATCCTCACGGTCACGACGGGCCTTGTGCGCAATGCGGGTGGCGTCTGGCGTCGGGTACTGGCCCGGCTTGTACCACTTGGGGTAGACCGGGCCGCGTTGCAGCCCCGCGTCGCCCTCGATCAGCCGCATCAGGGCTTCCATGACGGCGGGATCGGAGAGCGCGGACATCATGTCCAGATCGCCCGTCCCCATCGGCGGCGGGGCCATCGGGTCGATCAGGGCAAGCGGAGACCCCATCATCGGCGGCCCACCCATCGGCGGCGCGCCCATCATCGGGTCCATCATGCCGGGAGGAAGCATCCCCGGCGGTGGCATCGGCATCGGTCCCGGTGGAGGTCCCATCGTCGGGTCCATCATGCCGGGAGGCGGAAGGGGCGGCTGAAACGGCATCACCATGGCGGCATATCTCCGGGAGACGATTATCTCAAACGGAGCATACCACGCGGGCTAACCAACCCCTTCGGGTCAATGCAGGGTTGGTTAGCGTCGTTTCCCGCCAATGGTGCGGCGGACCAGCTTCGGCTTGACGAACGTACTGACCGGCGCCTGCGATTCGATGTTGACGGCGAAGAACTCGGCGCATGAGCGCAGGTGCGAGAACTCGTCGTGCTTGGGTTCCAGCCGTTCGCGGGTGCGCTGGCTCGTGGCCCGCTGTTCCGGGTAGCTGGATCGTTGCAGGGCGAGCAAGACCGCCTGCGGGCCGGGGCCATTGTGGAAGTCCAGCTTCGGCGTGACCTTGTTCAGGGCGATCTTGCGCGACTCGTAGGACCGGGCGTCGTTGGCGGTGAGCGTGCGGACAAAGATCGTGCCCTTCTTCTGCGTCAGTGTGGCGCTGGTTTCGGCCAGTGCCTCGTAGTAGGAGCGTTTGCCGTCCGCGCCGCGATGGGTGCCGTAGGGGTCGCCGTAGTAGACGATCGGCTTGCGCAGGTTGGCGATCCAGTCCATCAGGTCGAGCAGCCCCGGATACTTGCGGTAATCGTAGCCGGAGCCGGAGATCGGGATGCCGACCAGGACGGAGGCGATGAAGTCGGCGTCCTCGCTGCCGTCGTTCTCGAAAGCATGGATGCAGCGGAAGCGTTGCCGGATCGCATCCTCCTGGAAGAAGACGATCGCGGTGGGGTCGGAGACGCCGGGGTCGATCGCGCAGGAGATACCGTGCAGCGCCGGATCGTAGGGGAAATCACCGGCCCGGACATCGGTGAACCGGGGGTAGACCATGTCGCCGTCCCCGGAGAAGTAGTCGATCTCGTACTCGCGGGCAAAGACATGCGGGTCGCGGGCGCGGGCTTTCTCGTTACGCATCCATTCCTCCGTGTGAAACGGGTGCATCCACCAGTCGAGCCGGGCGAACGACGGGCCGGGCAGATCGGGATCGGCCTGGGCCTGTTCCGCCTGCCGGGCCAGCTTGTAGAAGGCCATGTCGCCCCGCCGGTCCGCCGACGAGATCGCGAAACGGTGAAAGGATGTGGCCTGCTGGTTGCCCCATGCCGCGTCGAAGGCGTCGAAGCGGGCGGCCTCGTCGTTGAAGCGCATCGTGGACCGGCCCGAGACACCGGCGAGCTCGGTCGTCGTCTCGCCCTGGAGGACGCAGGTCTTCGTCGGATGAATGATCCGCCGCTGCATCGCGTGCTCGTCCTTGTCGAACCCCTTGGGCAGCATCCACACCGGCAGCCGGATATTGGCGGGGATGCCGGGTTCGATCCCGAGCTGGGCCCGGCATTTGGCAAAGAGGGTGTCCGTCATCCCCTTCTTGTCCACCGCTTCCTCGTTGCGGGAGATCAGGCCGGCGATGAAGATCGGGGCGTACAGCCACTGATGGACCATGTAGCCGCAGAAAATCCAGGTCGCCCCCATCTCGCGGGACTTCTCCATCACCCCGTCGCCCCGCCCCATGTCGTTGCGGGCCATCGTCGCCTGAATCCAGCGGATGACCTGCACCTGCACCGGAAAGAGGATGAACGGGGACCACGCCGGCGCGCTGTCCCCGACATCGCGGGGTTCGAGGACGACGCCGAACATGCACAGGAAGTAGGCCGGGTCCTGGGCGCAGAGCATCTTCTGGGCGGCCCGCTGCCCCTCGTTGGTCAGGCAATCGCGGCGCACCAGTTCACGGTAGGCGCGGACGCGCAGCCGCCACGCGATCCAGGCGTCAGGATCGGACGGCACCGCGTCGAGATTGGCCACCGCCAGACCGGGAATCGTCGCCGGTTCGCTGAAGATCGGGTTCTGCGCGGTCACGGTCCGGAGCTGCCGCTGCCCGGCATGGGGGGGAATCAGGACCATCTAGTTGCCCTCAAGCATCACGCTCAGGATTTCGTACGCCACGATGGGGACGATCGCGTTCCCCGCCGCCATCAGCTTCTGCCGCCGCTCCGGCTCCGTTACGACGACGCGCGGCAGGTCGTATTCCCATGAGCCGTCCGCCCACGCGGCGCGGATCAGGTCGGGGTCAACGGGTCCGGCGGCAGGTCGTCGCACCAATCGTCCGGGAAGCCCATCAGTGCTAGCGTCCACCGACCGTGGAGCTTCATCGGCGATGCGTCCGGTCCCATCGCTTCGTTGACCTCGGCCTGAAGGTACAGCCCGTGGCGCCCGGCTTCCTGCGAGGGCGTCCGTTTGTACGTGCGCTGCTCGCTCTCGGTCGCCCTCGGTGTCGGCCACGGGTCCATCCGGACCGCCTGATCCAGACCGAGGTGCGCCTTCTGGCCCGATGGACGCAAGAAATGCCCCTTGTTCGGAGTTAGCTCGCACATGTTCCCGCCCCCCGCTACGTTCGGCGTCGGCCATGGCTTGATCGGGTGCGTTGAAACGGAATCCTTGATCGCCACCTGGAGACTGGTGATCGTATTGCGCGGGCCACCCTTCATGCGCTGTTTCATCGCCATATGCGCCTTCGGGGATTTGTTGTCGTCGTTCGCCACCGGTGTGGGCCATGATCCAGACCCGGTCGCGGCGATGGAGCGCGTTGACGGCACAAGCCGGTATAACGACCGCCCCGCAGGTGTAGCCGTCCGCTCCCAGCTCAGCCAGCACCACGTCGAGGCCCATCGAGACGTGCCCAGCAACGTTTTCAGCCAGGACGAAACGGGGTCGGACCTCGTCAATGACGCGGCGCATGTGCGGCCAGAGATGGCGGTCATCCTCCGCGCCCAGTCGCTGCCCGGCGACAGAGAATGGCTGGCAGGGGTAGCCCCCGGTAATGAGGTCGATGGCACATCGCCGGTGTCCTTGTAATCCCGCGCCTTCGGTGTTTCCCACCGCTTCGGCGAGAGGGGTTCGCTCTCCCCACTGGCGAACAATGTCGGCTGTGAGTGTTTTGACGTCGTCATGCTGGGGCACTCCCGGCCAATGCTTCGCCAGCACGCGCCGGCACCAAGGGTCGAGTTCAACAAAACCTACGGTATCCACCATGCCCGTCCAGCGGGCGGCGAGGGCGAAGCCGCCAACGCCTGAGAAGAGGTCAAGATGCCTTGTCATTTTCGCTGCTCCATCTCTGCCGCGCGGGCACCCTTGATCTCGGCGCGGGACAGCCCCTGGGCCTGCATCGCGGCGATCCAGCGCAAATCGCGGACATGTTCCGGACCCCAGACCGCCCGGTCGTACCGGTTGCCCTTGGCCCGTGGCGGCGAGACCAGCCCGTGCCGGCGGTAATAGTGGACGGTGTGGGTCGGCACCCCACCGCGCCTGGCCAGTTCGTGAATCGTCAGCATCGTCCCCCCTTCCCCAGTGTAGTACAATTGTATGATACCACGATGGGTGGCCAGGATCACGGAAGGGACAGGGAATGACGGGGGACCGGCGCATCCTGCGATTGCCGACGACGGAAGACGACCATGATGAGGCGGACCGCGAGCATTACACGATCTTCGCGCACTGGCCGGAGCCGGGGCCGGACGGCAAGTGCACGAACGAGATTCACCAGTGGGTGAAGGGGATCATCGACCAGCCCGGCGTGGAGATCAGCATCGACTTCGTGCCGCAGGAGATGGGTTCGGTGGACGAGGCAGGGGTGATCGCGCAGGAGGTGGCCTATCAGAAGCGGGTGGACGATGCCCACGACAGGATCAGGGAGGTAGAGGAACGCCGTGAGCATCGAAAAGCCAGGTCCTGAGGACGTGCGGGAGTCGATCGGGATCGACTTCCTGGGTTCAGACCCGAAACCATCGTTGGCGCGGGAGCGGTATCTTGACGGGATCGTGAAGGAGCAGCAGCGGATGCTGGGTGATCTGCACGAGGGCATGGGTCACCTGCACAAGCTGAACGTTGCCCTTGTCGAAGTCGTCGGGTGGCTTATGGAGGAACGCCGTGCACACCGCACCAAAGACTCGTAACGACGACTTCACGGACACGGACTGGAAGGCGATCGCCCAGGGCCGGGGCAAGACGGTCATGGCCCAGATCGACACGATCGACGCACTCAAGGAGCATCTGGGACGCACCCTGCACAAACTAGTGGCCTGCGAGAAGTACGCGGCGGACCGCGAGCATTACACGATCTTCGCGCACTGGCCGGAGCCGGGGCCGGACGGGAAATGCACAAACGAGATACATCAGTGGGTGAAGGAACTGGCGGCGGAGCGTGACACGCCCGACCCGGACGTGGATACTGACTCCTAGCGCAGCTCCTTTCGTCGCCGTGACCGGCTGGGGCGACTTGGACGCCCTGTCGATGCGCTACAGAAGCCGGTTCAGCACCGCCCCCGTTACGGCCTCTTTCACGGCCAGGGGGCGTTGTGCTATCCTGAAAGCCAGACAACAGGAAACCCCCGGCTGGGCGAACGACCCATGGTGCCGGGGGTTGAACAAGGAGAAAAGACTTACGAATGCATAGTAGCAGCACATCCCCGAAAGCACAAGCACCGCGAGACAGCCGGATTCGCGCCTATATGGCCGAGCACGGCTGTCCGTATGCCAAGGCCAAAGAAGACCTCCAGGTCATCGAGGGCCGGACAATGGTCTCAATGCGCAACCAGATTGCCCCGAACCGCCGCAAACGACGGCGCCCCGGCTAACCCCGGCCCCCAACCGCATCTAAACCCCAGCTCAGCCAGAGCGTTATGGCCAGGGACGTTGTCCGACACCGGCGAAAGCCCGACATTCCCCCTGTATCGACGGGTCCTCCTTCACCGGGAGCGGAAACGTAACAGACCGAGGGTCCCGCCCTGTGCCCCGGCACACCCCAAAGGGGGGAAAGAGGGGGGTTTCCCAAAGCGAGCGCAGCGAAGCGAGTCCCCATACAGCCCCTCAGCCACAGATCACCCCCGCTACCAGACAAGCAGACCCCGAATCCCGAATACCCCGTCTGAAAAAGGGGAGAGGAACCCTCCCATACTCATCGCTCTCTCACCCATCAATCCCTCTGGGGGGGGAGGGGGGGTGTATCACGATGCACGGCGTGCACGGACACAGCAGGCAGGGCAAGCGAGGGGGGGGAGGGGGGGCATCGACACCGGACAGCAGCGGGGTAGCAGCAGGTGAGCGGTGGCAAGCGAACAGAGTGAGGCGAACAGGGCAGAGCAGGGTAGGTATAGCAGGTGATAGCAGGGGAGGGGGAGCAGAGAGCAGGTGATAGCAGGGATGCGGGGGAGTGCAGGGGATGCGGGGGAGTGCAAGCAGTACAGATAGCAGGGGATAGCAGGGGATAGCATGATACATGTTAGGAGAGAGTGAGCGCGAGGGTAGGATAGCGACACCATCTGAAGGGTATCGGGTATCGTCAATGGTTACGGTCAGATCGTAAGAGTTGTCACGGGTTCGGGGTCAGCCGGGGGTCATGATGCCGGCCGCCATGCGGCGCAGGTCATCATCCGAGAGTGGGGCGAGGTCGTCGCCGGGGTCGAGCTGCTGGAGTTGGGCGGGGTGGGGGTCGGCGGCCTGGACGCGGGTCATCGGCAGGAACCCGGTACGGTTGAGGATGCTATCGGCGGCGAGGATACGCATGCGGTCCGGGTTGGGTATACGGTAGCTGCCATCCGGTCGCTCGTTGACACAACCATGGAGGTACCTCGCCGCGTCCGGGGCTGAGGCGACAAGGGTAAACTTGGTCTGATCGTAGAGGGCTGGGGCCTGGTCGCGGTAGAGGTCCTCGGCCCGTTGCAACCACTTATGGACACGTGACCACTCGCGTATTCGTTCGACTGGCACCACCTCACCGTGATCGTCTGCCAGCATCCGCGCGGTCTTGACCGCGTTCCGGTCGGCACCGAACGCCCACACCTGAAGTGCGAGCTCCTTCACGTGGTCCGAGTACTTGATCGCGGCCCGCTCGCGTGCCGTGGTTGCGTCGAACCGCCACGACGTACGCGGGGACACCTCGTCCGCACCCTCCTGGTCTTCACTCATGCCGATCCTTCCCCCGTCGTAACCACCGATCTCCGTCATCACCATGATCCTACCACCACACCTACCCCTGTCCCAACGTATATCAGAACAGGCACCATCGTATACGAGATTGCCCGGATATTGCCTTGTCTAGGGGTTGACACCACTATGGGGACACAGTACAATAGAAACATCAAGAGAGAGATACGGAAAGGGAAAGCACACAGACAGACAGACACCAACACCCCAAGCGACAACGGGAAGCGGGAACCAAGGCTCACGAAGCCGATGCTCTCCAGAATCCCACACAGAGACTCTGAAGGATACACACCTACGACACACGCGGAGTGCACGAGGAACAGGGTATCCAAGCCGGGAAGCGCGAGCGCGGCCATCCACCGAGGATGAGGAGGAGTCAAGGTTCACCCGGAGTAGCTATCAACGAGGGCATCGAGCTGGTGCCTTCGTCCGTATCTATTCCAAGGAGCACACACCATGGTTACCAAGACCCGCCGCCCGCAGTCGTCGCAAGCCCTCGCCGCCGCCGCCATCCGCAAGCAACTCAAGACCGCGTATCCGCATACCACGTTCCGCGTCACCAGTGACTCGTTCGCCGGCGGCGACTCCGTCAGCATCCATTGGACCGACGGCCCAACCGCCGACCAGGTCGAAGCGATCGCCGACAAGCACCAGTACGGCCACTTTGACGGCTCGATCGACATGTACGAGTACAGCAATAGCCGCGACGACATCCCGCAAGCCAAGTACGTCACGACCACCCGGACGATGAGCGACGACGCCCAGCGCGCCGCCGTCGCCCACGTCAATACGCGATACGGATGGCACCTCGAACTCGTCGAGATGAAGGGATACCGAGGGCTGTCATACCTGACCATCACCAACGACGAGCACACCGGGCGCGACTGGAAATCGAGCGAGATTCACCGCACGTTCCACGCGACGAGCCTCGTCTGCCCCGCCTGCCTGCATGACACGATGATCTCCGACGCCTACTGTCCTGAGTGCGGATCACCACTGACCTAGACCCGCACCGCCCGGAGCCGACAGCGGCCACGCATGAGCGAGACATGCACCGGGCACCGCGATCACTTGACCGCGACCGACCACACCCCCCGAGGAGCACACATCATGGCCACCACCACCGGAACGATTGCAGACCTGTTCACTGCTCGCATGGAACAGTGTCTCTACGAACGAGACGCCAGCATGCAGGATGCGCGATGGCTTCAGGACATCACGATCCCACTGTGCAAAACGGAATACGACCGGACGCGGGCCGCAACTCAGCTGCAAACCCTCGTCCGTCTCGCCCGCTCACGAAACCAGGCAGCCATGAACTATCGAGCACGAGCGAAGAACGCCTAACCCCAACCCCGAGGAGCACACACCATGACCCTGCCCACGATCGACGAGCTCACCGACCGAATGGAAACCGCCGCACTCCACCACGATGACCACCCCAGGATGACGCGCTACTCCCGGATCGTTGGCACCGCCGCCGTCCGCGACATGCTGATGGATGCCCTGGTCGCCGAGGCCACCGCCGCCGCGACGCACTACGAGCAGCGGTACACGGCATATGGCGACAACTCCGACGACAACACCGCCGCATTCAACCACGACCGCGCCGCCTGGCTTACGGTCCAGAAGAAGGCAATGCAATGACCGACCTCGACTACTCCCAGGAACCACCACTCGACCTACCCGAGGTGAATGACCGCGCACCACAGGAACGTGACGCCGCGTTAGTCGAGCTCGTCGCCGAAGCGATCCGTGAAACAAACCTGATCTCCATCGACAAGCCGTACGCCAATCTTCGCGAGAGCACGAAAGACATATGGCGCGATCCGGCTCGCGAGGTCATCGAGACCGTGCGCGAGTACGACATGGACGCCTCAGCCCCGTGGCCGCTACCGCAGGAGATGCCCTAGCCATGACCATCGATCAGACACTCGACGCCGCTATCATCTGCCTGGGGTCCGCGTTCCCCTACGTGCTCAACCGCCTGTACCCGCACGCCGTCCGACACGACGCGTTGCCCGATGGCGACACCCCCGAAGAAATCGAGTACCGCGCCGCCGCGCACGCGATCGAGCACGCACTGGACGACGACCTCGCCGACGCGCTGGACCGCTTCTTCGCCGCCGACGAGGAACTACGCCTCGCCCGAGGAGGCGTCACCCATGCCCAACACACGCGGTGACGCCCTCCTCGGACCGCTCAGGATAGGCGTGCCGCCCACGCGCCTGGCCCAACCCGTCAGGCTCGTCGGTGGTACCAACCCGCAAGGCAAGCTGATCCGGTCCGCCCGCGAGGCGCTCGGCACCGCCCGCCCCGAGTTCGCCAAGGCCGCCGGCTTCTCCGTGTCCTATCTCCGCAAGATCGAGGACGGGCGCAAGATCATCACCAGTGACGACACCGGACGCCGCGTCGCGCTCCTCCTCGGGATCGACTATGACGCCCTGTTTACGTGCGTCCACCGCATCCCGCCCGACCTCGTCGAATGGCTCCAGCGCCACCCCGAAGCCGTGAAGTCTCTCCGACTCTTTAAGACCCGGATGGACACCATTGCCGCCGCGAAGGAAGATACCACCCGATGAACCGCCCACGATCTATCCGCTTCACGGCCCTGATCCTTGGCTCAGCACTCATCAGCACCACGTTCAAGGCATATGCACCGGACTGGATGCAGGAAGCCGCGATCACGATCTGCATCTACATGATCGTGACGTGGTTCGCCGATCGCTTCATCCCCGCAGCCAAGGAGGCACCGCATGCGACTGACCGACGACGACCACGAGATGATCCAGCGCGCCATCAACCGCTATGCGGAATGGACCATCATCCTGCTCGATGGCACCCTGTACGAGGAGCCAGCCCATTGGACCGACGCCGTCGATGGCGAGACCACCGCACAGTACGATGCCCGCATCACCGATGGATGGCATGACCTGCCGATGGACGTGCTCGCAGACCAGCACGCGGAGCGATACCGCGACGAAGCCGCGAAGGACATCGCCCGGATTGTCGCCGGCCGCGCGCTCTACCAGGACTAGAAAGGCCCACCATGGACAGCTACGAGCAGCAGTACCGCTACTACGCCAGCCTCGCCAGCGAAGGCAATCTGACCGACCCGTACGACGAATGGCGCGACGACCAGCAGTCACGATTCGACGACCTCACGAACGCCCTGTACCCCGTCGCCGTCGAATCGCCCACCTTCACCCGCCAGCCGGACGGCTCGTTCGCCTGGTGGATTGACACCATCCCGTTTTAGGAGGCACCCCATGCACGCCACGCAGCAGCAACGCGACGCCGCCTTGATCGAAGAGGTGGCCGACTACCTCTACACCCTCACCAGCCGCCTCAACGACGGTCTGTATGCCGATCTCACGGAAGCACTAAAGCATGAGTGGCGGGAGGCAGCCCGGTACATCATCGGTCGCGTCGCCGAAATGGCGCGGTCATGAGCGAACAAGGGTTGTACCGGATGTATCGGGTGGAACGCACGGATGGCAAGCCGTTGGGATGGTGTTTCGTCTTGCAGGACACCGACCCCCTCGCAATCCCGGCTCTCCTCGCCTATGCGGCTGCCGCCCGGAAGGCAGGGAACGCGTCGCTCGCTGATGACCTGGAGGCCAAGGTGCGGGACATGGGGCAGACCCCGTGACATTCACCGACCATGATCCCGACGACGACGCCCCCGACGACGCGATCACCAACATGACCCTCACGCTCGACGAGTGGGCGACCGCCGCCGCGATGCTGATCGGCAACGGCGCGCCCATCTTCGGCTCCTTCATCGACGCCGAACTCCTCGCCGCCGTTGCCGAAGGCTGGGAGCGACCCAACGACAAGATCGTCATCACCGTCCCGACCGAGATGGCGATCAGCATCATGGACGCCCTCATTAGCCACTGGCGAGATCGGCTCGCCGCCGTTGACTACGCGAGCACGATCATTCGCAACCATGCCCGGAATACGTAACCGCGTAGCACGCATCTACGCACAACCAGAGGGAGCACACCCGCCATGAACACGGCACGCCAACGACCCGCGCCCGCGCAGCCCAACGCGCTGGCATGGTCGCACGACACCACCGACCCGCTCGCGGTCACGCTGGAGCTGAGCAAGCCGTTTCCCCGCGAGTCGCTGGAGGTACGCGACGGTCTCACCTATGTCCGCTATCCCGACATGATCCGGCGGCTGATCCGCGCCACCGGCAACCGCTTCTCGACCCGCCTCGTCGGGCACGAGAGCATCGAGGCCGGCGTCACGGGAGCCGGTCAGAAGAAGCTCCTGCTCCGCGCGTGGGTGGAGCTGGATATTCCCGTCCTCGGCTCAACCCGTACGCACGAGGGCGTCCAGATCGCCTACCCCAACGCCAACAAGGGCGAAGACATGTTCAAGGGCGCGATCAGCGACGCGATCAAGAAGGCCGCGCAGTCCTACGGAGTCGCGATCGAGCTGACCGGCGCCGACAGCGAATACATCGTCAACCAGCGGGACGCGCCGGCGGCACCGCAGGAGGCCCGCGACCCCACGCCCCCCGAGGTCGCGAGTGACGAGCCGCGAACGACGACGAAACCGCGTGGCGGTGGCACAGAACGCTCCACAGCGGCAGGCACGGGCGCGTCCGCCGCGCAGCTCAACATGATTCGCGGACTCTGGAAGGAGACACAGCCCACCGTCACCGGCGAGGACGGCAAGCAGCACCACAACGCCGTAACGCTTGCCACGGCCCTGTGGAATCGGTTCAGCGTCCACTTCGACGACATCACGAAGGAGCAAGCGTCGCAGGTCATCGACGGTCTGACCAACATCAAGGCGCGAAATGACGCCTATCCGCCCGAGGACGACATCGACACGATCATCAGCGACGCCCGAGGGCAGGGCGACATGTCCCTGCTTGCCAACGGGCTGGGCACCGACACGAAGGCATGGATCGCGGCCTTTCCCCGCCTCAGCGCGCCGGAGCTCGCGACCATCCGCCCGTTCGCGGAACAGCGCAACATGTTCCACAGCGCGGAGCTCGGCAAGGCATTCATGGCGGCGCGGGATGCCGCCCGCGAGCGGGAGCAGTGACCCCCGTGCTATGATTCGGCAGACAAACGGAAAGCGCCAGGGGCTAGTCTCCCCGGCGCTTTCCTGACCGCTCACCTTCCACGAAAGGCAGCAGCTATGAACACAGTATCGCATAGTCCCCCACAACAAACGAAGAGCGTGCGGACGTGAGCACCACAATTCGCCGAACCGACGGAGGGTACTTCACGACCCCGAACCGATGGTACGACGCGGGATACGCGAAAGCCGCTCCCGGTTCCGTCACCACGGTCTATGGCTTCCTCTGCCGCTGGGCCGATAACACGACGCCCGAATCGGCACAACCGATGCGCCTGATTGCCGAGCAGTGCGGCCTGACGGAGAACGTCGCCCGCCAGGCAGTCAGGACGCTCGAATCGTGGAATGTACTGACCAGGGATTCGGGCCGGGGCCATCACGCCATCAATCGCTGGACGCTGAATCAACTCCAGCCCGAATCCCCTCTTTACCCCCAAAAAACAAGACCTAAAGAAAGTGTACCCCTCCCAGAAAGTGAGGTCACAGAAAGTGAACCCCCTTTAACAGACTTAACTAATCAACCTGAACAGAAAGATACCGAGACTACTGGCGTAGTCTCTCCCTCATCTGGCGATGAGGATGTGTCCCGGCCCGAACCGAAACGATCAACGATTGACGAACGGTTCGACCGTTTCTGGTCCGTGGTGCCCCGCAAGGTCGGCAAGGAGGCCGCGCGGCGGTGGTGGCGTCGGACAAAGCCGAACGATGCGCTGACCGAGACCATGATCCTGGCGATGGAGCGGCACAAACGCTCCCCGGACTGGCTCAAGGACGGCGGTGCGTTCATCCCGCACCCGACAACCTGGCTGGGCCGTGGCGGCTGGAACGACGAGCTGGAAACCACCGTTGACGACGGCGTGTACCTGGCCTACTTCGGGACGCGCAACATCGAGCGTATGGCGGAGATGCTGGGCCGGTACGATTCCACGTTCGGCGACGGCTGGGTCCGGGTCGCCCTCCGCAAGCTGGCCGGCGAGGTTCCGGGATTGTCCCAACAGCAGGTCAAGGACGGGATGTCCGTCGGGATGGATCGGATCGCCGATCGGTTCCGGCAGCGCGACAAGCCCGTGACCAGTCCCACGAAGTTCGCGTACTACACACTGCTCGACGCATTGCATGAACAAGAAGGAGTGACCGCATGAGACCGATCGCCGAGGTGCTGGTCAGCCAGCGCGCGCCGACGCCGGACGAGAACTCCGCGATTGATCTTGTCCACGACCTCTGCCGCAACTGGCAATCAGGCATGCCGCTCACCCAGGTTCGGCAGCACTCGACCGGCAAGGAGCGGTGGACCGCAACCCGGTTCACCCCGCCGCCGCACACCATGTTCACCCCGCTCCACGCGATGCTGAAAGTCCTCGTGGACACCGACATGACCGACCGGAACGGCAAGCAGTACCAGACCCGGTACGGCACGTTCAACGCGATCGAACTCCGGCATGTGAATGCCCGGATCACCGAGACAGCCGAGGGGCTGACAAAGATTCTGTTCCCGATCCTCTACCCGTGGCGCCGCCGCCCCGATCCCGAGGGCAACGACGAGGGCGAGGCCGGTGAGCCGGTGTACGCCCATGGTCACGATGAGCGCATGGAGATGGCCCGCCGCGAATACCGCTCGAACAGGACGAGCCAGGCGACATCGACGCGGCGACACGTTTTTGACTAGCGACAGGAGAGCACACCATGGCCATGCCGACGAATGAAGAACTGGCGGCTCTGTTCGTGGACCATTTTGATCTTGCCATGAACACGACGCCCGGCACATACCTGGCAGATATGTCCGACAAGGAAGTTGACGACCATGTGGACGCATCCCGTGAAACCGCCATCGCCGCCGTCCGCGACGCCATCCTCGACGCCCTGATTGCCGAGTGCGTCGAGGGCACCGGACTGTACACCCTGATGGGTGGATGGTATTGCGAGGGGTGCGACACCCAAACACCCGGTGAAGACTGGCTCCGTGATCTGAAGGAGAGCACACCATGACCCGCTCCACGAAACACACGAGACATGCCCTGTGGGTCGCGAAAAGGCACCGCCACGACGCGAAAGGGGTATCTCGGGGGTCAACCCCCCTCATCGCCGTCACCGCCCGCCACGGAGCCAGCCAGCTGCATCGGCGCTGGCTCGACCGGGACTACTGGCGGATCATCTACACCATCGCCCGATACGGCAGGACCGAAGGCTACCAGGAAGCGAGAAAACGATGAACCCCGCACCCCCGCACCCCGTCCCCGCCCGCACGGATATCACCCGGCTCAGCACGACCGGGCTGGCGGCGGCACGCGAACGCTGGCACCCGAACGTGAGCGTGGACTACTTTGCGATCTCATACGAAAAACGTCCGATCATTACGGCGGTGGAGTTCGTGCGCGAGGCGAACAGGCGGGAACGCCAGAAGCGGAGAGGGGAGTAACCCATGGCAGCACCAGACTATCCGACACCAAGTTACGTAACTGACCACCCCAAGACGGAGAATCCGGCAGATCGCGCATTGCATGACGCGCGGGCAGCACAGGAAATCATCGGCTACCTGCTGCAACAGCGCGCAGACCTGCGCAAGGAGATTCAGGACCTTGCGCAGGTGATCGCGCAGATCATGGAACAGTTGCGAACATCCGTAGATTCCTAGGAAGGAGCACCCCATGTTCGTGACGGATTCCAGCATTGTCCAGCCCGCGATCGCCGTCGTCCTGATCGTGTTGGCGATCGTGGTCATTGCCACCGCCGTCGCATGGCATGACGGCGGCGACGACGAGCGGCGCAAGCCGCCCAGCTACTGAGGAGAGCACACGATGACGATCGACCTGCACAACCCGAGTCCTGACGTGATTGAGCACGTGGCTGCGGCCCTCCATGACGTGTACGGCAGCGACGTTCCCTACGAGCACATGCCGGAAGACATCAAGGAGCACTGGCGCTCACTTGCCCGGCCCGCCATCGCGGCGCTGGCCGGCATGATGCCGCCGGTGGCCGAGGTTGCGGTGGTGTTCCTGTGAGCACGCTAACGGTCCGGGTCTCGATGACACCACCGCGTGCGTTGTCCCCCAACGCGCGGGTCTTCTGGGGCACGAGGAACCGCGCGTTTCAGGGTGCCAAGTCAGCAACCTTCTATGCCTTCCGGGACACGATCAATCTCAATGACCCCGGAGATTGCTTCCAGCGTGAGCCGTGGCCGCTCCGCCTGTCCTACGTCGTGGCGTGGGAAAAAGGGCACCGTCGAATGGACGACGATAACTGCAAGGCCAGCACCAAAGCCTTCACGGATGGCGTCGCGACTGCTCTTGGCATCGACGACAAGAACTTCATCCTCGGGGACGTGCGGCAGGTCAGGGACAAGGAGGGGCTGGGCTACGTTTTGATAACCGTCGAGACGGTCGAGGCGATCGCGGAACGGAGGAGCGTGTGAGTACAGAACTAACGAGAGAAACCATCCAGCGGGCGGTCGGCGAGTGGGGTGAGCAGACGTTCCCGCACGCCTCGCCGGCCTCCATCGTCGTCGGTCTCCAGTGCGAGGTAGAGGAGTTGGCTAGGGCAGTCGAGTCGGGAACATCGTTCTCCGCAGAAGAGGAGATGGCCAACTGCTATCTGCTCCTGCTGCACCTGGCGCATCGTTCCGACGTTGATCTTGTTGAGGCTGGGGCTGCGAAGTTCATCGTCAACAAGCAGCGAACGTGGGATCCACCGGACGCGGACAGCGTGTCCGGGCATGACTGAACAGAGAGAGGCGGCAAGGGCACCCGCGAACCCCTGCCGCCTTTCTAACACAGCCTCGATCGTCACCGGGGCGTGACCCCATTATACCGTCAGACGTTCGCCGGCGGGGGAATGTCCGGTTGCGGCTGGGTCGGTGGTCGCCCTGCGGCGTATTGTTCGTCGGCGATTTTCTGGGCACCGGCGGGACTAAAAACGAACTGGCGCGCCACGAACGCGAGCACAACCGGCGAGAGTACCGCGACGAGTTCCCTGATTGACTTCTGCTGGTCGTCGGAGATGTCAATCCCGAACGACTGCAAGAACACGAGAAGCGCGGACACAACGGCGACGACTGATCCAACGGTTAGTAGCGGCTCGGTCTGTGTGAGTCTGTTCATGGTGTCCTCCTCAGACTCTTCGGACGATATAGACGATTGCGACGATGACGAGGACGATAATCAGTATGGTAACAAGGTTGTTCTCAACGTACACGGTGCCCTCTCTAGTCTGGTATCGCGTCGGCGACCGGCTTGGTGTCACCGACATAAATTCTTGTCCAGGCAGGGCTTATATAATATTCCCTTCCATCAGCGGCAGTATAAATCCAATTGACATCGAAACGTTCCCCGATTTTGATATTCGGCCCAACCGTCGCGGCGTCGATCCTGCCGGACTGGCGTCGTGGCGTGATCTTGATGGCCTCGACCCGGTCCCGGACCCGGAAGAACGTGTGCCCGCCGGCGCCCTTGACGAACGCGGGGACGAGGTTGAAGTTCTGCTCCTGGTATGAGGCAAGCTCCGGGAGCGGTGACGGCTTGGCGTAGGTGGTGACGACGGTCCCGGCCGCAGCCCGCGCCAGCGCGGCGGCGTCGCTCGTCATCTTCACGACCGATGGCCAGACGCCCTTGTTGCGAATCTGACCGGGGCAATGCTTGCCGGTCCAATAGTTGTGCTGGACGAGCGCGGTATCGACCTGCCAGCCCTTGGCCGCGATCAGTCCACCATGCACGGCGGCCCCGATCTCCAGCGACTTCGCGAAGTTGGCCGATCCGCCCCATGCCTGCTCGAACGCATACGCCGTGAGGTTGCCGACGTTGCCTGAGGTCGATCCGGCAGCCCAAACCTCCTCGTCGAACGCCTGGGAGATGATGAGTTTGGTATCGTCGAAGATGCCGTTATAGCCGCCAGCCCCCGCCCCCTGACGACCTCCGTTCGCCCACTTCCACTCGGCCTCGGCATTGGTGTTCGGGTTGCCGGTATCGTGCCAGGTCGTGCGGGTGTGTCCCGACTCCTTGTTGTGGCTGGTGAACCGGGGGTGATCGATCAGCCTGACCTCGACCTTGAGCCAGTCGGGCAGATAGACCGGGTTCTTGAGTCCCGGCCACGTGTGCGCCTTGAGTGCCATCGGTTTCCCTCCATCGATTATCGCCGCGTACTTGTGCAGCATCGTTACCACGGTCGTCACGTACCCGGAGTCGGCATTGTCCAGACCACTTACCGGATGAACGTCGCCCGGCGGGGCGTAGATCGCCAGCATGGATTCCAGCGATGTAGCCTTTGTATAGACGCCGCCCTTGTACGCCGGATCGTCGAACAGGCGGCGTCGCCATTCCGCGACACAGTGTTGCGGCTCGCTGAACTTCAGGAACTTGCCGCCGTCCGGTCCCGTGATGATGCCCGTGGCGCCAATCGGCAAACCCCGAGGGTCTTCCTCCCATGGACGAAGCGAGAGCGGATTGAAGTCGGTCGGCTTGATAATGATGCCCGTCGTAGCGTATTGGTTCTCGGCCCAGCACATCGCCAGGCACAGCGCGGAATGCTGGCCCGCGACCGTGTGCATCGCCTCGACGTACGTCATGAGCGGGGAGTTGACCCGCACGAGCTCGCGCCGCCAGACATCGACCGGCACGGGACCGATTCCCCAGTACTTCGTGGCGATCATTGAGAGGTTCATCGGTCGGTGAGAACTGCGACGTCCCCGTCACCGCTTCGGAACGCCACGATGTCAAAGGTCTCTTGGGGCATGAGAACGGTCCAAGGCGCTCTCGTTCCCCAACTGTTCTTGATCGGCACCAGACCCCGCCGCTCCATTGACGGGTATTTGATCGCTGCCCAAACACCGGCCATGTCGGTGATCCAGCGGTTGACGAGATGCCCGTCCTCGACGTTCGGCCCGGTCTTGCGGGTGCCCACTACCTGCACCGGGCCACGGGTTCGCGCCACGTCCAGCGCAGCGCGGACACTGGTTCCTGAGTAATCTTCACCGGGCCAGTCGTCCTGCCGCTGCGCTTGCCGGTAGAGCTCAAAGGCGTCGTAGCGTTCCCTGTTAAGCCAACTCAGCGCACGGCAAACGGCGAAGCCCGTGCACGCGCCTTCACGACCCTGATTGTAAAAGGACCACCACCCTTTTTGATCGCCGTGCTCGTACATCGGAATCGGAACGCTGTGTCCGCCGCGAAGACTCCCCAGGTTGTCGGGGTCGATGCCGATGATGTACTCGGTATGCGCGCCGTTCTTGCGCGCCACGGGTCGGTCGAACGCGGTGAACCACGGGATGCCGATGACGAGCGGACGAGGGTCGTCCGGGGTCATCTCCATCGTCATCGGGTATTTGACCCGGTGGACAGAATCGGCAGGCGGAATCATGCCCAGCGGGCCCTCGAATGTGCTCATGCCTTCTCTCCAAATCCGCCGGACACCATCGCCTCGGCCACATTGTACAGATCGCCGTCGCTGCCCTCAACGTACACCTTGGCCAGCAGGCGGTCCAGATTCTCTCGATCCAGCTTGGTGTGGAGGTAGACGTACGAACCAAGCGGGATGATGTCAGCCAGTGCGTCGGCGGCCAGGAGTCCGGCGGCCTTGGTGGCACCATCGTCTTCTGGCGAGTCATAGCCTAACACTCGGATTCGTCGCCGCCGATATGTGAAGTCTCCGAAATCCACCATGCAATCAAAGGTGTCGCCATCGACCACCGGGTGGCCCCTGGGTGTCTCGACGACCACCGCCCGATAGTGATACCGGGGCCAATCCGAAACGTTCATGGCGCCCCCTCCGCATCACGACCGAGCTGGTCCTGTTTGTCCTGTAGGTCATCCCGGTCATAGTCGCTTTCGTCCGAGCGGTCCCACACCGCGCCGATGAACCATGTCTCCCCCTCGACTTCCGCCGATGACAGGGCGATGGAGGCCGGCGCTTCGGTGCCGTCACGGCGCAGTACGTCGATCTTGACGTTCCGGCCAATCATCCGTGACTCGCCCGTCTCGAGGTAGTGGACCCTGCCCTTCCTGTGCGCTTCTCGCGATCGCTCCGGGATGATGATTTCTATATTCTGGTTGAGGAGTTCGTCCTCATCCGCACCGACCAGTTCGTCCAGCGCCGGTGTCGTCAACTGGATCACACCCTTCGAGTCAGTCACGATGAGCGCGAACGACGCGGCCAGACCAGCAAAGGCTCCCTCGTCCGAGAACGCCGATATTGGATGAGACCATCGCCAGAAGGCGACGACCGACCATATCGCCAGACTGATCGCGATTACAATCTCGGTCGTCCGGTAGACATCGCCGATTTGGTCGCCCGTTCGAATGTGTCCGACGATAAGGACGCGTCCAGTACCGACGATGAGCTGCAAGGCATTGGCGATCATCCAGCCGATCAGCGCCCACGTCCACGTCAGGGGGATCTTAGGCCCGTGATCGTTGTGACCCTGCCCCCGAATCATCCCGGCGCACCAGACCGCAACGACGAACAGGGCCATGATTCGTGCCCCGGCCAAGACGCCCGTCAC
The DNA here is from genome assembly GCA_035575795.1 of Gemmatimonadaceae bacterium. Classification (GTDB taxonomy): domain Bacteria; phylum Gemmatimonadota; class Gemmatimonadetes; order Gemmatimonadales; family Gemmatimonadaceae; genus UBA4720. The sequence continues at coordinate 20,724 of DATLXE010000567.1, forward strand.
CCAGAGCGGGTCGTTGTCGGAGAGATATATGAGTTCTCTCAAAAAATCCATCATCAGGGTTTCCTCATCATTGTGCCGGGCATGTCTTCATTCTTGCGAATCAACGGCGCGGCAAGGATAAGATCACGGCGGATACGTGTCTGCTCAATCTTGATCGCATCCACCTCGTGGTTCCGGTCGCTGATCCGTTCGTCAATCTCTTCCCGTACCCGACGCGCTGTACCGAGTGCTTCCTGGACCTCTTCCGTTTGACCGGACTCCACCTCAGCCGGATGAAAAAGGCGGTAAAGCCAGGCGATCATGTCGCCACCTCCCGGCCAGAGATCGTCGCCACCAAGGTCGCGTTGGTTTTGCGCAGTTCGGACAGTTCCTGCCGTGTTGCGTCTTGTTCCGTTTTGATAATCTGTTCAACTTTTAGCGCGGTGATTTTTAGTTCGTCGGACAGTTCCTTTTTGTCAACCTCCAATTTGGAGATTTGATTGTTCTGGAGCTTGACCACCCACCCGAACAGGCCGCCAACCGCTGAGGCCATCATCGCCACAATTGCTGAGGGGTCCATTATCTTGGGATCGCAATGACGGTAATCTGACCCGCCCGGACATCAAAGCTGGTGCCTGTCTCGTAGGCCACCGATCCGGTGACGTTGATGGATACACCAGTGCCGGTAACACTCGCCGACTGCGTGACCAGAGCGCCACGAGGAGCGGCATCGACCACCTGGAACTCCTCACTTCGCTGCACTCCCCCGTTGATGTTGCATCGTAGGGACGCCGTCGCGCCGGCACCGGTGCCGCGCAGGGTACAGAAATGTGTGCAGGAAATATCGTAGGTGACACCGCTCACGAGCGGACCGACCGCCATCGTCACCAGCGTCCGGACGCCGTTGGTTTGGGCGCCCGTCGCCGCGTAGGCCGTGCCGGGCATGAACGTCGCTCTTTCGAGGCTGAGCGCCACGCCGTTGTGGCTGAATGTTCCCGCCGTAACGTTGAGCGTGCCGTTGCCGGAACTCCCAGTACCTCCCGATGCTACCAGCCGTGAGTCAAAGTCCACATCGGTCGCGCCGCTATGAAAGTCAATGACGGGGGTGTTGGCTGCTCCACGTTGACCGTGTTCGATCCGGGCGTTCACGTAGTTCAGGTGTAGGTCGTTGGTCAGGACACCGCCCGTGAGTTGCAGGTAGCGGAGCGCGAGCTTGGCGTCCGTCACCGACCCGTCCGCGATGATCGCTGCCAGCGTGAGCGTGTTGGCCACGTCATCGTACGTCTTGGTGATGTTCGCGCCCGCGACGATCAGCGCGGCCACCCGGTCGTCAATGTTTTCATCAGCCACGGCGACGGTGATGGTATTCGCTACGTCGTCATATGTCTTGGTGACATTGGCGCCGGCGACCAGCGCCGTGTTGATCGTGTCCTGTATGTACTCGGCAACGTCGGCGTTGAGCTTGGCTGCCGTCACCGCCAGATCGGCGACCTTGGCCGTGGTCACGCCCAGGTCCGTGAGTTGCGCAGTGCCGACCGTCGCGTTGGCGAGCTGTGCCCCGACCACGCTCAGGGCCGGAATGAACGGCCCGGCGAACACCCGGCGATCCGTGATCTTGTTGGCGGCAATCAGGGTCAGCCCGGCATCGACCCGGACATCGGCAATGGGTATCTGGAAGAGCGTGGAACTCTGCGTCAGGGCCGGTGCCACGGGTGTTGCCGCTGGCGCGCCCTGAAGCTTGACGTAGGCGGAGCGGCCCTCGATGTTCTCGCCCGCGCCGGGCGGCACCACCTCGATCGCAATGGTGTCAATGCGCGGGTTGGTCACATCGGCCGCCGCAATCGTGATCGTCTTGGCCGCCGCGAAGTTCTCGTAGGGAATGCCGCGCACGACTGCCGCGCCGGTCGCCATCGAGACGGTCATGCTTGCGCCCGGCGCGGTCACCGCCAGCTCGTTGTAGACCCCCTGCACGACGCCGCCGGAGAACATGCGGAGCAGGGTAGGAATGCCGGAGATCGAGGTCGGTCCCGCCATCCCGACAACCTTGGAGGACACGATCTTGGTCTCGCCACCGGAGACGACGCTGATCTTGTAGGGCGGGGGGTTGCCGTCGAACGCGAACTGATAGAGTCCTGCCGTCGTGGTGCCCGACGCCAGCAGGACGTTGTCCAACTCGGCCCGCATCTCGACAACGGAGGTGTCCGGGACCGCCGCGCCGGTGGTTTTGTTTCGTGCGTAGCCCCGTACAATCATCGCGTTATCTCCATATCCGTATGACCGTTACGTATGAGCATACCCTATGAGCGGTTGGGCCGGACACGCTGGGCCATTCCGGTGCTGATCGGGTCAGACTCGATGTCCCCACTGAGCGCACGCCGGATAATCGCACAGGCCGCCGCGTTCGTCACATCCCAGGCAAAGTCCTGGTCGTAGATGTCCACCACCCGGAAGAACTGGGCAAGGCGGGCGAACTGCACGGTGTCGGCCGCCTGCTTTGCGGCGTCGGCGAAGACGTGAAAGTATTCCGTCTGAATCCGGAATGCCGTGTCCACCGCCGTCCGGTTTCCGGCATAGACCACGAAGTCGATCACCGCACCTCCCGCCTCCCGCCGCCCCTGATCGAACGCCTTCTGATAGACCCATGATCCGGGGAACCCGATGAACGGAGGGAGGCGTGGGTCCTCCGGTTGTCCGATCACCTTGGCGATTGCGTGATAGATCATCCACTCGTAGGCGGAAACGGTCGCGCCCAGGAATCCCGGCGGTGGCGTTGCCGACCCACCGACATAGCCCCGGTTCTTTGGCTCACGGTAGAGCTTCGGCCCACGGGGCAGGGCGGGCGGTGTCCGCAGCCGGGGCGGCTGGACCCGGTCGGACCTAGGCACTTGGCGCCGCGATCACGCTTGGAGGTACTTCGACACCGATAACGGACACCGTCATCGTGGCCCGCTCGTCGTAGCCGGTCATCTCCGCTCCCTGCGTCTGCGCCACCCGGACCCGGTAATGCTGGTCGCGATGCACGAAATGGGTGAACGCCTGCGACGAGGCCAGCCCTCGGACATAGGCGGCCAGTGTGGCGTTGCCCTGTCCCATGAATCCATCGTTCTGTCCCACGTCGATCGTGAACGTCCACGACAACTGGGAGAGCGGGAGCTTGATGAACTTGAAGAGCATGTTCTGGATCACTGGTGTCACGGTCTCGCTCAGGGAGATTGACTCGATCCGGAAGCGGATACGGTTGAAGGCCAGTCCGCCCGAGAAGGTCGATCCGTCTGGGCGAGCGAAGTTCCCAAACGGAAAGACATAGCGCCCCACGCCCGTCGCCGTTCCCAGCGAGGTCCAGGTCTTGTCCTCATCTATCTGGTAGCGAATGATAACTTCCCCCAGTGGCCGCCCATCCTCGAATGCGTTGTCGATCACAAGCTCGAAGTGCGATGCCAGCTTGTCGAAGGCGAACATGTCGGCATCGAAGTAGCCGGTGGTCAACGTGCCCCGATCCGCGAACCGGGACTCGCCCACGATCATCCCCAGCTTCGGGTTCTGAAAGGCGACGGGCAGTTTCTGGCGGTACATGTTTCCGGCGTAGGCCCACCACAGGTACCAGAGCCCGTCCGCCGCCGAGACGTAGGAGTTGGTGGGCAGGCCGGAGGCGTCCGCCGATTCCCAGACCGGGTGCCAGCCCTGCTGGTTCCACCGCAACAGCGACGACACCGCCGATGTCTCGGGAAAGACCATGGCGTCATCTTGGTACTGCGGCGGCGTGATCGTGAACGTGTCCGCTCCCTGCGTGATGACCGGCGCGCCCTGGACGACGGCGATCATGCCGTTGTACTCGTCCTGCAAATGCGTGATGTATCCCCGAAGGTGCGCTGGCAGGCCGTAGCGACCGTCCGGTCCCATCGAGACGACCGTGTTGCCGTTGTATCCATGGATGCCGATGCCCACCGAGACGTACATCGACTCGCCCCGAAAGACGACCGAGGCCCGTCCCTGATGCGGATGCGGCGGGAACTGAAGCCCCGTCCGGAAGATGTAGGTGTTGGCCCGGTCGTAGGCCCAGACATCGCGGCTGGTAACGATGTGGATCGTCGGCTCCTGGTTCTGGTTGATGTAGACCAGCAGCTTGCGCGGCACATGCCCGGACGGCAGTTTCAGCGCGTCGGCGGGGGTTTCCCAGACTTCGGCGCTGTCCATGATCCGCAGCTGGCCTTGCGCGGTCAGGGCCGCCAGCTTGTTCCGGTCGTAGAGGCAGAGGCTGACGGCCTGGATCGCGGCGTGAGCCGTGGTGTCAATGACGCCGGCGCTGGTGACGGTAGCAATTCCGCTCGATCCCAGCGGCAGGAAGAGCTTGCCGTTGAACTCGACACCTTCCTCCAGGGGGGTGGCGGGGAGCGCCGTCCCGATCGCGGCGAACGCCCGCGTGGTCACGTTGAAGCGGTAGAGCTGAGTGCCGCCGACCGCCCAGAACTGGGGGGCCGAGGCCGGGAAGTCGCCGAGGGCGCGCGCCGTGGCGGCGGCTGTGGGAAAGACGAAGGTGTCGGTCCGGGGCAGATTGGTGATCTGGCCGGGGTAGCGGGTCTCCATCGTCCCGGTCCAGTAGGTCTCGTCGTCCACCCCTTCCTTCAGCCGCTCGTTACCCATGCCGCCGGTGAAGGAGGACATCGAGTAGGTGCTGATGAGCGGGTCGGAATCGGACGAGGAATCGCCGGTGGTGATCTTGCCCTGGAAGCGCGCCAGGTCCTGCGTCCGTACCGGGCCAACCGTTTGCAGCGTGGCTTCCCCGAGGATAACCGTATCGTTTCCGGCGCGGTCGCTGGCGGAGCCGTAGGGTGTCTGGTTCATCGGCTCACCTCAACCGGATGCTGTTCGGCTCACGACGGTTGATGACGATCTGGCGCTTGCCGTCCGCCGCCGAGCGGTTCATGTTGAACGTGCGGCCACGGGTGCTGTTCTCCATGCTGGGCGTGACATCGGCTTCGAGCAGGATCGCCTTGGCTTCCGCGACCAGCCACTCCGAATACACGTCGGTCCGCTGGCTGTCTGTCGCAAGCGTGGCGGGCCGGGCCCGTCCCTTGAGACGATAGGTCCTGCCGTTCAGCCTGTGGGCAAAGGTGTCCTTGATATGCACCTCCATCGCCGCCCGGTCCACGTCCCAGTACTTCGGCGGGATCATGTGCCGGTAGCCCTGACGGTCGGTGTACTCGATGCCGGAGAACTCGGAGAAGGGTTCGGGGATCGGGATATAGGGAGTGGTGCGCACGAACGGCGTCGTCACGTCCAGCGCGTAGGGCACGGCCCCGTGCAGTTCGCCCACGCGGTCGATCGCGGCGTTGATCGCGGCGTTGTATTCATCCAGGAGCCAGCCCCGGTTGCGCAGGTTGTAGAGATGCGCCACGTCCCCGATCGCCGTATTGGCGGGAAGCGGCGGGGTGAAGGAGACGTTCTGGCTGTCGTTGCTGGACGACTGGATGAAGCGCGTCTGCCCGATGTTGGCCGCCGTGCCCGAGACCATGTGCAGTTGCATGCCCGAGAAGTGGTTCACCTCGCGGGCGAAGGTCACCGTGTCGATCATGCTCGACTGCGTACCCGCCGACGTGGCCGTCGCGTCGTGGAAGTCCCCCAGATCACGGGCGATCTGAAAGCGCAGTTCCAGCCGGGTCAGTCCTCCGCCGGCTGACTGAACCCCGGCCGCCTGCGACGTTGAGCTGACATCCCACATCTCGGAGAAGCGCGACTGGAAGGCGTCGTTCGCTTCCACCAGCGCATACCACTCGCCGGCGGGGGAGATGGTCGAGGTCTGGCCCTCCATGCGGTAGACGCCCGCACCCTGTTCCGTGACGGAGATCGGGAAGCCCATGCCCAGCGGGTCACGGGTCAGGACCGTCGTGAAGGATGCGCCCAGAACCGGCGCGCCGGCACCAGTGACGAGGGAGATATAGGAGATAAGGGGTTCGCCAGCGTTGACGGAAACAGTCATGTCACTATCCTACGATGAAGGACTGAAAACGTGCCAAGCCTTGCCCGGTGACGATCGCCGTCGCGTTACTTGCCGAGGTGCCGGTTGCCGTGGCCGTGAGCGGGTGACTCAGGATCAGGCGGAGCGCGTTGAGACTGGACTGCGCCATGACCACGCCGGTCAACGGATGCGACGTGATGATCTGTATCGCGCTTGCCGTCGCCGTGCCCGCGCTTGCTCCCGTGAGCGCGTGGGAGGCCGCGGTGCTTGTACCATAGGTACCCGCACCGTAGAGACCCGCGCCATATCCCGCTAGCACCAGACGTGCGCTAGCGCTTGACGTTCCCGCGCTTGATCCAGTGAGCGGGTGGGCTGTTGCCGCTCCGGCGAGGGAAGCCGTGGCGATCGCTGTGCCCGCGCTACTGCCGGTCAACGGATGCGAGACTGTGATCGCCGTGGCCGCCGCGCTCGACGTGGCCGTGGCGGATGCGGTAAGCGGGTGCGAGAGCTGTAACGCCGTGGCGGCGCTTGTGGACGTTCCTGAGGTGATTGCCGTCAACGGGTGGCTGAGACTGATCTGGGTCGCGGTGCTGGTTGACGTTGCCGCCACGCTTCCGGCCAGCTGATGCGCGATCGAAACGGCGTAGTCCTCGGCCTTGAAGTCGTCGAGGTGGATGCCGGCGATATTGGTGCTGGTCCCGACCTGCATCTGGGCGCCGGCCCGGGTTCCCGAGGTGACGGCGTTATCGATGCTGCTTATCGCCTCGGCGCCGTTGACAAACACCTTCTTCGTCGCGTCCCGGAGTTGGAGCAGGACGATCGTGTCGGACCCGGCGGCGGGCGTGAAGTTGAAGGTGCCGAGTGTCGTTATGGTGCCACTGACAGCCTTCTGAAGCTGAAAATTAGGCGTCGTGACGTTGTTGACGTAGTTGACGCGATAGTAGCTGGTGGTTTCGTTCCACCGACCGAGAAGAGCGACACCCTGGCTCACGTCACTCTTGAAATGGTAGACGACACTGATGTCCTGATCGACGGTCGTCAGGGCACCGCTCGCGAAATATGACGCGAGTGCGGTCGAGGTGTTGCGGACGCGATTGGCGTCCGTGATGACCATCGAGCCGGTATCGCCCGAGCGTAGCGTCCACGTTGCTCCGACCTCTCCCGTGTGCGCGGAGAGCAGCGTTCCGGCTCCATCGGTGAAGCTGTCCTGGACGCGGGTTATGGCGGCCGGCGCGGCGAGGGAAGCCGTGGCGACCGCCGTGCCCGCGCTTGCGCCGGTGAGCGGATGGCTGATCTGGATGGCGCTCGCGCTTGCGCTTGCCGTGCCCGCGACCGATGCCGCCAGCGGGTGGCTCGCCTGGATTGCGGACACCGCCGCGCCACTTGTCCCCGCTACCGTGGCCGTCAATGGGTGAGCGAGGGCGATGCCGGTTGCCGTTGCCGATGCTGTCGCGGTACTTGCGGCTGTCAGGGCGTGCGAGACCTGCAGCGCCGTCGCGGCGCTCGTGGCGCTTCCTGTGGCGTTTGCCGTCAACGGGTGGCTGGTGACGAGCTGGGTTGCCGACGTGCTCGATGTTCCCGCCGAACTTGCCGTCAACGGATGAGTGAGGGTGATCTGTGATGCACCGGTCGCCGAGGTACCCGCCGTCGTGCCGGTCAGGGCGTGCGACGCCGCGGCACTTCCGAGCGTAGCGGTTGTCGCGCTGGTCCCGGTTGCCGCACCCGTGAGCGCGTGGCTGAGCAGGAGTGCCGTAGACGTGGCGCTCGATGTGGCCGTGGCGGATGCGGTAAGCGGGTGAGTAAGGACGATCTGCAGTGCGCTGGTCGCCGAGGTACCCGCCGTCGTGCCGGTGACAGGATGGCTGAGCTGCAACGCCGTAGCGGCGCTCGCTGATGTCGCGGCCACCGTTGCTGTCAGGGGATGTGATGCCGCCGTGACCAGGTTCGTCGCCCAAATGCGATCAATGTGCTTGCCGGTCGTCGCTGATGTGGCGCCCGTGTGCTCACGAAGGCCAACCCGACCCGCGTCCGTAATCGTGTTGCTCGTGGACGAGTTGACCTGGACGCCATCGACATAGGTTTTCTTGCTGGCATCCCGGATTTCCAGCTTGATCGCGTACGTCTGGCCCGCTATCAACGCGGCGTTAATGACCGAGAGCGTGGTAAAGGTCCCGTTGAGGACAGAGTAGAAGCTCCACGCCCCCCCCGAATAGCGGAACAGGTACCCGGTGAACGCGGCGGTGCTGAGGCGCCCAATAATGGACTGGCCGTTCAGGTCCGTCAGGAAATGGTAATTTGCCTCGACATCATATTCAGCGGTATCCGGCACCCCGCTGGCGTACAAGGCTCCTGCCGTTGATGCGCGCGCCCGGTTTGCGCTGATCGTCTGCTGACCGCTCGGGGACGGATGCGTGGTCCACGTCGCCCCCGTCTCACCCGACCGCGACGTGATAAGCGTGCCGTCGATGGCCGTAAACGTGTCATCGACGAAAATGCCGGGCACGCTAGATCACGCCCCAGTCAACGACATCGAGATTCGCGGCGGTGAAGTTCGGATCGACCGCCTGACCGACCGCCGTGATGATCTCTCCCAGCGTCCGGGGGTCATCCCGAGTCACCGTTACCCCGGTCCGGACCCTGATCGCGTTGGCGAACGCATTGCGCTGGGGGTTGGTTCCGGTCGAGAGCCATGTGTTCGGGAGACGCTCCGGGCCGAAGGGCAAAACATCGATGTCAACGCTCGCGTCCATCGTCGAGAAGGTTGTCTCCGCCGCCGCCACGATGCAGAGCACCCATGTCTTGTTGGGGTTGGTCTGGTGGTCCGGCGCGATCGCGATGCCCCAGTTGCAGGGATGCATGGACACAGCGGCACGGAAACTGTCATCCTCCGTGCCGGTGCCGAGGATGGCGCTCAGGACGTACCGCTTCATGGCTCACCCGCCTTTCAGTCCTGATACCAGACGCCATCGAAGTAGACGAACGTATAGGCGCGGTTGGCTGCTAATACCACATTCGCGCCCGTGTTCGTCTTGAGCGCCGTCCCGTTGGCGATGGTCACCTCCGCGTCACCGATCAGGTGGATGACTTGCCCGTTGACGCCGCCCGTAAACGCCGTCACCGTCGTCGCGAGGCTATATGCGCCGAGCGAGACGACCCGGCAATCCGCGACATCGATGCTCGTCAGGTTGGCCGGAGCACGGACCTGGTGCGGCGGGACGAGCGGTGCTGGTCCCGCCCATGTCGAGGAGATGGACCAGACGGCCGTGCCGACGATGGCGGCAGGGCACATCGGGTTGGCGTACCAGTTTCGGCCCGTCCGGGCCGTGTTGCCGACCGTATCCACAAACCCATGCTTGTAGACAACGAGGTCGCCACTGTTGCGCGATACAAGCGCATTGGCGAACTGGTTGGATGCCCCCGACACGACGAACCCGCTATAGGTATTCGTCAAGCCCTGTCCGTTGGCGTGCGAGTGCGCGTTGACGACCTGGTTGCGCTCGCCGGTGACTTGCCAGCCATCGCCGTAGTTGAGGTCCGACCGGCAATCCGATACCTTGTTGATCGATCCGCCGAGGACGATTCCAACATCGCTCAACTCCGCCATCAGCGTTTCGTAATACCCATTGGTACTGCGGATCACGATCGCCGCACAAAACTGGCTTGCGCTCGATACATTCCCCTCGATCTGGGCACTCGTCGATGCCTCAACCGCGCTCACCCAATGGTCGGTGCCATTCAGGTCAACCGTCCCGGCGAGAGTGGTCCGGGTCCGGGTCCGAAGGGAATTGGTCGTCTGGATATCCTGCAGGACGCACGCGCCACATGCGCCATCGAGCCGGATTGACTCATCGTTGGTGGCGTTGACGTGGAGGTCTCTAATGTAGCCCTTGACCACGCTGCGGAAGTGGATGCCGCGTGACACCACGCCCGCCGTCACCGACCCTCTGATATTGATTCCGATCACGCCGCAAGATTTGATTTCGGTCAGTGGTGTATCGACCACTGCCTCGGCGGTTCCCGCTGTGATGAATTGCGCTCCGACGTACCCGGTCGATGTGGTGTACTGCCGACCCGGGCCCACCAGATAGACGCCACCCTTGAGGGTGATGTTGCATTTGTAGTTGCCGGGCGGGACGATGACCTGCCCGCCCCCGGCTGCGGAGACTTCGTCAATGACGGCCTGGATCGCCGCGCTGTCGTTCGCAACGTTGTTGCCAATTGCGCCGCGTTCCTTGATGTTGACGGGCGCGGTGTGCCGGCCCGCGCTGTCGTGTCCGACGGTCAGGTACTCATTGAGGATCGTGCCAAACGTGTCGAGGTCCGATCCGACAACCGGCAGTCGCGGCATGGCTCACCTACCCCTCGTCGATTGTGAGGGTTCCGGCTGCGAACGATGGCGCGGTATCGCCGGCGGCGATGGCGCGGCTCGTTCCGATCACACCCGAATACATCAGGTTGCCGAGCGTCACCGCGTCGAAGACGCCGAAGTGCGTCACCGTGCCCCAAGCGGCGGTCGGATTCGGGAACGTCACCGCCGCTACATTACTGGTCCGCATCGATCCCGCGTTGTCGACCGGAGCACCGAAAGCTGCCGAGGCGGTGACACGAGAAACCGCAACGCGGGCATAGGCGCCGCCCGTAACCTCGACACCGGTTCCGGCATCGAGCGGGTCGGCCGTGTGCAGCGAGACGAAGTTCGATCCGGTCGTCGGGACTGGGAATGCCACGCCGCGAAGGGTGCTATTGAGAACGGACGTTTCGAGATAATCGCTTTTCCCGGGCATGTGTTACCTCTTCCCTGCTAGATCGTCCTCGTCAGGCGAAGCACGAGCGCGCAACGGGTGATCGTTGTCGCGCTGTCGATGCTCACCCGGATGATGTCGTCCGCTGCCACCGCTGTCGTCCAGCCAGTGAGCGTGGTTGATTGGGCCTTGGTTGCCCCGCTGATCGTCGGCTTTGCCGCCGCCGGGATCGTGTTGGCCACGGTCGGCGGGTAGTTCGCGTAGGTGCTCTTCCACAGATCAAAGACGACCGAGCCGGAGACATCCGGAAGCAGCGTCCATTTGGTGATCGTCGCCGCGAAGGGGATCAGCACGTCCCCCTTGATCCCGGTCGTGATCGCGCTGCCCCCGCCGTCCACCACAAAATGAACCGCCACGACACCGCCAGCGGAGATCAGGGCATAGGTCTCCGCTTCGGTGTAGTAGCGGTCGTCGTGGTGCCCGGCGGGGTCCGTCTGGTGTGGCCGTGCCTGATACGTCGCCATGGCTCACTCCAGACGGACGGTAGGGAAGATCAGGAAATGAGGTGGGCGAGCGCCGAGAAGGTGCCCGTCGTCCATGTGCCGCTGGTAGCGACCCGAATCTGGACCGGCAGGACGCCGGCGGCGGAGACGTTGGCGGTTGTCGCGAAGTCCGGTCCGATGCTCAGGCGTACCCGCGTCGGAGCCGCCGCCGTCGCGATCGCGGCGGTTGCCAGCAGGTCGAACCATTCGCCAGCGGCCGAGTCGAGGCCCTGGACGGTGAAGGTGACCGAGGAGGTCGCCGACAGCGCGTCGAGGTTGATGTCAACGGTCACGTCCCGCGCATTGTTGGTGGCGATCGCCGCCGATGTTTCGTTCGCGGTCCGGGCAACCAGGGCCAGGAGGGTCTTGCGTCGTGTTGCTGCCATGCGTGTCCTCTTTCTCGATACACGGGGGTCAGCCCGTGTTCTCTGCGGCGTACCGGCAATATTCCTCGTACGCTGCCGGGTTGCGTGTGACGAACCCGGATGAGTGGGTGAAGACATAGCCCTCGTTGGGCTCTTCGTACACGTAGGGGGCGGCAGCCTTGATGTAGTCCGCCGTTCCCCGGTCCGTTACCATGTCGCCTTCCGTGAAGCCGATCATTTCCCCGTTGATAAGGAATCGCTCGTTGACGTACTTGATGTTGCGCAGGGAGACCTTGCCCGGTGGCGCGGTCCGGAGTCCGACTTCCATCGGAGGGTTCGTCCGCTCCACGACGACAGGGCTTTCCGGTCCGGGATCGGAGAAGGATTCCGGCGCGCCCTGCATCAGATCGGCGACCATGATGTCGCCCATCTCGGCATAGCTTGTGGGAGCCGGGCCTTCCGCCCGGACGGCCTTGGTCGTCATCTCGCCCTCTCAGGGGGATGGGGGGCCGAAGCCCCCCATCACCATCAGGTTGTTGCATCAACCCGCGTGTAGACATCGTCGAAGTTCGCCTGGTTGGCGATCACGGACTTGTCGGTCGTGACGGTGTTGCCGAGCGTCGAGCCCGCCCACAATGTCTCGCCGTCGGTCACGTCGTCGCTGTCCGGCTTGGTTACGGCGACTGCGTAGTAGTGGGTCTTCTGGACCTTCAGCTCATCGGTTACGACTGCCATGATGGGTACCCCTTGCGATCAGGTGTCAGGGACTAGGCTGCGCTAGCTCCGAAGGTGGGATAGTCGGAGAGGGTCGTATTAAACCCTTTAATTACGGCGAAGCCCGGAAGGCCAACGGCCTCGAACGTGAACGTGCCCGAGATGCCCTTCCAGACGTAGTTGCCCTTGGTCGGAACTTCCTTCTCCTTCCAGTCCAGCCCGGTGTAGGGCATGTAACACAGGTTCTTGTTGTCGTAAATCCAGATTTGGCCGTCCGGGATACCGAGCATGTGATTGAACTTGTACGTGCCCGTTTCCAGTGTGACCGAGTCCCACGTCAGGTCGGCGCTGTTGGCCTTGACCCCGACGCCGGACGTGTACCGGATCGGATTCAGCAAGCGGTTGAAGATTTGCTTGGTGCGCAGGCTCATCAGGAGCAGCTTGCCCGCGTTGCGCCCGCCGACCGCCTCTTCGAGGTCGATCATGGCGGTGTCGATGGACTCGACGGCGAGGTTCGTCGCCGCACCCCCAAGGTTGTAGACGTTGCCGGAGAGCTCCGCGAACTGGATCAGCCCGCCCAGCATTGCCGGGGAGATGTCCGCCTGGTTCGGATCTCCGGCCTGTCGCCGTCCGTGCAGAAGCGAACGGTCGAGGTCGAGCCGGATGTCCTTGCCCAGCGTCATCATGTCCTCGACCAGCCAGTCCCCGCTCGGGTTCTCGTAGTCGGAGGTGTTCCGGTTCTGCGTGGACATCGTGATGTGCTTGCTGAACTCCTGGCAGTAGTTGAAGAACCGGCGGCCCCGTGTGACGGGAGCCAGCGGGAAGTCCGAGAGTTGCGGCATCGCGATCCCGATAATCGCGATCTTGTCGTCAACGGCAAAGGCCAGCCCAGTCGTGCCGCCCTGTGCCCGCTTGACCGACAGCACGTTCGGCTGCGGGTCGTCGTTCACCCACACAACCTCGACCGCGTTGTCGGACGCTCGCGTGATCTGGAGGACGTGTCCCTGCTGGAAGCGGACGCCATGCCCGACCGGAACCGTGATCGTGGCCTGGGTTGTGGTTGTGACCGCGTTGTTGACGGAGCCGCGCGGGTTGACGCCACGAAGACCCCATTCATGCTTGCGCTGGCCGGCGGTCCCCTTCTTGGACAGGGAGTTGAGGAAGTGGGTGGCACGCTCTTCGAGCGCGTCCATGAACGGGGCGATGTCGGTATCGACGGAATCCGCCGCGCGGGTGCCGCCGGTCGTGTTCGCGGTATAGGTGTTCTGTCCTGCACGGACGGTCATTACTGCCATAGGAGTAGGCCCTTGTACGGTATCGCTACCGCTGGTATCGCTCGGGGTGCATCGCCATGTAGATGGCCTTGGCCGCGCCTTCCGGGTCACTGTCGTCGTAGTTGACCTGGACGGTCTGAGGGGCGATTGCGCCGCCCATCATGCCCGCGCCCTGACGCACTAGCTGATTGGCTTGCCCGGTCCGGGCGAGTTGGTCGATCTGGTCCTGCAACGTCTTGGTGCGCTGGTAGTCCGAGACGATACCGGGGAGTGCCCGGTACATGATCTCGGG
>DATLXE010000568.1:0-2801 GCA_035575795.1 Gemmatimonadaceae bacterium
CTCGCGTCTCGAAGCCATCGCAGTCGGGACAGACGTGTACCGTGTCACCGTAACATTCATCCAGATTCTCGATTGATGGCCACAGATCCTTGATTCCAATCGCGAGCAGAATCCGCTTCGCTTCGATAGCCGGCCCGCTTCCGAGCTTGAGGCTGAACAGCTCGCCGGTCTCGTTCGTAGCGGTATCAACCACCGCCTCGACTATCGTTACGCCGTACCGCTCGCACTCCTTGCGCCCGATTGCGCGCAGCTCCGGCGGCTTGATGCGGGGTTGACCGAGAAACCCGTTGATACCCTGGGTTTCCCAGTTCCGCGGATCACCCGAGTCGATGAGCACGACGCTGTGCAGGTAGCGCGCGAGCCAGATCGCGGAAGTAAGGCCGGCGGGGCCGCCGCCGACGACCGCCACGTCATAAGATTGTGTCGCCATTCCTGGGGCGGTGTGCAAGTTCGATTCCCTTACTTGATGCGACGCTTACCTTACTACAGGCGGCTCGCCGCTCCCACAATAATGAGAATCGCAATCGCAGACCCGGCCAGCGGTATCGCTGGCGACATGTTCCTCGGCGCCCTCATCGATGTGGGCCTCGATCGCACCTGGCTCGAGCGATTGCCGGCGGCGCTCGGCCTCGACGGGGTCGTAGTCAGAATTGCGGACGTCCAGCGGGCGAGCGTTCACTGCGTGAAGGTGGATTTCGACATACCTCCCCAGCCTCACGGCAGGCCGGTGTCGGAGATCCACAGCGTCATCGACGCGGCTCCGCTGCCGCCGACTGTTGCTTCCGCCGCACACGCGACGTTCGACGCGATTGCCGGCGTCGAGAGCGAGATCCACGGCGTGTCCACCGAGGATTTGCACCTCCATGAAGTTGGGTCGGTAGATGCGATCCTCGACATCGTCGGGTCCATCTGGGGCCTGGAAATGCTCGGCGTACAGCAGCTCTACAACACCCGCATTTCGCTGGGAGATGGCACCGTCAGCACGGCGCACGGGCGGCTTCCGGTTCCCGCCCCGGCAACAGCTCGGCTGCTGGAAGGGTTTTCGGTTCGCCACGGACCGGATGGCTCAGGCGAGCTGACGACGCCTACCGGTGCGGCACTGCTCAAGGTTTTATCCGGTGGGCCCGCTCCTTTGGACTACAAGCCCGCGCGGAGCGGATACGGTGCCGGTACGCGCGACATTGATGGCCACCTCAACGCACTTCGCATCATCATCGGCGAGAGCGCCGGGGCGTCGCACGACCCTCACGAGCAAGAGCACGTGCATCAACGGTTGCACGGTAACGATTCCGGACACAGTCACCCGCATTCACACGGTGACGGTCATACGCATCCGCACTCTCACCCGCAGGATGGAGCGCAGAAGCGGCAGCAACCTCACGCCGAGAAGTTGTATCTCCTCAGCGCGGACATCGACGACATGTCGCCCGAAGAGCTTGCCGCTGGGGCGGAGGAGCTGCGCCGCGAGGGCGCGCTCGATGTCGTGCTCATTCCGGCGATGATGAAAAAAGGCAGGCTCGGGACACGGCTCGAAGTACTGGTGCGCCCCGCCGATTCCGCGGCGATGCAGGAGCGAATGTTCGTCTACTTCACGACCATCGGGGTGCGGCGGAGCGACGTGGTTCGAACGGCGCTGGCGCGGAGATCGGATGTCGTGAAGGTTGGTGACCGCACGATCCGTGTGAAGATCGCGAGCCTGCCGGATGGGACGACGCGAGCAAAGGCCGAGCACGACGATTTGCTCGATGCGGCGCGCGAGCTCGGGTGTCCGATCTCCGAGATCCGCGAAGCGGCGATGAAGGCGCTTGACGAAGTGACGTTGGCGGCGGGGGACTCTCATGCCATCTGAAACGGCTGTGACAGCACCAGAAGCGCTGCAATCCCACGCGGGCACCGTGGAGAAAAGACTTCTCGACGGTATACGCAGTCTGGTTGGCGACAGGACGGCGTACGTCTGCTTTTCGGGAGGTGTGGACTCCACCGTCGTTCTCGCCGCGTGCCTTCGGTCCGGTGTGAAGACAGTTGCGCTGCTCGGCGTCAGTCCGTCGCTACCGGAAGCGGAGCGGCTGCACAGCCACGCG
Organism: Gemmatimonadaceae bacterium; assembly: GCA_035575795.1. Taxonomy (GTDB): domain Bacteria; phylum Gemmatimonadota; class Gemmatimonadetes; order Gemmatimonadales; family Gemmatimonadaceae; genus UBA4720. The sequence continues at coordinate 2,082 of DATLXE010000568.1, forward strand.
CTTGCCGCTGAGCTGGGCGCGGCAGTGGAGGAGATCGAGACGCACGAGATGGACAATCCATCGTATCGCGCCAACAGCGGCGACCGGTGCTACCACTGCAAGGCGACGCTGTTCGACACGGTGCAGGATTTCGCGCGGCAGCGGACAGAGACGGGCATCATACTCGTCGGCACGCACACCGGCGACCTTGGCGAGCACCGCCCCGGCCTGCGCGCCGCCGCCGAAAGGAATGTCGCCGCACCTCTCGTCGATGCGGGAATGGACAAGGACAATGTGCGCGCGCTGGCGCGTCAGTGGAAGCTGTCGAACGCAGAAAAGCCGGCGGCGCCCTGCCTCGCGAGCCGGCTGCCGGTGGGCGTCGAGGTTTCGCCGGAACGGCTGGCGCAGATCGAGACGGTGGAGAATTTTCTGCGTGAGCACGGAGTCTGGCCCGCCCGCGCGCGCTGGCACGATTCAGTCGTCCGTCTCGAAATTGCGCCCGACCTGTTTCCAAGCGCGCTGGCGGAGCCCTTTCGCACGCAGCTCCATGCTGTTTGCCGGAAGGCGGGCTTTACGTTTGTCGCGCTGGACATCGCGGGTCTCCAGAGCGGAAGTCTCGCGCTTCCGCTGCTTCACGCATGACCGACGTACGCTGGGACGGCGAGCGGGAAGAACGCACGGGAATACCGGAGGTCGTCTTCGGGCCGGGTAAAACGGTCGCTCATCTGCGCGCGATTTTTT
>DATLXE010000569.1:0-5647 GCA_035575795.1 Gemmatimonadaceae bacterium
CGGCGCTCGCTGTTTACGACTCGGTGCTTACGCTCGATCCGCAATATCGCAACGCGGTGTTGGCGCGAGCGCAGGTGCTGGCGTGGGCAGGCCGTCGCAAGGAGTCTCTCGCCGCATACGAAAGGTGGATCGCCGCGCATCCTGCCGACCGCGAGGCGCCGCTCGACTATGCCCGCACCCTTGCATGGGACGGCCGTCTGGGGGAGGCCGAGTCGCTGTACATCGAGCTGGCGAGGACCGGGAACCGGGACGCGACAAAGGGCCTCGCTCGCGTCATCGGGTGGCGAGGGGAGCTCGAGCGCAGCGAGCGGATGTGGCGCCGGGTTCTCGTCACCGATCCGAACGACGCAGAAGCACGGACAGGACTCGCTCAGGTCCTGAGCTGGCAGGGCCGACAGCTGGACGCCGAGACAGAGCTACAACTGGCGCTGCGCACGACTCCAGGTTACGGTGACGCGCGGAGCCTGTTGCGAACGGTACAAGCCGACCTGCGGCCGAACGCGACCACAACGCTGATTGTGGCCAACGACACCGACAGGAATCGAGTTTCGACTCTCCAGGTTGACTACGCCGCACGCGCGTTGTGGAACGGCAATGTCGGCGCGAGATATTCCGAACGGTGGGCCGATTTTGCCTCAACGGACTCGCGCGCCAGCACTATCAATCTTTTCGCGAGCTGGCAACCGCGCCCCGGCGCATGGATCGTTCGAGCCGACGCCGGTGCCGCTCGGCAGTCTTTCGCGCTCGTGTCCGCTGCACGCCGCCACAGGACGCTTGGCAGCGGGGGAATTCGGTTCGCCGGTGGCCTCGGACCTCTGCTAAGGGTGGGATTTGGCGCCTCCAGGTTGCCGTTCGACGAAACGGCTGTGCTGGTCGCAAACGGAATCGTTATTTCCAGCTTCGAGGCTGAAGGTTCTCTCCCATTGCCGGCGCGCTTCAGCCTCGCGGGGGGCGCGGCCTACTCACGCCTCACCGGCGGGAGGCTCGAGAACGCGAGACGCGCCGGCTCGGCCACGCTGCGCTGGACTGCGAGCCGCCGATGGAGCATCGCCGTTGGCGCACGTCAGTTCGGGTACGACACTGCCGCGACCGATGGATATTTTTCTCCGCGGCGGTACACGCTGGCCGACGCAAGCGTCCGCGGCCGTATAGGGGAGGAGATGGGCTGGAACGCTGAAGGTGAGGCTGGCCTGGGACGTCAGAGCGTTGCGTTGTTCGGTGCCGGCTCAACGTCCCGGCGCGCGGAGCGACTCGCGGCCTCCGTCGGGTATCGACTGTCGCCGGCCCGCGAGTTTACCGCTGCCGCGACATACTCGAACGTGGCCGCTCCGGGCCAGACGGGCGGCAGCGAATACAGCGCGAACTCGGTCCTGTTGCGCGCGCGTTTGCGGTTCTAGGGGATCGCGTTGAATGCATTCCGCATCTCAGCGATTTCAACTCTGATCCCTGATTGCCGCGGCGGGACGCTCCTCGCGTGGCGCCTCGCGCGTCATCTTGCCCCAACGCAGGCTCCCACGGAAGTAGTGCACGAACGCCTCGACCCGAAACAATACTGTGAGCTGGCGGTAGCCGAACGGCTCAAAGATCGAGAACCAAATCAGTCTGAGCAGGTCCCTGCGCCGGGGATACCTTCGGAAACTCAGCTGCTCGAGCAGGATAGCCCACAGTGACGTCAGAACGCCGTATGCCAGAGCCGCGAAAAAGAAAAGTCGCGCGAACGCGAAATCGGCAATGCCAAGCGCGATGCTGAGGCCAAAGGTGATGTAGCCAATCAGCTCCACGATCGGGGCAAGCATCTCCCCGAAAAAGAAATACGGATAGGCGATGAGTCCCACCCGGCCGTACCTCGGATTGAACATCATATGCCAGTGCTGGCGCATCGTCGCGATGAGGCCGCGGTGCCAGCGTTCTCGCTGCCGGCGCAGGACGCGGAGAGTAACAGGCACCTCCGTCCACGCTACGGGGTCGGGGATGAACGTGACGCGATCCGAAGATCCCTTGCCGCGCAGATACTCGTGCAGCCGCACCACCACATCCAGATCTTCCGCAACGCTTTCCGTCTGATAGCCCCCGATCGCCAGCAGATGCTCCTGCCGGAACAGACCGAAGGCGCCGGAAATTATCAGCCCGCCGCCGAGCCGGTTCCAGGCGAGCCGCCCGAAAAGAAAAGAGCGGAGATACTCCACTGTCTGGATGCCCGGCAGCCAACGCGCATCGACGCGCGGCATCAGGACGCGCCCTCCCTCGATGGCCGAACCGTTGGCAACACGGATGGTACCGCCGACCGCGGCTACTTTTTCTCCCAGGAGAAATGGCCGTGCGAGTCTGAGCAGGGCGTCCGGCTCGATCAACGTGTCGGCGTCGACCGCGAGGACGTAGGGAAAACGCGCCGCGTTCAGTGCCGCATTCAGCGAATCGCCTTTGCCGCCATTCTCCTTGTCCACGCACGCCAGGGCGGTGTGTACGTGCGACCTGTAGTACGCCTTCACACGGGCAGTAGGCACGACCGTCTTGTATGACGGGGGCACTTCGTACAGGTCGTACGCCTCGATGAGCGCCTGCATTGTTCCGTCCGTGGACCCGTCGTTCACGAATAGCACTTCGTGATGCGGATATTCCAGGGCCAGGAAGGACCGGATGCCGTCGACGATGGTCCGTTCTTCGTTGAACGCCGGCACCAGCACCGATACCGGGGGAACCGCGTCGGCGGCGCGCAGAAGACGGAGATTCTCGTCGCCTCCGATTCGCCAGTGCTTCAGCAGCTCCGGTATCGCGAGCACTATCGTGAGAGCATAAAATGAGTTGAGCACCAGCATGTAGATGATGACCGCTGACTCTACTGCTCCGATAATCGGGGTCAGGGCGCTCGCCGTTTCGGGATCCACGATCACCCGCCCATGTCGAGGCGGTTTGCTTCGGAGAGACTGCCAACGTGAACGGCCATCTGGCTGGCGAAGGGGTCGTCTCCGACTACTGCTTCCTCGAGTGCGATGCGGCCGCGCTCACCCAGGCCTGCCAGGGCGACTGCGGACCGGAACCGCACCCACCATTGCGGATCGCGAAGCGCCGCGCTGAGTGCGGGGATCGCCGCGGTCACCTTGAGCCCCTCGATGGCGCGCGCGGCGGCAGCGCGCACCCGCCAGTCCGGGTCGCCCAGGAGCAAGCGTGCGGCGTCCGCCGCGCCGGGCACGTACGCCGACCTCAGCGCGCGTGCCACACTGGCGCGGACGCCGCCATCGGGGTGCGCGGCAAGCCTGACGATCGCGCTAAACACCGCGGGGGTGCCAAGAATTTCTCCAAAGCGCACCATCACCTGCAGCTCTTCGGCTGGCGAATTGCCGTCGAGGCTTGCCACAACCAGGGGCGCCACAACCTCCGCGTGGCGCCTGAGCCCGTGCATCTGCTGCAGCCGTACCGTAGGCGGGAGACGGTGGATGCGTCGCACCATTTCTTCGATCAGCGCACGCTGTCCGTAGCGGCCAACGCCTGCGGTGGCTGCCGCGGCGACGGCGGGATGATCATCCATCACCAGCTTCGCGAGCAGCGGCTGGTCCTCTTCACCGCAGACCATGGCGAGCAGTCGCGCCGCTTCCATCCGCTTCCACCAGCGCCAGGAATTTCCGTTGTCGAGCGTGTCCTGCACCCAGGAGTCCTGCCTCACCCGCATGGCCAGACTACGGAGCTGTTCCTCCGCGAGCAGCGAACCCCCCAATGCCTGGATTTGCCGCGCCGCGACGGCAGGCTTGAGAGTGGCCAGAGCCGCCGCAAGCGATTCGCTGCCTTCGCCATAAACCAGAAACGCCCGCAGTGGCTCGCGAACCAGGTTCATTGCGCGGGCTTCCGTCTGATCGTGGCGGCTACTGCGGCCCTGCGTTGCTAGGACCCACCACACGACCCCGATGATGAGCAGCAGCTGAAACGCGACGATCGTAAAAACGACGGTGCTCGAGATCATTCCTTGCGCGAGCGCAGATTCAGCCACACCCGAACTTTCGCGATGAGAACAGGAAGGCTCACGGGCTTCACCATGTAGTCGAGCGCGCCAGTCGTATACGCCCTGATCTGGTCGGCATCGCCGCCCCGGGCACTCAGAAATGCGAAAATAAAGGCCCCCGGGCGCGCCAGTACGATCTGTTCGTGAAGAGTATGGCCATCCAGACCGGGCAGGTCGACGGCAACGAGGACGAGCCGTTGTAACCCGTCCGTAGATATCGCCAGCAGCGCCTCCAGACCCTCGGTACCGGAATGGTGCACCTGAACGCCATAGCCAGCCGATGTGAGTGCAAGGCTGATCATGTCGGCGAACTCGACGTCACTCTCGATCAGGACGAGGTCGCGCGCGGCGCGGGGAACGCGTCGGTCGGAAGTATGCTCAGAGTCGATCAGCGGTCCGCAAGCTGTCAGCGAAGTGTCCACGTGCATGATGAATAGACCGTGACCGCCGCGCACCCGTCACACCCAAAGAACGTTCAGTGCCTTCCATACAACTCAGACGAGGACCAATTCGTTTAAGTGGAGGCGTCAGGAAACGTTTCACGGCGCGCTGCGAGAATCGCCGGAACGTCGTCGGTGATCATGCCGGCGGCCCCGATGGCCCACAGCGCGCGTGCTTCGTCAGCCTTGTTCACCGTCCAGACGTGAATCGGTTTCCCTGCGGCCCGCATCGTTTCCGCCAGATGGCGCACCGGTAGCGGAACGCCGTGGTACGATGGCGGGATGCACAACGCGCTGACTGCCGCCGGGACTGGTCGCGCCGATCCGGCGAAAGACCGCGCGAGCATTGCGACCACCCCGTTGCGTCCGGCTCCGACCGGGATGCGCGAGTTCCGAAACACACCGAGTGCGGAGGAGCTGTACGAATCGACCAGGCACCGATCTTCCGCATCGTGCTTCTCTATCAGCTTACGGGTCGGGGCGGCGGCGAGTGGAGCCTTGATCTCGATGATCATGGGCACGGTCGGAAACTCGCTCAGCACCTCATCCAGAGTCGGGACGCGGCACGGCGAATTCAGAGGAGCGGACCGCGCTGCAGTTGAACGCACCCCAGCGTCCAGCGACTTCAGCTCGGCGGCCGTCATGCGCTCGACTGCCCCCGTCCCATTGGTCGTGCGGACAACGGTGGGGTCGTGAAACACCACCACTACGCCGTCCGCCGAAACCCTGACGTCGAACTCAAACCCCTCGGCGCCGTCAGCAATGGCAGTTCGCATTGCCTCGCGAGTGTTCTCCGGCCCGCGAGCCCGCCCGCCACGGTGAGCGATCACAAGCCTTCGCTCAGGATCCAGCAGGACGTTCATGAGAATCTCAACCGACGCAAACGGGGCGCGTAATTATCCGCGCCCCGTTCGTGTACACAACCCGACATCTTCGATATCTGCCGGGTCGACAGCTAGAATGACAGCTGCAAACGTGTCATGAACAACCGGCCAATTTCGCCGCCGCCCACGAACTCGGTGTGCTTCTCGTTGAGAATGTTCGTCGCGTTCACCGCGAATAGCCCGCCCCTCAGGATCGCCGGACGGAACGAAACCCCGGCATCGAGAAGCTGGTAGCGCTCGATCACGCCGTTGATGAACGAGAAAACCGGAAAGGACGCCACGCGCCTGAAGCGCATCTCGGCGCTCAGGCCGGCCGGATCGTTGTTGTA
>DATLXE010000570.1:0-9081 GCA_035575795.1 Gemmatimonadaceae bacterium
ATGTCGCGCAGGTACTGATCGAGCGATCCTTCATCGACGCTCGATTTCCGGCTCGTCGTGGCGCTCATACCGTTGCGATTCCCCTCTGCCAGCACCTGCTCGTCAATGTACGATCTCCCCGAACCGCTTCCACCGCACGCGTGTCAACCAGTCGAGCCGGTCGCCGGTGTCAGGTGCGTAGCTATAATAGACGACAATCGGCTGGCCGCGCACAAGTGAGTCGGCGACGAAGCCCCAGTAGCGTGAATCGGACGAGTTGTCGCGGTTGTCGCCGAGCACGAAGTAGTTACCTACAGGGACGACCAGTGGGCCCCAGTTGTTACGGGACGGACGATAGTTTTCGAGCTGCGCATTGCCGATGAGATACGCTTTTTGCCAGCGGAATTCGTCGTCCGTCTGGTCGCCCTCGCCGGCCGAATGCATCACGTACCGCTCTGGAACGACGCGGCCATTCCGGATCAGCGTCGCACCGCGCATTTCGAGCGTATCGCCGGGCAGGCCGGCGACGCGCTTCACGTAGTTAAGCCGCCGGTCGACCGGGTACGTGAATACCACGATGTCGCCGCGCCGCGGAGCATGGAGCGCGGGCAGCTTGCGGCCGCTGCCGGGGATCCCCGCCCCGTACACGAGCTTGTTGATGAGGAGAAAATCGCCCTCGAAGAGCGTGTGCTCCATGCTGCCGCTGGCAATCTTGAACGCCTCGACGCCGAACGCCCGGATGACGACAAAGAGAGCCAGCGAGACGACGACGATGCGCGCCCAGTGAGCAAAGAAGGCGACCTTTCCGCTTCGCCGCCTCCTGTTCGCGCGGTCCAGCGCGTGCGCCTTTTTCTCGTCTGAAAGCTTCATCGGCTCTATACCGCTCCCGCCGTTCCGCCGTTCCTGCCGCTCATCTGACGGCTTCGCCTCAGTCCGGTGACCCAAGGTAATTATCGATCTGCGCCCGCTGCAGCGTGCCCGAGAAATCGGCGTAGCCAACCTTGGTTTCCGAATAAAATTCGTACACTTCCCAGCCTCCCTCGCGGTGGCCGTTTCCCGTCTGCTTCACGCCCCCGAACGGCAAATGCGCCTCGGCGCCGATTGTCGGAGCGTTGACGTAGGTAATGCCGTTGTCGAGTTCGTTCAGCGCTCTGAAAGCAGTGTTGACATCGCGCGTGTAAATCGACGACGACAGTCCGTAACGGACACCGTTGTTCACGGCGAACGCCTCGTCGGCATCCTTTACTTTCACTACCGAAAGTACCGGACCGAAAATCTCCTCCTGCTCGAGCCGCGAGCCCTGCTTCACGCCGGCGAAAATCGTCGGCTGGAAAAAGTTTCCCTTGCCCGGCTTCTTTGGCCTGTCACCACCGCAGAGCAGCTCCGCGCCCTCCCCGTCGCCAATGTCGATGTAGCTCTCGACCTTTCGCAGTGAGTCCTCGTTGATGAGTGGCCCGACGTCGGTGCCCTTCTTCCGGCCGTCGCCGAGCTTGAGGTCCCTGGCGCGATCGACGAGCATGCCGAGAAACTTGTCATGAACCTTCCTCTGCACGATCAGGCGGCTCGTGGCGGTACACCGTTGCCCGGTCGTGCCGAAGGCGCCCCAGAGGGCTCCCTCGAGGGCCAGGTCCAGGTCTGCATCATCCATCACGATCTGCGCGTTCTTGCCGCCCATTTCGAGCGAAAGGCGCTTGTGCATGCGGCCGCAGGTCTCGCCGACGATCCTGCCGGTTTCGGTGGAGCCCGTGAATGAGATGAGCGGGATGTCGGGATGCTCGACGATCGCTTTTCCCGCCTCCTCGCCGCGACCGTGAACGAGCTGAATGACTGCAGGAGGCAAGCCTGCTTCCAGCAAAATCTCGACGAGCAGAGTGCCGGTGTGCGGCACGTCCTCGGCGGGCTTGAAGATGCATGCATTTCCGCAAACGAGAGCGGGAAACATTTTCCAGGTGGGAATGGCAAGCGGAAAATTGAATGGGCAGATGAGCCCCGCGACGCCAATCGGGCGCCGGTAGCTCATCGCCCACTTGTTGCGCAGCTCGCTCGGGACCGTGCGTCCGAACAAACGCCTTCCCTCGCTTGCGGCATAGTAGGCGGTGTCGATTCCCTCCTGCACGTCGCCGCGCGTCTCGGTGAGAGGCTTTCCCATTTCGCGCGTCATCGCGTCGGCGACTTCCTCCTTCCGCTTCGTCATGATGTCGCCGACAATGCGGAGAATGTCACCGCGCGCCGGTGCGGGCGTGCGGCGCCATTGCGCGAAACCTTTTTTCGCGCTGTCCACAGCGCGGTCCACGTCCGACTTGCCGGAAAGCGGGAAGCGGCCGATTACGTCATCGCGATCAGCCGGATTCCGGTTTTCGAAGTACTCGCCCGAGTCGGGCCCGACCCAGTCGCCGCCGATGAAGTTCCTGAATTTTTTCATTTTCGCATGATTGGTTGGCCGCGCACGAGTTAGCCGGTCAGCTGTGCTCGCGTGAGAGCGAGTAGCGCTCGATCTTCTTGTAGAGGTTGGAGCGCGGCATTTCCACCGCGCGCGCGGTCTCGGAGACGTTCCAGTCGAATTCGCGCAGCTTGCCGAGCAGGAACGCCCGCTCGGCCGCGTCCTTGAACTCCTCGAAGGTCTTGCACTGCGTAAGGGTCGCCAACCCCACATCGTCGAGCGCGCGCTGTCCGGCGAGCCTGTCGATGTCGCGCGCCGCGATCTGGCTCTCCGGCGCAAGGATGAGCAACCGCTCGACGGTATTTCTGAGCTCCCTGACGTTACCCGGCCAGTCGAGCGCGCTCAGGTGCTCGAGCGCATCGGCAGTGAATGTCCGCGGCGGGATACCCTCACGGGCGGAGAGCGTCGCCGAGAAATATTGCGCCAGCATCGGGATGTCCTCGCGCCGCTCGCGGATCGTCGGCACGTGAATCGGCACGACGTTGAGCCGGTAGTAGAGATCCTCGCGAAATTTCCCGGCGGCGATCTCCGTCTCCAGCGTCTTGTTGGTCGCGGCGATGACGCGCACGTCGACCGAAATCGGCTTCGCGCCGCCAATTCTCGTAATGACGTTGTCCTGCAGCACTCGCAGCACCTTCGCCTGGGCGGCCAGGCTCATATCGCCGATCTCGTCGAGGAAAAGCGTTCCCTTGTTCGCCTGCTCGAACTTCCCCGCCCGGTCGGCGATCGCACCGGTAAAGGAGCCCTTCATGTGCCCGAACAGCTCGCTCTCGATCAGCTCGCCTGGAATCGCCGCGCAGTTCACCTCGACGAACGGCTTTGCGGAGCGCGGTGACTTACGGTGTAGCGCGCGGGCGACCAGTTCCTTTCCCGTCCCATTCTCCCCGGTAATGAGAACCCGCGCCGGAGTGGCGGCGACTTTGTCGATCTTCTCCATCAGCGCGCGGATTACCGGAGTCTTGCCGACGATCTCGAAGGGCGCGTCGATCGAGTCGCGGAGGCGCAAGTTCTCCTCCTGGAGGTCGAGGTGCGAGAGCGCGTTGCGGAGCATCACCAGGATGCGGTCGGTATCGAGCGGCTTCTCGAGGATCTCGTACGCGCCGAGTTGCGTCGCCTCGACGGCGGTGCGAATCGTCGCGTGCCCGCTGATGATCACGACCGTCGCGGTCGGGTCGAGCTCGCGAATCCGCTTCAGCGCCTCGAGTCCGTCCATGCCGGCCATCTTCACGTCGAGGAAGACGAGCTGCGGCTTCCACTTCAGGTACTCGGCGATTCCGTCCGTCGCGTTGGCGACCGTTCGTACCTCGTAGCCCTCGAACTCGAGCAGCTGTCCCAGCGCGGCACGAATTCCCTGCTCATCGTCGATGACGAGGATCCGACGGCTCACTGAACATTCTTGTAGAGCGTGATCCTGCCATTCGAGATGCGCACGTCGGAGATATAATCCGGAAATTTCATCGGCAGACCGTCAGATGACGTGCCTTCGACTCTCTCGCCCTTTCTGATCTGGCCCGTCAGCCGCGGAATAAGCGGGGCCGGGACGTTCAGCTTGCCGAGCTTCACCTCGCGAAGACGGAACTCGCCGAGCCCGGGGCGAAGTATGTTGATCGTGCCTCCGAGGCGTACACTGTCGCGGTCGCCGAGCAGCGAAGCAAGCGGACCGAGCGAAGCGGCACCGCCAAAATCGCTGAGCTTGACGTCCGACCTGACCTGAAGCCTGTCGCCGGTAACGATCGCTTCCGCATTCTTGGAGGAAGGTGGGAGCTGCTTTGCAACGACGAGGAAGATGTAGGATGCGGCTTCCGCGGCGGAGAGATTTGCAAAGACCGGCCCTGATCTCTGCCCGAGAGATTCCACCGCCACGCGGCCGCGCTCTGCCCGCTCGGGGGTGAGCGCTTCCCAGCCACGCGGCGCGGTCCTGGCAGCAGGACCCGAAGCAGGAGGCGGAGCAGGACGCGACTCCGACGTGAGCGGCGGCAGGGCCTCCCGTGGTGCCGTGCGACCAGGCCGGTCGCCTCGGTCGGAACGGTAAAAGAAGTACCACACCGCGCCGGCGAGGAGAATTATTACGAGGCAGCCAAGTCTTCGGATACAGCCGAACATAGAGTGACCGGAAAGGATGAGCGATCAGACAGAGAATACGCCGCCGGCGAGGCACTGGTCAACTGCAAACTGAGAGGGACGAAGATGTGCGCTGCAAGAAGCATAGTTGGCAGTTGCCAGGATGAAACCTTCAGTCATTCGGAGCATGCTCTTAAGTGCCGATTTTTTGCGGTCCCTTAGTCCAGAGGCCCAGAGGTATTGCATCCTCTGGGCCTCTGGACGTAGGCCGACGGATTACTGGAAATTTCCCGTCTGGCATCTGCCTCTCCAGGCTTCTCGCAGCACGCATCTGCGTCTCTCTCGGTTGCAGTTGGTCTGAATCAGTCTCACCTCCCCGGAGTAATAGGGCGGTACCTCAGAGCCTCCCCGATGTGCCCCGCCGCGATCGATTTCGACTCCTCCAGATCCGCGATCGTGCGCGCAACCTTGAGCACGCGATGGTAGCCACGCGCTGACAGCGCGAGCGCCTCGGCCGCAGTTTGCAGCAGTGATCTCGCATCCGGATCCACCGGCGTGCGCGAGTCGAGCCACCTGCCGCGAACGTGAGCGTTGCATAAAACGCCTCGTGTGGAGGAGTAGCGTGAACCCTGCGCCGCACGCGCGCGCGCAACCCGCGCCCTGATTGAGCTCGAAGAGGCGCTGGTCGAGCTGGAGCCCAGGTCGCGGAGCGCGACAGGCCCAACGGTCACGTGCATGTCAATGCGATCCGCCAGCGGGCCGGAAAGCCGTCCTGAATAGCGCTCGATCTCGCTCTGTGCGCACGTGCACTGGTTGACGGGACCGCCGGACCGGCCGCACGGACAGGGGTTCGATGCGCCCACGAGGGTGAAGCGCGCGGGGAAAGTCACCGCTTGCGCCGCACGGGCGATTACCACCCTGGCGTCTTCCATCGGCTGACGCAGTGCGTCAAGGACGTGACGCGGAAACTCGAGCATCTCGTCGAGGAAGAGCACGCCATTGTGCGCGAGACTCACCTCACCAGGGCGCGGCCACGAACCTCCACCGATCAGCCCTGCGCTCGAGATCGTGTGATGAGGCGCGCGAAAGGGGCGGACGCCGTGCGCGATCATTCCCTCGTCCAGCACGCCCGCTACAGAATGCACTGCCACCACTTCGAGCGCCTCCTCCTCCGAGAGCGGTGGCAGCACCGTCGCCATGCGGCGCGCCAGCATTGTCTTCCCGGCGCCGGGCGGACCGATGAGCATCACGTTGTGCCCGCCCGCCGCGGCAACCTCGAGCGCTCGTTTCGCTGCCTCCTGGCCGACGACATCGCTGAAATCCAGGTCGTCCGTGTCAGCGGCCGGAGGCGTCGTGTCCAGCGTAGCCTGCTCGAGCTTGCCGCAGCGAAGCTGGGAGACCAACGCCTCCAGCGAACGCGGTGCGCACAGGGCAATTCCGCTCAGGCGCGAGGCCTCGCCGACGTTCGCCGGTGGAAGGATGAGGGCGCTGACGCCGCTTCGGAGGGCGTGGCGGGCAACCGGGAGGGATCCTCGCATGCTCCGCAACGCGCCGTCCAGGCCGAGCTCACCGACGAAAAGCCGGCCTGCCACCAAGTGGGATTCGAGCTGTCCGGTCGCGATGAGAATTCCAAGCGCGATCGGCAGGTCGAATGCCGTACCCTCCTTGCGCACATCCGCAGGAGCGAGGTTGACGGTAATTCTCCGCGGCGGCACGACGAATCCCGAGTTCACGAGCGCCGCTCCCACCCGTTCGCGGCTCTCCTTGACCGCGCCGGCGGCCAAGCCGACGATCGTCCACTGCGGGAGGCCCGCGGCGGCGTCGACCTCAACCGTTACATCGTAGGCGTCGATACCAACGAGCGCCGCCGATCTGACCGCTGCGAGCATCGCATCAACGTGACGCGCGTCCTGCGATCCTTTATAACCGGTTGGCGGCGCGTTGTGTCGATGCCCCGCGCAGCCCTGTAGTTCCCCGAATCAATTCCGACAAAGGAAAAGGCGGAGCATCCTTTCGGACACTCCGCCTTCTCACCTCAGTGCCGGACCCCGTCAGGGGCCCGGCCTCAGAGAGGGTGCCTTAGTCGCGGGGCACCATGATCATGTCGCTGCCGATCGTCACGATACGGAAATCATCGCGACGGTTCAGCTGCCAGCAGGCTTCGTTGTGCTCGGTGCATACCGGGCGCTCCTCACCATAGCTGACCAGGTCGAAGCGATCCGCTGCCAGACCCTTGTTGACGAGGTAACGCTTGGCCGAAGCCGCGCGGCGCTGGCCAAGGGCCAGGTTGTACTCGTCTGATCCACGCTCGTCGGCGTTGCCCTCAATGCGAATCCGCATTCCGGGGTTGGCCTGGAGCCATGGAACCTTGCGATCGAGCGTCTCAGCCGCATCCGGTCTGATGTTCGACTTGTCGAAGTCGAAGTAGATCGGGCCGGTGATTGCCGCGGTGTCGACCATTGGCATCGTCGGAGCCGGAGCCAGGCAATTCGGATCCGAAGCCGGGATGTTCATGTTGTACTGACACATCGCCATCGGAGCCGGCGGCGGCGGCGGGGGCGGCGGCGGGAGCGGCGCGACGCAGTTCGGGCTCGAAGCAGGAATGTTCTCGAGACCTGAGTACGTGCACATCGCTTCGCGACGGGCGCCACCAACCAGGAAGCTCAGACCAGCACGACCGTGCAGGTTCAAGTTCGCATCCGGCTCGTGGTTCGGCATGTAGTCGGCGATACCGTCGATACGGATGCCGATACGGTTCGCAACACCAATACGAAGGCCGACAAGACCACTGCCGCCGTAGTTATAGGTGAAGTCGTTATTTCTGTCGGGAGTTGCGCCCTCGAACTTGTAGTTCGTGCGGGTACCACCACCACCGATGATGAACGCGCTCTGGCGGCCCATCATGTTGCCGAGCGGGAAGTTGTAGAGCAGGCGAAGCGCGAATGCCGAAGCGTTGACTTCAGCCGCGCGCGAGCGCACGACCGGAGTTCCACGGGCATCGTTGTCCTGCGGCGAATAGTAGCCGTCGCCCTCGAGCTCGAAGCGGGGATCGGCGAGGAATACACCGACGCGACCGCCGTAACCAATTCCGTCCTCGGGAATGGCGCCAGCGCGGCCGGCATTCTCGTCAAACTTGGTGTACTGCGCGAAACCACCGAGCTCCACCGTGCCGGGGAGCGGTGCATCGAGCTCGTCCCACCACATGATCGGCGCCCACATGCCCATCATCGAGTTGTCCATCATGCTGCCACCGCCGAACAATGCGCCAAGGTCGGGCGAGAACTGCACGCCGGCCTGCGCGCGAGCGTCAAACGTGCTCGGCTCGGGGAGGTAGTCGATGATTCCGTCGAGACGGATCGCAAAGCCGCCGAAGCCGAGGTTCACGCCGGCTGCGCCTTCGACACCGTAGTTATAGGTGCTCGAGTGCGTGCCGCGGGTGTTCGGGCCTGGGTTCTCAGAGAGGCGAAGGCTCTTAAGTACGCCGCCACCTCCGATATGGAACGAAGGCGTGTTGCCGAGCGGGAAGTTGTACATCAAGCGGGCCGAGATCGGGCCGTACTTGAGCCTCGAACCCGACTGGGTGTTGCCGCGGATGTTCTGCGTCGCTCCCTGGGTCGGAGTATACGAGCCTTCCGCTTCCAGATTCCACTGGGGGGTAATGAACGCCCCGATCCGGCCGCCGTAACCCAGCTTACCGAAATCAAAGCCATTGTCGATGTTCTGATCGTTAAAGTACGTGTACTGCCCGAAGCCGCCTACCAGCAACGTACCGGGCGACTGTGCTGCCGCCGTTCCGCCGAGTAGCGAGGCCGTCATCGCGCAGACGGTCCAACTTCTTCTCAACATGATTTGTGTTTCCTCTTAAAAGGTGGAGATACTTTCCAGCCGGTACCGCTGTCGCGCGTGCCGCCGTGAGGCAGGATGCACGCCCGGTGAGCGCATTGCACTCTCCGAACGATCCGCCTCACACCCGCACAACCTAGCAAATCTTTGCCGGAGCGCTAGTGACAAATCCTTATCTGACAGCAATTAAGGTCCGTCGCGCCAGGCAAAAACGCCATGTCGGGCACCCTTTTCATCGTGCGCAAAACGAGGTTGCAAGTGCCACGCCACTAAAGGTGTAAACTGTGAAATCAGACTCCTTCAGGGCTAAAAGGTCACTTTCGGACACATCTTCAGGCTCCTTCTGGGTGTGAATGTGCCCCCCGTCGGGGACAGTCGTGGGGGACACTGTCCACGTGTGTAACGGGTTCGTATCTCAGGGGCCGACAACCCTCCTCCACCACCCTCCCCGCTCGCGCGCCATCGCTTTCTCGGCGGCCGTCCCCCACGCCTCTTTCATCGCGACCCCATCGTCGAAACGGTCAGCGGGATCGGGCGCGAGGGCCGTTTGAAGCCACGTGCAGATCGGCGCCGGCAGAGAGCCCAATTTCGCGCGTTCTCCGAGCTGGCGCGCGAGGATGCTCTTCGCGTCGTCGTCGCCGAACGGCGGAGCACCCGTGAGCGCGTAGACGACAATCGCCGCCAGCGCGAAGTAGTCAGCGGCCGGGCCCTGTACTTCTCCGAGCAGCTGCTCGGGCGCGGCAAAGGCGGGCGTCCCG
>DATLXE010000571.1:0-7165 GCA_035575795.1 Gemmatimonadaceae bacterium
CGCGCGACCTTGGTCTCGCCATTTTCGGCATTACTTACCTCCCGCCTTTCCAGCCTTGCGGCGGATCTGCTCTCCAACGTACTTGATTCCCTTGCCCTTGTACGGCTCGGGTGGCCTCAGGCTGCGAAGCTCGGCAGCGACCTGGCCGACGATTTCCTTGTTCGCGCCTTCGATAATGACCGAGGTCGGCGCGGGGGCGCTCAGCTTGATGCCCTTGGGCGCCTCGTACTTGATCGGGTGCGAGAACCCGAGCGCGAGCGGCAGTCCGTACGGACGCGTCTCCGCCTTGTAACCGACGCCGATAATCTCGAGCTCCTTCTTGAAGCCCTTGGTGACGCCCTCGACCATGTTGGCAACCAGCGTGCGACTCAGGCCATGCATCGCCTTGTCGTTCGCTTCGTCCGACGGCCGCTCGACCGAAATCTGCTCGTCCTTCATCGAGACCTTCATCGAGGGATGGATGGTGCGCTCGAGCTCGCCCTTCGGGCCCTTCACGTGGACCTTGTTGCCTTCGATCTTCACCGTGACGCCCTTCGGGATCGCGACCGGGTGCTTTCCAATTCGTGACATTAGTGTCTCCTTACCAGACGAGCGCGAGAAGCTCGCCGCCGGTGCGCGACTGGCGCGCCTGACGGTCCGACATCACGCCCTTGGACGTGCTGAGAATCGCAATGCCCAGCCCGTTGCGGACGCGCGGGATCTCGGCCACCGCGACGTACTTGCGCAGTCCCGGCGTGGAAACGCGCTTCAGCTCGCGGATGACAGGCTGCCCGCCCTGCGCGTATTTGAGCACTACGCGCAGCAGGTGTTTGCCGTCTTCGGTGTCGAGCGTACGGTAGTCCTGGATGAAGTTGTTCTCCTTCAGGATCTTGGCGATCTCAACTTTCAGCTTCGACAGCGGCATGTCGACACGGCGGTGCTTCGCCCCGCAGGCGTTGCGAATGCGTGTCAGCATATCGGCGATCGGATCGGTCATGCTCATTAAATAGTCTTCCTCATTCTACCGTATCCGCTGCGGACGCGTAGAAGTGAAATTGGTTTACCAGCTTGCCTTGCGGACGCCCGGGATGAGCCCCGTCAGCGCCATCTCGCGGAAACAGATCCGGCAGAGGCCGAACTTTCTCAGGAAAGCCCGCGACCTGCCGCACCGCCCACATCTATTGTGCTTACGGACAAGAAACTTCGGCTTCCGCTTGCTCTTTTCGACCATGGCTTTACGCGCCATTCAGAACTCTCTCGCTCAGGTGTTGTTGGACTGCTGAGACTGCTTCGTCGTCTGCTGCGTGATGATCGGCTTGTCATCGCCCTTGAAAGGCATTCCGAGCTCGCGCAGAAGCGCGAACGCCTGGTCGTCCTTGTTCGTCGTGGTGACGAAGGTGATGTCCATGCCGTGGATCTGCTCGACCATGTCGTAGTTGATCTCCGGGAAGATCATCTGCTCCTTGATGCCGAGCGTGTAGTTGCCGCGTCCGTCGAAGGAGCGGGTGTTGATGCCGCGGAAATCGCGGATGCGCGGGATCGCCACGCCGACGAAGCGGTCGAGGAACTCCCACATCCGCGCGCCGCGCAGCGTCACCGCGCAGCCGATCTCCTGGCCCTCGCGCAGGCCGAAGTTGGCGATCGACTTCTTCGCCTTCTTCCGCACCGGGCGCTGCCCCGTGATGATGCCGAGCTCGGTGACGACAGCATCGAGAACCTTGGGGTTCTTGATCGCCTCACCGACGCCGCAGTTGATCACGATTTTCTCGAGCGTCGGGATCTGGTGCACGTTGGTGAAGCCGAACTGCGACTTCAGCCGCTCGCGCACCGTATCCATGTAGTAGCCCCGGAGACGGGGCGGCGGCACCGGCAGGTCCTTGCCCGTGTGCTCGACCTGCACCATCTCCTTGGTCTCGCGCTTCTTCGTCTGCTTCTTCTCTTTGGTCGCCATTTATCCGGTCCTCGCTCAGCGCACGCGGGGGATAGGTTCCCCGTGCTTTACGCTGACGCGCTCCTTGGTTCTGCCACGCTTCTTCACATCATCGGTCGTGTAGCGGGCTCTCATTCTCGTCGGCTCGCCGGACTTCGGGTCGAGCAGCATCAGGTTCGACGCGTGCACCGACGCCGGCGCCTCGCGAATCCCGCTCTGCTCCTCGGCCGTCCGCGCCTTCCTGTGCATCTTCACGATGTTTACACCCTCGACCAGCACGCGACCGGTCTTGAGGAAGACGCGCAGCACCTTCCCCTCCTTGCCCTTGTCCTCGCCGCGCATCACGCGCACGGTGTCGCCCTTCGACACGTGCAGCTTCATGCGCTTCGCGTTCTCGGCGTGGCGCGCGTGAAGCCGTTTGCCCGCCGTCTTCCTGTATTTCAGGACTCTCACTTTACAAGACCTCCGGCGCCAGCGAGACGATCTTCATGTACTTCTTCTCGCGGAGCTCGCGCGCCACGGGCCCGAAGATACGCGTTGCCCTCGGCTCGCCCGCATCGTTGATGATCACGACGGCGTTCTCGTCGAAGCGGATGTACGAGCCGTCTTTGCGGCGCGTCTCCTTGGCGGTGCGCACGACGACCGCGCGCGCCACTTCCGACTTTTTCACCGTCCCGTTGGGGAGCGCGTTCTTCACGGCCACGATGACGACGTCACCGAGGAACGCATAGCGGCGGCGGGTACCACCGAGCACGCGGATCACGAGCGCCGTTTTCGCGCCCGAGTTGTCCGCGACCTTTACCACCGATTCCTGCTGGATCACTGGACTTCTCCCTTAACGTGCGCGTTCGATGATCTCGACCAGGCGCCACCGCTTGTCCTTCGACAAGGGCCTGGTTTCCATGATGCGGACGGTATCGCCCGTCTTGGCATCGTTCTGCTCGTCGTGCGCTTTCAGCTTCTTCGTGCGGCGCACCATCTTCCCGTAAACGGGGTGCGGCACCCGGCGCTCGATCGAGACAACAACCGTCTTATCCATCTTGTCGCTGACGACGATGCCGATCCGCGTCTTGCGCGCGTTTCTCACCATCGCCTCGCTCTTCGTCTCTTCTGTCATTTTTCCTTAAGCCCTTTTTTTCGTCTTCGCGCGCTGATTCGTCGCCGTCGCGCTCTTGCGTCCACGCCTGCCCGTCACGCGTTTCGCTTTCTTCCGTACTGGAGCGTCTGCTTCAGCGATGCCCATGACCTTCTCTCGCATCACCGTGTTCAGCCGCGCGATGTCCTTCCGGATCACGCGCAGTCTGAGTGGATCTTCCAGCGTGCGCGTTCCCGAAGCGAGCCTCAGGTTGAAGCGCTCCCTCTCCAGCTCGGCGATGCGGGCGTTGATGTCGCCCTCGTTGAGCTCGCGAATGTCCTTAGCTTGCATCGGTGTGAGCCTCCTCACGTACGACGAACTTCGTCTTCAGTCCAATCTTGGCGGCCGCCAGTGCCATCGCCTTCTTGGCGATCTCGGGCGTGACTCCCTCGAGCTCGAACATCACCCGTCCCGGCTTAACGACTGCCACCCAACCCTCGGGCGAGCCCTTTCCCTTTCCCATGCGGGTTTCGGCCGGCTTCTTCGTGATCGGCTTGTCGGGAAAAATCCTGATCCAGACCTTCCCACCACGCTTGATGTGGCGCGTAAGCGCGACACGGGCAGCCTCGATCTGGCGGTTCGAAACCCAGCCTGGCTCGAGCGCCTGCAGGCCGTAGTGCCCGAACGACACCTTCGCGCCGCGGGTGGCCAGGCCCTTTGTCCGGCCCTTGAACATTTTCCTGAACTTTACGCGCTTCGGACTTAGCATCTATCGAATTCTCCTAGGCGCCGGTCGAGTAAGTCTTGCCGCGGCGGTCTTCGACGATCTCGCCCTTGAAGATCCAGACCTTCACACCGATGGTGCCGAAGGTGGTCTTCGCCGTCGACGTCGCGTAGTCGATGTCGGCACGCAGCGTGTGCAGAGGTACACGACCCTCGTGATAGCCCTCGACGCGCGCGATCTCCGCGCCGCCCAGACGGCCACCGCATTTGATCTTGATGCCGCCCGCGCCCATGCGCATCGCGCTCTGCACCGCGCGCTTCATGGCGCGGCGGAACGAAATGCGCTGCGCAAGCTGGTTCGCGATGTTGTCGGCGACGAGCTGCGCGTCGAGCTCGGGACGCTTGATCTCCTCGACGTTGATGCCGACTTCCTTGCCGCTCAGCTTGGTGAGCTCGTCGCGGAGCTGGTCGACTTCAGCGCCCTTCTTGCCGATGACGACGCCCGGACGACCCGTGTGGATCGTCACGACAACCTTGCCCGGCTTCCGCTCGATGCGGATGTCGGCAATCGCGGCGTGGCCGAGCCGAGCCTTCAGGTACTTTCTGAGAAGCTCGTCCTCGCGCAGCAGCGCGGGAAAATCGCGGTTGGCATACCACTGCGATCTCCACGTCTTCGAGATTCCGAGACGGAACCCGATTGGATGTGTCTTCTGACCCATTAGCGCTTCTTCCCCTCGCGTGCTTCGAGCACGATCTCCACGTGGCTGGTTCTCTTCCTGATCGGTGTTGCGCGTCCCTGCGCGGCCGGCATGAAACGGCGGAGCGCCGGGCCTTCGTTCACGATTGCGGTCTTGATGTACAGCGTATCGACATCGATCGACTCGTTGCCCTCGCGCGCCTTGAACTCGGCGTTCGCGACGGCAGAGTTAAGCACCTTCTCGATCTGCTTGGCCGCGTGCTTCTTGGAAAACTTCAGCAGCCCGAGTGCCGCGTTCACATCCATGCCGCGGATCTGGTCGATCACGAGGCGCATCTTGTACGGCGACTGACGGGCAGTCCGCTGTATAGCGCTGGATACCCCCTTGCGCTCGGCGGCGTGACGTTCAGCGCGAAGTCTGCTTCTCTCGCTCACTTACCTGCCCCCCGGTCCCTTGGGAGCCGTCGGAACGCCGCCGGCTTTCTTGTCGGCTGGCTTGCCCTGGCCGGTATGGCCTCGGAACAGGCGCGTCGGCGCAAACTCGCCGAGTTTGTGCCCGACCATGTTCTCGGTGACGTAAACGGGAATGAACTTGTTGCCGTTGTGGACGGCGAAGGTGTGACCGACGAAGTCAGGGATGACCGTGCTCGAGCGAGCCCACGTCTTGATGACGCGCTTCTCGTTCTTGCCGTTCATCGTGGAGACCTTCGTCGCCAGTGCGTCCTGAACGTATGCACCCTTTTTAACGCTGCGTGCCATATCCGATTCTCAGAGTTGAATGCGCTTTGATTACTGCGTTGCCTTGCCGCGCTTCCGTCCGCGGACGATCAGGCGCTGCGATGGCTTGTTCCGGTTGCGCGTCTTCACGCCTTCCTTGTTGCCCCACTTGTCCACGACGTTCCGTCCGCCGCGCGTGCGTCCACCATGCGGGTGGTCGACCGGGTTCATGACTTCGCCGCGAACCTTTGGACGCTTGCCCTGCCAGCGGCTCTTGCCCGCCTTTCCCGCCGACAGCAGCTCGTGCTCGGCGTTGCCGACTTCACCGACCGTAGCGAGACACTTGCCGTGCACGAGACGCATTTCGGTGGAGGCCATGCGCAGCGTGACGTAATCCCCTTCCTTGGCGACGACTTCGAGCGAAGTGCCGGCCGAGCGTGCCATCTGCCCGCCCTTGCCCGGCTTCAGCTCGACGTTGTGCACGTCCGTGCCGAGCGGGATCTCGCGCAGCGGAAGCGCGTTGCCGACGCGGCTGTCCGAGCCCGGTCCGGAAACGATCTTGTCACCGACCGTGAGTCCCTTGGGATGCAGGATGTAGCGCTTCTCGCCGTCCTCGTACTCAACGAGCGCGATGCGCGCGGTGCGGTTGGGATCGTACTCGATCTCCCGCACGGTCGCCGTCATGTTGAACTTGTTGCGCTTGAAGTCGATGATCCGGTACATGCGCTTGTGACCACCACCGATGCGGCGCATCGCGATGTGACCGTGGTTGTCGCGGCCGCCCGACTTCTTGAGCGGAGCCATGAGCGACTTCTCACCCGTCGTCCGCGTGATCTCCGCGAAATCGGAGACGCTGCGGAAGCGCGAGCTCTTTGTCACCGGCTTGAATTGACGAACGCCCATTTGCCTAAGCCTCGAAGATGTCGATGGAGTCGCCCTGAACGAGCGTCACGATTGCCTTCTTCCAGTGCGGACGGCGGCCTTTGACCTGGCCAACGCGGCGGTCCTTGCCGCGGTGATTCGACGTCCAGACTCCGGTCACTTTCACTGCGAACAGCTCTTCGATCGCCTTTCTGATGTGAGTCTTGGTGGCGTCGGGGTGCACACGGAACGTGTATTCGCCACGGTCCTGGTACGCCGCCGATGTCTGCTCGGTCACGATCGGGGTGATGATGGTGCGCGTAATCGTTGGCATTGCCTACTTCCCCTTCTTCTTGCCGGCGGACTTCTTCGCCGTTGATTTCTTTGCCGCCGTCTTCTTTGCGGCGGTCCTCGGCTTGGCGGACGTTCCCGCTGCCTTTGCAGCCTTGCGCGCGCTCTTCTGCGCGGACTTGTGGGCGTTCGCCTTCTTCGCCGTCTTCTTTGCAGTCTTCTTTTCCGCCTTGTCGGGGCGGCTCGGCTTCTTCGTCGACTTTGCCTTGGCGTCGCGCGGCTTCTCGTCCACCTTGTCGAGCGTGTAGCCAAGCGCGTTCGACTCGATCAGCACGACATCGGACCACAGCACATGGTAGGTCGAGACGTCCGAGTACGGCATCACGTGCGTGCGCTGCAGGTTCCGGCCGCTGAGAAACACGTTCTGCTTCATCCCGTCGGTGAGGATCAGGACTTTCCTGTTCGTCACGCCGAGCGCGCCGAGCAGGGAGATCATCTGCTTCGTGTTCGGCTTGTCGTAGCTGAAGTTGTCGATCACGATCACGGCATCCTCTCGGGCGCGCGCGTTGAGCGCGCTCTTGCGGGCAAGCATGCGGATCTGCTTTGGAACTTCCTGCTTGTACTTACGTCCCGTCGGGCCGAAAACCGTTCCGCCGCCGACGAAGTGAGGGGCGCGCCGCGAACCCTGACGGGCGCGTCCGGTTCCCTTCTGCTTCCACGGCTTCTGGTTTCCACCCACCACCAGTCCGCGCGTCTTCGTGTACGCGAGACCGAGGCGCTGGTTGGCGAGGAACGCCTTAACCGCCTGGTGCATCACCGGCATGTTCACGGTTCCGTCGAACAGCTCGCCGGGCAGGTCGAGCCGCTCGCGCTCCGTTCCGCCGGCGGTGAA
>DATLXE010000572.1:0-1983 GCA_035575795.1 Gemmatimonadaceae bacterium
GATTGACCTTCCCCATGACGAGCAGGCGGACGCCGTCGGGACCCGGTACGGAATGGTTTGCGATTATCTGATTGGAGTCGGCGACGAAAACCGTTTTCGTGGACCCATCTTCCTGGGTCTGCTTCTGCATCATGTTCCGCGGCAACTCCACGATTTCCCGTGCGGCCTCCGGCGACACGCCGAGCGTGACGGCGAGGTTCGGTGTCGTATCCGCGTCGATCGCCAGCACTGGTCGCCCGCGCCGCGCGAGCACGCGTGCCAGCGTTCCCGAAATGGTCGTCTTCCCTGTACCGCCTTTGCCCGCAATTGCAATTCGCATCAGTGCTTGTGCCCTCCGGCCCGTACAGCGTGGCATTCAGCTGCGCCCGCTGGATTGTCGTGACAGTCGCAGGTTGGATCGTTGCATTCGCCGTGCCCCTGACTGAGCAGCTCCGAGAACTCGTCGGCGAACCGCCTGCCTGCTTCTCCTCTACCGATTTCGGTGAGCAAATATTCAGGTGGATCTCCCGCCGCTTCGACGACCAGCCCGCGCTCGAGAAGGGCAGCCAAGGTCTCGCGGACGATGCCCTCGTCCTGGACGAGGAAGCGCGTCATTGCGGGAATTGTCGCACTCGAGCCAAGCCCCTCTCCCTCGAACCAGAAAAGCAGCTGCAGCATTTCATCGCGCCGCGCGATCGCGTTTTCCTTTTCGTCGCTCATGCCGTTCGCTCCTCTGGATTCACAACCCAACCCGGGTGATTGTAGCCCGATTAGTCATCGCCGGCGAGGCCTCGTCGGACAGCAGATCCCTTATGCGGCGCACGGCTACGTCAACCGCGGCCCGGACCGGCGGGGTCAGCTCACCGGTCAGGTCGCAGGTCATTTCGTCCACTTCCATCGGCTCGCAGCCGACGATGACCACCCGCGGGGGAAGCGCACCAAGCGCGCGTGCGACGGAGAGCGCCTGCGAAGGTATGGCGACGTGCATGTCAACGCGATTCGTCTGCTCGACGTCGTCAATCTCCAGCACATAAACCGTTCCCGGAGAGCCGCCTCGCGTCATCGCGTCGGCGATTATGAGGAGATCGCAGGGAGTGAGCAGCTCCTGAGCCAAACGAATTCCCGCCGTCCCCACTTCCATGAGCTCGACACCCGGCCGTTCCGTGCCTTCTTCCGCGAGGCGCCTCAGGACCTCGACACCGAATCCATCGTCGCCCCGCAGTGTGTTACCGAAGCCCGCGATCAGTGTTCTCGTCATTCGGTGGCAGCCGCCTCCCCGCCGCGCCGCGATACTGGCTCGACGCCAACCGCAATTTCGACCTTGCCGTCCTGTACCCTCACTGGATAAACACGAATTCTGTCGCCGCCGGACGCATCGGCTCGAGCGCCTGATCGCACGTCGTACCGGCAACCGTGCCAGCTGCACACAAGTATCGCGTCATCCAGTGCGCTGAACGAAAGCGGGAGCGGGCTTTCCCCACAGCGGTCGGCAACAGCATAGAACTCACCCGCGACGTTGGCGACGAGAATCGCATCGCCTCCGGCACCGATGGCTCTCGTCTCTCCGGGTGCGAGATCATCCGAGCGGAGGGCCGTGATGTACACGGGCCGGTTGGCAGGGCGGAGGCCGCCGAGCTGGACCAGTTCCGAGGCCTTCACCGGCTGTGGGCGGTCGCCGACGGTAAGGATCTGGAATCCGATCAACCCGTCCCGAAGCGCCGTCTCGATGTCACGGCGGACCGCCTCGACCGGCATCCGGCTCTTGTCCAATCCGTGCAGGCGAACGAAGACCTCGCTCCCCGCGACATCGAGAAGCTCGACGTCGATGCCGTGAGAGTGAAGGTGTCCGCGCACGGCGTCGAGAGCTTCCTCGGCGTGCATCCGCCGGTCGACCGCGAGGAGGTCGTACGACATGAGCAGCAACCGGATCGCGGGATCGGCAGTGAGCTTGTTGACGAAGGTTTCGCCGCCCAATCCCTGTATCGCGTCGAACATGTGAGAGAG
>DATLXE010000573.1:0-2061 GCA_035575795.1 Gemmatimonadaceae bacterium
CAGAACTTGACGGCCGTGAGCGTCGTCGCTGGGAAACATCTGCGCCCCGCGGATGATGGGGCGATGTCTCACGGCCCGTCAGACTTTCGCTGCGTCTCTCGATCGCGCCAAGTCTTCAACACGCTGCGCAATAAGCTGTTATCAGTAGGCGCCTTGCCTTCTAAGCCGGGGGTCGCAGGTTCGAGTCCTGCTGGGCGCGCCAATCAAATCGGCCCTATTTCGTTGATTTTCCCTCCGTTTTCCTTGGCCCTTCGCGTCAGGGTTGGAAGGCGAAAGCTCTCAGAAACACCCATAAACTCTCATGCGCTTTCATTCAGAGTGCGCCAATTTCGCGCCAGCGAAGCCGCCAGCGGCCAGCACCTTGGCGAGCGCATCAGACAGCACCGGGTCGATGGTCCGCGTCAGGTAGCGCATCGTCGTCCGCAAATCCGCGTGGCCGGCGAGCAGCCGCGTGGCATGAAAGTCGCCGCCAGACTTGTCCAGAATCTCGCTTACGTAGGAATGGCGGAAGTCGTAGGGGCGAAACCTCCGCAGGGCCGCGGCTAACTGGGCGCCGTCCGGTGCCTGCTCCGCCTGGTGCGCGATTCGTTCGCAGGCGCGTCGGATCGAATGCCGCATCGAGGACCTGGCGAACGGTCCCCACGCCTTTGCATCCGCGAGTGCCTGCAACGCGGCGAGCCCTTGCGCGGTGAGCGGCCTTCGTCCGGTGAGGGCGCCTTTACCCTTGCGCCTGGTGCCGGTGCTCACCCAGCCCTCCGCGAAGTTCACTTGCTCGGGGGTGAGGCGTCCGATCTCCGCATTCGACAGGCCGGTGTAGGCAATGACCCGCGCGCGAATCTTCGTGAGGGAGATCTTCGAGCGTGTCTTCTTTTTCAGCCCTTGGCCGCGATCGGGCATCGCGTCCAGGATGGCCTCGATCACGGCGTAGGGGAGCCCGTAGGCGCCGCCGTCGCCCTCATCCAACTCTGGCACCTCTCGGACGGGGTTCGGCGCGTGGCGCCCGTCCAGTTCGGTCCAGAGGTTCGCCAAGGCGCGGAGCCGGTGATTGACCGTGGACGCAGCGAGCGGTGTCTCGAGCTCGATCCAGTCGCCGCCGTAGCGGTCGGGGCGTTTACGATACACGCGCTTGGGGCCGCGCGCGCGCCAGGCGTCCCGCTGGGCCCGGATCTCCCCCCGGCTGATGGTAGACCGGCGCCGGGTGCCGAACAGCTCCACCCAGAGCCCTATGTCCCGCGTTCGGGCGGTGATGCTGGGCATCTCGGCCACCATCTTGAGATAGCGATTGGCGTCGTCCGCGAAGGTGCCCGAGGCCACGCGCTGCACGGTACGTCGGAGGCGGGCTTTCTCCTCCTTCCGCCAGTGCTGCATCTCGGCGGGCGGGGTATCGAGGGGGAACTGCTCGACGGCGCGGGGGTGTCCGGTGATGCGGACTTCGGCTTGCCAACCCAGGCCATGCCTTCTGATGCCCTGCCAGAGTTTAGTAGTGCTCACGTTACCTGTTGAACGCGAATCCTGCGCCCGTCCGCTGTCCGTAGTACATGTTCGTGGCTTTTTGGAGCGTCTCATCGGCGCGCACCTGCCGTCGTGTACGCAGAGAAAGTGCTCCGTCAGTCAGCGGACGAGAATTGTTCAATCGACCGATACCCGCAGCTGGCGGTGACGCAGAACCACCCGTCGGCACGGCGGCCTCCCTCGAGCGTCCGGCCTGTCTCGAAGAGCAACGCCGCGACCGCATGGCATCGCGGACAGTCCATCCGATCACCGTCGGTGGGTGCGAGGTTGTGCATCGCGTCGGCCAGGTCGCTGAGCGAGATGTCTATCGAGAGTTCGAGCTGGGGCGTCGTGCGACGCGTCTCGCTCGCCGCGCGCGCCCGACGTTCAACCTTGACCGCTTGCCTGAGCAACTTCATTCTCTCGCTGCCGCTCGGTGGTCGCATGAGAAGCACCATGTCGGCTCGCACTTGCTCGAGATCCAGGGCGCACTCCGGGCAGCGCGGCTCATCGCCCTCCAGCGGGCGGTGTGCGCAACGCGGGCAGCGGTGAATCGGCATGCACTCTAGT
>DATLXE010000574.1:0-3255 GCA_035575795.1 Gemmatimonadaceae bacterium
GATCACGGTGGGGCGCTCGGCGGCTACGCCGCCTCGCGCTGACCAGGAAGACCGAAGACCAGAAGCACACGTCACGTTTACAGACCGTCTAACTGGCGCCATTCTCCAGTAATGATTGGTCCGAAGAACCCCGGCAGGTCAGCGACATCGACCCCAACGGCCTGGTGCTGCACTCTGACAACGGGAAGCCGGTGCGCGGAAACACGATGGTCGCCACACTCCAGTGGCTGGGTATCGTCCCGTCGTTTAGCCGACCGCACGTTTTGCAACGACAACTCGTACTCGGAAGCGCTGTTTCGAACGTTGAAGCACACGCCTGCCTATCCGCGTTTGCCGTTTGCCAGCAACGACGACGCCCGTGAATGGGTGGCGCGTTTTGTCCGCTGGTACAACACCGAGCATCGTCACAGTGCGATTCGCTACGTTACCCCGGACCAGCGGCGCGCCGGTGCCGATGTGTCTATCTTGGCGCGTCGTCAGAGGCTCTACGAACGAGCTCGGCTACGGACACCCGGGCGCTGGTCTGGCCAGATTCGCAACTGGGCACCCATCTCCACCGTGGTACTCAATCCAGAGCCCCTGGCGGACGGACGCAATGCGGCCTCCTGAAGAATGCGACAACTACCTTGACCGCTCACCGCCGGGAGCATGGGTGACATCGTTACGCTGGGGCCAACGGAGGTTGGTTGATGCCCTAGCTGGAGGCCGTACCTGCGGAAGAACGCGAACGCCTTATTGATGATCACCGACTCGGGCGCTACCACATGACCGAGCTCTGCGCGCGGTACGCGACTAGTCGGAAGACGGGCTACAAAGGGTTGGCGCGGTACGATGCCGGCGGCCGACCGGCGCTGCGCGATCGGAGCCGTGCGGCCCTCGTCCGCCCAACGTCCCGAATGAGCCGCGTGCCGCGGCGACATGATGGCACAGACCGTTAGGCGCGTCGGCTCCATTCGGTTGTTGGGCCTTGTGGAAATGCCACTTCGAAGTACTGACACACGATCGGCATGTCTTCGGTTGGCGCGTACTTCGTGCCATCGAGTTCGCGTTGATAGTACGCCCAGTGTATCGCCCGCCACGATTCCAATAAACCGTCGCCCTCGCCTTCGAGCCGCGCGAGTTCATCGCTCACGTCCTGAAACCGAACGATGTGAACCGCCGTCGTTCGGATGATGCACTGGGCGATTCCTTTCCAGTTCGTCACGATGTCAAGGTTGCCCATCGACGGTCGTAACAAGCCGTTCAGCTCGAAGAACCACAAAGATGGCGCCGTTGCGCGCTTGCGGCCAGCCAGGACCAGACGAGCGCAGGCGTCCGCGTCGCGTTCGTTGTCGCAGAAGTGCCAGGCTGCGGGAAGTGGCGCGGAAGATGGCTGGCCGGACCAGGCCAAGTAATCCGCCCAAAGGGAGTGAACTGAGGGATCCATGTCTTCGTCTTCAGGTCTGTGATTCGCGTCGGCCCAAAGGTCGGCGCTCACCCGCGCCGGCTGCGGCGCGCGAGCGACGCGGGCGGCGCCGGGTGCAGCGCCTTGTTTAGAGAGCAGGCCGGATGGTACATTACGCTCATGACGTTCACGGTCGAAATCGAGCGGGAAGCCGACGGCCGCTGGTTGGCCGAGGTCCCCGCCTTGTCGGGCGTCATGGCCTATGGTCAGGACCGAGATGAGGCCGTCGCTCGCGTTCAAGCACTTGCTCTCCGCGTGATTGCTGAGCGCCTGGAGCACCGTGAAGCCCCGGCGGAATTCCTCAACGTCACGTTCCACGCCGCTTGAGCAACTGGCCAGCCGGTAAAGCTAGCCGCGTCCTGGCTGCGCTCCTCAGAATCGGCTGGAGTATCAAACGACAATCCGGCGCACATCGAACGTTGGCACGAATGCTCGCCCGCATCCGAAACGCACCGGGCTCACCCCAAGCGATCTTTAGGCACTGCCTCGTTCTGCGCTCTGGCGGTCTACCGCCGAACACTATGCTGCCAGCGACTCATACGTAGCAAGCGTAGCGAGCAACATTAGATCGCTTGTCGGCATCAGCGAGTGTTAGATGGCGCGCTCACGGTGGCTGACGGAATTGCTACGCGCCACACCGTTGCTTTCACCGTCGCGCACGTGGGACCGCCATCCGTCCCAGTGCCCTCGAACTCTGTTTCGATGCGCGCGCCGGGCGTGCGCAATGCTGAGTGAATCATCGACGGCGTGATACTGCCAAGTGGCAGTTTGGCGCGCCGATCCCAGGGCGACGCCGGCTGCCCGGCGCGCTGCCCGTGTTTACATAGACGAAGCGGGCCAAGGGTGGTCCCTGCGTAAATGGCCCCAGCAGTCGCGGTAGATCGCCCGTTGAAGACGCGACTACACGCACGGTGAAGTCGAAGACACAAGCGTCAGGTGACCTGCTGCTCGGTTCGAGCAATTCGGCAGACCCTCGTTGCACCGCGATGGCCACTCCGCTCGGGGGGCGACGGACCGTGATACGCATTGCAAGTTCCTGATCTGAAAGAATCACTGGGTCTCGGTTCAGCGGAGGCGCGCAGCGCCGCTGCAACCGGTTGTTATGGATCGCCAATCTCGCCCTCAACAGGGATGTCGAAGTGCAAGACCTCTTCGCGGGTACCTAGCTTCGTGTACAACGCGATAGCCGGTGCGTCTTCGATGCCCGTGTCGGCTTGAACGAACATGACATAGGCGCTGCGCTCTGCCGCTATCTTCTTAAGTGCTTCAATCAAAGCCGTCGCTATGCCCTGACGCCGGTGTGCTGATGCGACAGCCAGATCGTAGATGTAGATTTCACTCCGCTCCTGCTCGAACTTCTGTAGCTCGTAGGCCGCGATGCCGCCGACGACCTCATCACCCTTTAGCGCGGCCACCGCGAAGAAAGACTCACCGCCGAGCAATCGCCGCAGGTAGACCTCGCTGGGGCGGCCCTTGGTATACGTGGCCACGTCATTGAACGCTTTGCCGAAGGTCGTCAGCAAAGCGTTCATCAGCCCCACGTCATCTGGTGTGAGTTGTCGAATATCTATGGGCACGGACCGTCCTCGACGACCGCCACCTTGACCGAGATGACCGGCGGCAGGCCATCGAGTAGCTCGGTCCAGTGGTTCCCTTCGTTTGCGGAACCAAACAACTTTCCGCTCCGCGTGCCGAAGTACAGCCCGGCCGGGTCGAGTGTATCGACCGTCAGCGCGTCGCGCAGCACGGTTTCGTAGGCGCCGTCCTGCGGAAGGCCGCTGGCAAGCGCATCCCAGTGCCTGCCCGCGTCC
>DATLXE010000575.1:0-17916 GCA_035575795.1 Gemmatimonadaceae bacterium
AACAACCCGCTCACCGGCATTTCCACTTTCGCGCAGCTGCTGCTCGAAGACCACCTGGAGACGGACCAGAAGGAATCGGTGAACCTCATCAAGCGCGAGGCAGACAGGGCGATCGGCGTTATCCGCGATCTGCTGCTCTTCGCGCGCACCAGCGAGCCGCGCGACGTCGCCGTTGACGTCAACAAGTTCGTCCAGCACACGCTGCGCCTCCGCACGTTCGCCGCGCGCTCGGCGGAGATCGAGGTCCATCTGCATCTCGACGGCTCGAACCCACAGGTAAGGGGCGACGAGCCGAAGCTGCAGCAGGTGCTGCTCAATCTTCTCGTCAACGCCGAATACGCGCTGCACGAGTCGCACGTTCGCCATTTATCTCTCGTCACGCGCCGGCAGCAGGACACGGTGGAGATCATCGTCGCCGACACCGGCCGCGGCATGCCTGAGGAAATACGGCAGCGGATCTTCGAACCGTTCTTCACCACCAAGCCCGCCGGCGAGGGCACCGGGCTCGGCCTCAGCGTCAGCTACGGTATCATTCAGGCGCACAACGGATCGATCTCGGTGGAAAGCGCCGAGGCTGCCGGCACGACATTCACGATCACGCTTCCACTTTTCGCTGGCGCCGAAACATGACCCGTGTTCTCGTTGTTGACGACGAAGAGACGATCCGCCTCGCGCTCAGGAAATTTCTGCGCTCGCGCGGATATGAGGTGGAGATCACCGGCTCCGGCGAGCAGGCGCTGCAGGCCCTCGGCGCCTCGAAGTATTCGCTGATGCTATGCGATGTCCGGATGTCGGGGATGACGGGTGTGCAGGTCGTGCCGAAGGCGCTCGCGCTGGACCAGGACCTTGCCATCATCATGCTCACGGCCGTGAACGACGCCGCTACCGCCACGGCTGTGCTTTCGTCAGGTGCAGCCGATTATCTGATGAAGCCGGTCGAGCTGGCTGATTTGCAGCAGGCGGTCGATCGTGCCCTCATCAAGCGCACCGCGGCGATCGAGCAGCGGCGCGTCGAGATGCTCATCCGCGAGGAAGTCGCGCTCAGGACCGCTGAGCTGGAGCAGGAGAAGGAGTCGCTGCGCCGCATGTCGGTGGGCATCGCCGAAACGCTCATCAATGCGATGGAGGCAAAGGACGTCTACCTGCGCGGACATTCGCAGCGCGTCGCCGAGCTCGGGGGCGAGATCGGCGAGGAGCTCGGGCTGGATGCGGAGACGTGCAACGACATCCGCATCGCCGGCCGGCTGCACGACGTCGGCAAGATCGGGATTCGTGAAGACATCCTGCACAAGCCGAGTGCTCTTACCAGTGAAGAGTACGAGCACGTAAAGACCCATGTGCGCATCGGCCTCGATATCCTGGCGCCGCTCTTCCATATCGAGAAGCCGCTCCTCTATCTCGAGCACCACCACGAGCACTGGAGCGGGTCCGGGTATCCGGGCGCCCTCTGCGGCGACAAGATCTCGCTTGGCGGTCGCATCCTCTGCGCGGCGGATTCATATGACGCGCTCACCTCCGAGCGCGCCTATCGCCAGCCGCTCGGGCCGCTCGATGCGCTCGAACGCCTTGCTCCGGACGTGGGAAAACACCTCGAGGAGCGGGTCTTCCAGGCGCTGGAGCGTGTGGTCCGGCGGCGGGTCGAAAGCGGCGCTTCCGGGACGGCTACCGCCTGACGACTTGACGCCACCGCCGAGGTGGCGTATTCGCAGTCGGGGCGACCAGCCGACACGGCGGAATGGCACGAGGCACGCGTCGTGCAGCGGCGAGGCGATTGAACACGTAAATATTGCGCGCTCTTCAGCATAGTCGCTGATGAAAAAATTCCATGGGAGGGGGTCATGCCGGGTGATGGATCAGTGAGGCCTTTGCGTTTTGCGGACGATGACGACGGGGACGACCTCGGCGGCTTCACGCGCGGAAAGCGGTCCTACGACGAGGACGAGGACGAGGATGGTGGCTGGGCGATCAACGAGGATCACAGCGACCGTTTGTGGGACAGCGCCGAGGATGTAGACGACGACGAGGAGCGCGACTCGGACGCCGTGGTGGCGGAGACGGACGACGGCGAGGAGGAGGAAGAGGAGGAGGATCTGTTCGGCGGCGGGGCTCCGCGCGGAAGACGCGGGCGTCCGAAGGGATCGGGCAAGAAGCCGGTGCTGCCTCAGCAGCCGATTTCCACCTTGGCGGGCGGAACGGGAAGCGCAAGCTCGAGTCCCTCGACCGCGTCCGGATCGGGTCGGCCGGGCGGATCCCCGGCAGGCGGCAGTTCAACCGGGAGCATTTCCGGCAGGCCGGCTGTACCGCGCAGCTCGAGCGGGTCGGGCGGCATCTCGCGGCCCGCGACGCAAACCCCAGCCCCCCTCAGCCCGGTTACTCGCAGTACGGGTGCGGCGAGCAGCAGACCGGCCGCCACGAAGAGCGGTGGAAGGAGCACTTCAACCGCGAAATCGGCTGGTTCCGGCCGCAAGGCCGCCGCCAAGTCGAGCACGCGCAAGGCGGGCGGAACGGCAAAGAAGTCATCCGGCGCGAAAAAGTCGGCCGGCGGCGGTAAGGGCGCTGCGTCGCGGAAGTCGGGCGCCAAGTCTGCCGGATCGAAAGCTGGAGCGCGCGGGCGGTCGTCAGGCAGCGGGGCCAAAAAAACGGCTCGCGGCGGCTCCGGCGGCAAGGCGAAGAGCGCGGCAAAGAGCGCCAGCCGGAAGGGTGGAGCTTCACGCGGCCGCTCCGGGAAGGGCGGACGGCGCTAACTTTACGCTGACCGTGTGCGCTGAAGGAGGCGCGGTTACTCTCCGGTAACCGCGCCTTTTTTTCCCGGACGATTGCGAGGATTGATGGACGACGAGCGGGACGAGGATTTCGAGAAGGAGCCGACTGGGTGGCGGAAGCTGTTTCTGTCCGGCGTGGCGGTCCTTGCTGGCGCTGCCGCGTACAACGTCTATTCCAGAAAGGGCGTCGCCAAGCTCGAAAACCTCATCGGTGGCGAGGTGGGCGGCTTCGAGTGGCGCGACCGTCGCGTCGCATTCACGAAGCGCGGCGAAGGTCCGCCGCTGCTGCTCATCCACGGCATCAATGCCTCGGCGTGGTCGTACGAGTGGCGCAACAACGTCGACGCGCTCGCAAAGAACAACACCGTTTACACCATCGACCTGCTTGGCTTCGGCCTCTCCGATCGGCCCGCCATCCGCTACTCGGCGCGCCAGTACATCTCGCTGATATCGGATTTCGCGAGCCGCGTGATCGGACAGCCGTGCGTGCTCGTCGCATCCTCCCTGTCTGGCGCGTACGCGATCGTGCTCGCCGCGCGCGACCCGCACCGCTTCCCCGCCCTCGCTATCATTGCGCCGTCGGGCCTGGTGCGGATGCACACGCCCGCCAACATCGGTGGTGAGGCGGGCCGAATTGCGGTTGATACGCCAATCGCCGGCACGGCTGTGTTCAACGCGCTGGTGTCGCGGCAAAACCTCCGCCGGTACCTCAAGCGGGCGTACTCCGACGACTCGCTTGCCACCAATGAGCTGATCGACATCCACTACGCGACGTCGCACCAGCGCGGCGCTCGGCATGCGCCGG
Source organism: Gemmatimonadaceae bacterium (assembly GCA_035575795.1). Taxonomy (GTDB): domain Bacteria; phylum Gemmatimonadota; class Gemmatimonadetes; order Gemmatimonadales; family Gemmatimonadaceae; genus UBA4720. Next base: position 3,568 of record DATLXE010000575.1, read on the forward strand.
GTTCGCTGATGTCTGGCCATCTGAACATCGATGTGAGGAACGCGGTACGGAGACTTTCGCAGCCCGCGCTGCTCGTGTGGGGAGAAGAGGGATCGAACACTCCCGTCGAGGAATTCCGCGGCTTCAAGGAGCTGAAGCGCGACTTCGAGCTGTCAGTGCTGTCGCCTGCCGGCGACCTGCCACACGACGAGCGGTCGGAGGACTTTAACGTTATTCTATCCACATGGCTGAATCGCCTGTCGCTCTCCTCCGCGCCCACGCTAAACACGCTCCCTGGAACGCCCGCGGGCTCGCTGCACACGCAACGGCACTCGTAGACGCGGCGGGCGTTCGTCCCACCAACGCATCAGCGCGCGCCGCGCCATCCGCGCGCGCGGTTCGGTTCTACGTTGCGAGCGGGCTGCTCGACCGGCCCGAGGGAACGGGCACCGGTGCGACGTACGGCTACCGGCATCTCCTTCAGCTGTTGTCGATCAAGATCCGCCAGCGCGAGGGCCAGAGTCTCGGCGTGATCAAGACGGAGATGAAGGAAGTCACCGGAGACTCGCTCGAGCGGAGAATCGCGACGTCGCTTGCGCCAGCACTTGGTTCCAACGCCGATGCGGCCGTTGCGCACGATGATGATATTGCACTGCGCTGGCGCAGGCTCGGCGTCGCCGACGGGATCGAGCTGCACGTTCGCGAGGATTCGCCCGCTTCGAGGGAGGAAGCGGTGATTGCGATGCGCGAGGCTGTCAGGGCCGCATTAGGCCGCGCGGACATTCGCTAGCTCTCACTACAAATGCAACTGAAACGCGTTTTCCGCTTTGAGAAGCGCAGCTTGGTGCTGTCATGTCCTTTTCGCTAGACGAGTAGTGGTACAGGCCCGTCTGCTGCGGACGTCGGGACGTTTCACTCGCGTGACGGCACGGGCCGTTTGGGCGGCATCCCTCACACCAGTCGTGACGTCGTTTAAGTAGGCAGCTGGAATGCTGCAAGCTCAGCTTCTGACAGCGGACAACGCGTTCAGTTGCAGTTCCCGTAGCCCGCGTCGCTCAGCTTATAAGCACAGAAACGCGTCCCGTTGCAGTTGCCCTTACCGATCCCGGTAAATGGCAGCGAACTGTTTCTTGAGCGCCGCAACCTTCGGCGCATCATGAATCCTGATGTACGGCTGATTCGGATGGTGAACCATGTAGTCCTGATGGTACTTCTCCGCCTCGTGAAACACATTCAGCTTCACGAGCTGCGTGACGATCGGACGCGGGAACACCTTGGTGGCAGTGAGCTGATCAATGTACTTGCGCGCGATCTGCTGTTGCGCTGCGTTGTCGTAAAAAATCGCTGAGCGGTACTGCGGTCCGTGGTCGGGGCCCTGGCGATTGAGCTGCGTCGGGTCGTGCGCAACTGAGAAGAATATCTTGAGCAGCTGGCCGTACGAGACCTGAGACGGATCGTACACAACCTTCACCGCTTCAGCGTGGCCAGTCGAGCCGCCACTGACCGCATCGTAGTTCGCGTCCGACGCGTCTCCGCCGGAGTAGCCGGACACCGCCGTTTTTACTCCCTTCACATGCTCGAAGACTCCCTCGATTCCCCAGAAGCATCCGCCCGCAAAGTAGGCGGTCTCTTCGACCGCGCCCGTTGCGAGCGCAGCATCGAAATCCGGGTTTGGTAGCGGGGCTACGGCTGAGCTAACGCTCGCTCCTCCTAGCCGAGCGGCAAGGACGACCAGGATGGCGGGAATCACGACGAGACCGGTAAGAAAGCGCGGCAGTGAGGCCTTCATTTTAAGGAGCTCCGATTGGTGGGGGCGGACCTGCTCATTAGACCGAAATTCGTCCGAAATGTTCCCTTAATTTCGGTCTATAGCCCCGTTGACCCTCATGTTTTTTGCCAGCCGTGACCCCACTCCAACACGTCCCAAGATTCTAGCGAACGGCTGAAGAGCTGCGCTTCTCGAAGCGGACAACGCGTCAGTTGCAGTCAAAGGAAGTACCGCACCCCCTTCTCCCCGCGGAGATGCTCAACAAGCGCCTTCTTCGCCACGACGACATCTTCTGCCGCCATCCACTCGGCCACAGTGTACCGCCGACCGCGCCCCTCGACGGCAATTGCTACCCGACCCCCGCGCATCACCAATAGCGCACCCGATCCGCGCGGGCGGGACAATGGATCGCGATCAATCAGCTCGAGCGGAAGGTTGTAGACATTGGCCGGATCGCTCGCCGCCATCACCACGAATTCGCTCGCCGTCGCATCCTCCGCCGCGGTCGCGCGAAGCAGCTCCACCGCCTCGGGCAGCGCGAACTGCGCTCCACCGAGTCCCTTAACGAAGTACCCGCGACGAACCTCGCCGCGGAATTCGAGGCGTTTTAGCTCGCGGTAGATCGCGCGCCACGACACACGCGGCTTCTCGCGGCGCCACCATTCGCGCGACACGATGCCGTAGCGCGCGAGCCACTGCCGCGCGATCACCTCAGCGGTTTCCTCCTCAGAAAACTCGGGACCGAGCGTGCCGGGCCGACGCAGCAGCGACCAGCGTCCCGTCCAACCGCTCGTTCCGCCACCCGGCTTGTCGGGACGCCGCCACTTCGGGAGACGCTTGATGTTCGGCCGGCGCTGCACGATGCGACGGTTGGGCGACGGCGTGTAATCCTGGGGCAGCCAGCGCGTCGGGTCCGGGCCCGCGCGCGGGACGAGCGGTTTCCAGCGCGCGATCTCGCGCAACGCCTCGACGCTGTCGTTGGTGACGAGACTCCACGCCACCAACTCCCGAAGCGCCTCGCGCACCGCCATCATGCGAAGACCGGTGCTTGCCTGGATATCGCCAATGAACGATGCTCCCTCCTTCACGATCATGTCGTGCACGGCTTTCGCTTCGTCGCTCAGCACCGGCTGGGCCTCTTCACCGAGCCACGCGTTCCCGGTGCCACGCAAAAAGAACTTTACGCGCGCGAGCGGTATCGCACTCGACTCAGGGTCGTACCGGCCCTCGCCCGCCCACACCGGCTCGCCGGTCGCGCTGAACTGGGCCAGCCACGCCACATCGTATCCCGTGACGCGCGAGCGCAGGTAATCGCGCTCCCACGAAACAGCCGGCCGCGCGATTCCAAATAACTGTCGGAACACGGTGGCAGTTCCCGATGGCCCGTCCAGGCGATCGCGCGCGTCGACGTGTTGCCAGCGCTGCATGAACGCGGAGAAGTGATGGAGCTCGACGGCTTCGATCTGCTTGCGCAGCGCCGCGAGCGCGCGGCGCCGGCCGATCTCGACGATGCGTCGCGAGCACCACTCGATGTCGGCGGTTTCGCGTCGGAACTTTCCGCGCACGAGCTTGCCAGTGCGCTCCCACTCGGTAAGCCGGTCCTCGATCCACTTTTGCTCCCAACCGTACCGTTCACGAGCCTCCATCGCTGTCACTGGACCGGATTGCGTAAGAAATCGCGCCAGCACCTCGCGCCTCGCCACCGATGCATTGATTGCCGCGTGGCGGAGGACGTCGGGCACTGCTGCCGCCGCATCCACTTCCGTGAGCTCCGACTTTGCGCGCACGCGCGTCATCTGCCCCTCGCCGAATGCGGACAGGTAGCGCGGAAAGGTCTCGGTGAGCATGAATCGCCACTCACGTGCCGCTTCTACACCAAGCGCAACCGCGATGACCCGTCCGCCATCGAGCAGCTCGGCGAACGGATCGCCGCGCACTCCTTCCTCGCTATCGGCGATGCGCGAACGCAGCTCCTGCTCATCGAGATCGCCGGCACGGTCGAGCAGGTGCGCCAGCTCGTCGGCCGTCCGCGCGCGCCGCCCCTTCGCAGTTCCCCTTCGCTCGGCGAGTGTCTGCCCAATCGCCTCGAGCGTGATGTCGTCGCTCCCCTCGCCACCCATTACCTCGTCGAGCATCGACCGGTCGAGCGACAGCAGCGCCGCGCGCTGCTCGGCTCGCGGAGTGTCGTCGCCATAGAGCCAGTCCATCACGAATCCGAACTGGAGGCTCGCCGCAAATGGCGACGGTACCTCAGTCTGCACCGAGTGGATGCGGATACGACCATCGGCGATCGACCCGAGTGTATCCTTGAGGCCCTGCATGTCGAACGCTTCCTGCAGGACCTCGCGGTACGTCTCGACGAGGATCGGGAAGCTCGGGAATTGCCGCACGGCCTGCAGCAGGTCTAGCGACTTGAGCCGCTGAAGCCAGAGCGGCATCCTCCGCCGCGGATTTCCGCGCGGCAGCAGCAGCGCACGCCCCGCGTTCATGCGGAAGCGCGCGCCGAACAGCGACGTCCCACCCACTTCCTCGAGCACCAGGTGCTCGGCTTCCGCACCGCTCAGTCCGAGCAGCGACTGGATCGGCGCTGTCATGCCGAGATCCGGAAGCCGCAGCATGATTCCGTCGTCGGTCGTCTGCACCTGCAGATCTATCTCCGGAATCGCATCGCGTACCCGCTGCGCCAGCGCCATTCCCCACGGCGCGTTGATCCTGCCGCCGAACGCGGCATGGATCACGATGCGCACCGCGCCCGTCTCGTCGCGGAACTGCTCGATGACGATGTTCTCGTCGTCCGGCACAATGCCCGTCGCCGCACGCTGTGCCGCGATGTATTTCACGAGCGTGTTTGCCGTCGCCGCATCGCACCCGTACTTCTCGGCCAGCACCGCCTCGCTCGGCGACTCCGCCAGTTCCCGCCGCAACGCACCGACACGATGACTGAGCTCGAGCGAGCGCGCCATGTACTCGCCGTGCCAGAAGGGCATCCGCGCGGGAACTCCCGGCGCGGGCGTGACGATCACGCGATCGTGTTCGATTGCCGCGATTCGCCATGTCGACGAGCCGAGCTGGAAGACATCGCCCATCCGCGACTCGTGGACGAACTCTTCGTCGAGTTCGCCGAGCCGGGTGCGGTCAGCCAGGTTCACCGTGTAAAGGCCGCGGTCGGGGATCGTTCCACCGGAGATCACGGCGGTCATGCGCGCGGCCCTCGTTCCCGTGAGGCGGTCGCTCACGCGGTCCCAGGTGATGCGCGGCTCGAGCTCGCTGGCAATGTCCGAAGGATATTTCCCCGACAGCATCGCCAGCACTTCGTCGTACGCACCGCGCGTGAGCTGGTGATACGGATACGCGCGGCGCACCAGCGCATACAGGTCTTCGCTCTTCCAGTCATCGACCGAAACGGCAGCGACGACCACCTGCGCGAGAACATCGAGGGCGTTCTGCACGATGTGTGTCGGTTCGACCGCACCTGCACGCATTGCCGCGACGATGGCGGCGATTTCCATCGCGTCGTCGCGGAACGTCGGCACGAGAATTCCCCGGCTTGCCGCGCCGAGCGTGTGCCCGGCGCGGCCGATCCGCTGCAGACCCGACGCGACGCGCTTGGGCGACTGAAGCTGGATGACGAGGTCCACCGAGCCGATGTCGATGCCGAGCTCGAGCGAGCTGGTGGCGACCACGGCGCGGAGGCTTCCCTCCTTGAGACGCTGCTCCAGCGCGAAGCGCCGCTCGCGCGCCATCGACCCGTGATACGGAAGCGCGATCTCCTCCTCGGCCAGCGCATTCACGCGCGCAGCGATCCTTTCCGCCTGTGCACGGTTGTTGACGAAAATGAGCGTGGTGTTGGACGCCTGGATGTGGCGCAGCACCAGCGGCGCAACGGCAGGCCACACACTCCCGCCGACGTTGCCAAGATCGGCAACCGGAGATTCGACGGAGATGTGCATCTCCTTCGTCATGCCGCAGTCCACGATTTGCACTTCGCGGAACACCGGCTCGCCCTCCCCGTTGTTCGGCTCGCAGCCGCCAAGGTACCTGGCGATTTCGCTGAGGGGACGCTGTGTCGCGGAGAGGCCGATACGCTGCGGCGTCCGGCCGACGAGCGTGTCGAGCCGCTCGAGCGTCAGCGCGAGGTGGGCACCGCGCTTAACGCCGGCAATGGCGTGAATCTCGTCCACGATCACCGCCCGCACGCTGCTGAACATGCCGCGGCCGCGCAGGCTCGTGAGCATGATGTTGAGCGATTCGGGCGTCGTGATGAGAATGTGCGGCGACTTGCGCAGCATTCGGGCGCGCGCCGCCGGCGTCGTGTCGCCCGTGCGCACGCCGACGCGTATCTCCGGGAACTGCTTTCCCGCCGCCGCAAACCGCTCGCGCAGTTCGCTCAGCGGCTGGTCGAGATTCCGCTGGATGTCGTTGTTGAGCGCCTTGAGCGGCGAGATGTAGACGAGGTGGACGGCGTTCGCGAGAGGCTCCTCACTGCCGCTGACGATCAGCTCATTGAGCTCCCAGAGAAACGCGGAGAGCGTTTTCCCTGTTCCGGTCGGCGCGAGGATGAGAGTGTGCGCACCGCTGGCGATCACCGGCCAGCCACCGCTTTGCGGAGCGCTGGGCTGGCCGAATCTTTCGCTGAACCACTCGGCTACAAGCGGGTGAAACCGGGTAAGCATGCTCTAATTATGCGTCACTCTGCAACAGTCCACCCGGCAGAAAGGCCTCCTACAACACCCGGCGGAGCTTCTGCGCGCTCCACTCGTAGAGGCGGCCCGTCAGCGGCCGCTGCCTGAAGGTTTCGAGCTTGATCTCCTTCGAGTACTTGAGATCGTCGAGGAAGATGGAGTCCATCTGCGCACCGATACCCTGGTCGAGCATGAGGAGATTCGACTCGTCGTTGAAGGTGATCGAACGGTTGTCGAAGTTCATCGAGCCCACGTACGACCAGATGCCGTCCGCCACCAGACTCTTCGCATGCATCATCGTAGGCGAATACTCGAAGATGCGGACGCCACCGGCGAGCAGCTGCTCGTAGTAGGTCCGGCCCGCGTACCAGGTGGATTTTACGTCCGTCTTCTCGCTCACCGTCATAATTCTTACATCGACCCCGCGCTTGGCCGCGTTGAGGAGCAACTGCATGAAGTTTTCGCCCGGTACGAAGTAGGAGTTGGTGATGTAAAGCGTCCGGCGCGCGCCCGCGATGGAGAGCGCGAAGAATCTCTCCGCAGGCGTGCTCCCGATCGTCGGCGTGCTGTGCATCAAGCCGGCGTGTACAGTGCCCTCCGCCGAAAACGACCCGATCGGGAAGAACAGGTCGCCGGTAAGAAGCTCTCCGGTCGCCTCTGCCCACGCCGCGGCGAACGCAGCCTGAAGCGAGCCAACGGTGGGCCCTTCGAAACGCACGTTGGTCTCGCGCCACTGGTTTTCGCTGTGTCCATTGCCAAGCCAGTAGTCCGCCAACCCGAAGCCGCCGGTGTAGCCGACCCGGCCGTCGATGACAATCGCCCGTACGTGAGACCTTTGCGCAGCCTTGTGCAGCGTGTACCACTTCAGTGGCCGCAGCTTCACCACTTCGACGCCGTTTGCCTTCAGGTCCTCGATCCATTCCTCCTTGAGCGTGCCGGCGCCGAATGCGTCGAGGAGCAGCAGCACGCGAACCTTCGCGCGCGCCCTCTCACTCAGATACTTCGCCATCGTGTCGGCCACCGCGCCGGGCTGGCAGAAGTACAGTTGCACGGTGAGCGTTCGTTGCGCCGAGGCAAGATCCTTCCACAGGCGCGGATAACTGCCGTCTCCGTTGAGGAGGATCTCCACCTTATTGCCGGATTCGACGTGCGTCTTCGTGAAGAGCTCGATGGTATGAGCGAACAGGTGATCGGTGACGGCCGGCGGTCCTTCAAGATCCCCTTCGGCGATTACACTCGTCACCGGCGCGTCACGCGTGACCGACAGACCGCCGATCAGTGCCAGCACGAGAGCGATAACAACACCAATAGCGATTGCTATGTACCTGAACAGCGGCATATTCTCTCTGTATGACTTACGTGGCCCGTCGACGACCCGCGACGCGAGCTATCGTCCTCGACAGATCGCTCGAATCGCTGCCCGTCTTCAGGCTGAGCGATTCCGCCGAGGATTCTGCGATCTCCTTCTCCCCCGAAACCGGTGGGCGGTGGCGCGTGTTGCCCAGCCCCGGCGACAGGCTGCCGGGTACATTCGATCAGGATGTTTACGTCGAGCTGCTGCACCGCTACAACGAGGCGGGTTTTCCGGAAGACGGTGTCGTCACGTTCACGCTTCACGCTTTTCTTCGCTCGATCGGACGCCGCGTTGACGGCAGGACTTATGAGCAGCTTCGTTCGGCGCTGACGAGACTCGAGCGAACGATACTCGAATCGAGCGGGGTGTATGTTGCAGCCGGAGAGACCCAGCCGCTAGAAGGACGGTTTACGATACTTTCTTCGGTCTCAATAGCGCGAAGGAGACTCGCCGAGCGCGAGCAGTTCACCCTCTTTCCCGTCCTCGCGGCGTCGGAGCCGGGCGACGCGCGCGTGACGATCGGCTCCCTGATCCGCGCCAACATTGCCGCCGGCCATACCGTCACGCTGTCGGCAATGCACTACCTCTCGCTCACCAACCCCGTTGCGCGGCGTCTCTACCGCCTGCTGGAAGTAGCGCGCGAAGAAGGAATGGTGACGTGGCGCGTGCCGCTGGCGTCGCTCGCCGAGCAGCTGCCGCTCGCGCAGCGCTTTCCGTCGCACTTGCAGCGCGTACTCCAGCCCGCGCACGAGATGCTGCTCACCGGTGGACTTCTTCGCGACGCAACCTTTCGACAGCTCAACCGCGACTGGTTCGTGGACTACGTCCTGGCTTCGCGCGCCGCCTGAGCTGGAACACTCAGCACACTTTTCGCGTATTCATTAGAGTTAGGTAGAGTCATCCCTCAAGCAATCACACGCATGTTTCGATCGAGAAAAAGCACCCTTGCCGGCCTCGCCCTCATTCCGATCATCGCCGGCGGCTTCGTATTCCAGCAGGGCGAGAGCCGTGATGGCGCCCGCCTCCTCGACCAGGTGCTCAACATCGTCTCCACGCGTTTCGTCGACACTGTCGGTGCCGCCGCGCTGTACGAGAAAGCCGCGCGCGGACTTGTCCGTGAGCTGAACGATCCTTACAGCGTGCTTCTCTCGCCGAAGGAGCTTTCGGCTTTTAACGCACAGACCAACGGTCGTTATGCCGGAATCGGCATGGAGATCGCCGAGATCCAGGGCATGATCACGGTGCAGCGTGTGTTTCCTCACACGCCGGCGGAGCAGGCCGGTGTCATGGAAGGCGACCGCATCAACTTCGTCGATACCGTTACCACCCGTGGGTGGACCGTCACGCAGACATCCGATGCGCTGAAGGGCAGGCCGGGCAGCAAGGTGCTGGTGAAGTTCTCCCGCCCTGGCGTTCCCGAGCTTATTCCGATCACGTTCACGCGCGCTATCATCAAGATTCCGGCGGTGCCGTATGCAATCATGCTCGACCGGAACATCGGCTACATCCCGCTGCTGCAGTTCAACGAAACCGCTCGCGATGAGCTGGAGAGCGCGATCGCGCGCCTCACGCGCGAGGGCGCAAAGGGACTGATTCTCGACCTGCGCGATAATCCGGGTGGAATTCTCGACCAGTCGCTGAGCGTCTCGAATCTCTTCCTGCAGAAGGGACAGCCGATCGCGAGCATCCGTGCCCGCAACAACGAGAACCAGAACTTCGCCGCGTCCAGCAATCCGGTGGCCGCCACGCTTCCCCTTGTCATCCTGACGAACGCCAGAAGCGCTTCCGCCTCCGAGATCGTCGCCGGCGCGCTGCAGGACCACGATCGCGCCCTCATCGTCGGGACCACATCCTTCGGCAAGGGACTGGTGCAGTCGGTGTTCCCGCTCGACGGCGGCTATGCGCTCAAGATGACGACCGCGAAGTGGTATACGCCGAGCGGGCGCTCCATCCAGAAGGAGCGGAAGCTGCTGCCGAGCGGAGATTTCGTCGAAGTGCTCCCCGATTCGCTCGAGACGGATTCCGTGCGCCGCTCACGTCCCGCCTTCAGGTCCGATGCGGGGCGCGTGATCTACGGCGGCGGCGCGGTGACGCCGGATCTCATCGTTCGCCCCGACACGCTGACGACGGAAGAGCAGAAGCTATTCAACGCCTTTGCGCCGAAGACGGCGATCGTGAGGGCGACGCTCATTAACTACGCGCTCGAACTCAAGAAAACCGTCCGTCCCGATTTCGTGGTGTCGCCGTCGTGGCGCGACGAGTTCTACCGCCGCCTTCAGGCACAGAGCGTCACGATCGACCGCGCCCAGTACGAGAAAGCCGGCACGGAGATCGACCGGCTGCTCAGCAACACTGTCGCGCGACTGGCGTTCGGCGATTCGACCGCGAAACGGCGCGGGGTCGCCGAAGATCTGCAGCTCACCCGGGCGGTCGAGGCCCTGCGGCAGAGTCGGACGCAGCAGGAGCTGTTCGTGTTCGCCCAGCAGTACAACGCGCCCCTGGCTTCAACGCAGTCGCGCTAACGCCCGCCGGTCCGGAGCAAAGGCCGCCCTCGCCAGGGGGCGGCCTTTTCCGTTAATATCCGGGTGTTCTTCAAGGGGGTTCAATGGGTGGTTTGATAGTCCTGGCGGTCATAGTAGTGCTCGGAATCCTGATCGCGACCAAGTCGTTCAAGGTCGTCGGCCAGGCCGAGGTGATGGTGATCGAGCGGCTCGGGCGGTTCCACCGCCTGGCTAGATCCGGCTTCAACATTCTGATTCCATTCGTCGAGCTGCCGCGCACCATCGACGTCCGTTATTTCGAGAGCGATGTCTCCGGCCTCAAGCGCGTCACGTCCGGCCACACGGCGCGCATTGACCTGCGCGAGCAGGTGCTCAACTTCCCTAGCCAGCCGGTGATCACCAAGGACAACGTCACGATCGACATCGACGCTGTCATCTACTACCGCGTCGCTGATCCGCAAAAGGCGACTTATTCGGTGCAGAATCTTCCCTACGCGCTCGAGACGCTCACGAGAACGACGCTGCGCAACATCGTCGGTGAGATGGAGCTCGACTCGACGCTGGGCAGCCGCGATGTGATCAACCAGCGCATGCGCGAGGTGATCGAGGAGGCATCGATCGGGTGGGGAGTGGATGTGACACGCGTCGAGCTGCAGTCGATCGAGCCGCCGCGCGACATCCAGCAGTCGATGGAGCTGCAGATGCGCGCCGAACGCGAGCGACGCGCCGCCGTCACCAACGCTGAAGCGGGAAAGAGAGCGGCCATTCTCGAGGCCGAGGGTGTGCGCGAGTCGCAGGTGCGCCGCGCCGAGGGCGAGCGCGATGCCTCCATTCTGCGCGCGAACGGACTGGCCGAAGCGAGGCTTTCGATGGCGAACGCCGAGGCGGAGGCGATCGCCAAGATCGGCGCCGCCCTGCCTGAAGGTCAGGCTGCGATGTACCTGCTCGGCATGAAGTATCTCGAGGCGCTGCCAACACTGGCCCAGGGAAAGAACGCGACGATCTTTCTGCCGGCCGAAGCAGCGGGAGTCATGGGAGCGATCGGCGGATTGCGCGAGCTGGTGAGCCGCGCCGGCCAGAAGACGCTCGACCACGCCGACGGACGGGAGCGCCCGCTGGCGAAGGGTTCGCTCGACCCAAAGGACAAGGGTTAGCTTGGCCGACGTTACAAAAGCGCGCGCCGAACACATCGCGCGCTCGCATCCCTGCGGCAGCTGCAAGGAGTACTCGTGGAAGAAGCTCCGAGTCAAGAAAGCGAGCGAGGCTCACCAGAAAAGCCTCGGCGAATTCTGGCATGCCACGCGGATCTGCGGGGTCTGCGGCGCGCACGATGATCTCGGACTCGACCGCGAAGGGGACGTCGTCTACGGCGGGACGGCATAACCCCCGACCATTTCCCCAGGGGTAACAGTTAGGTCTCTAACTAACGGATCTGCCCAACCCCCGGTATGTAGTACGAAAACGGCCACCAATCCTTGTTCGAGTACTTCTTCCCGAACACAGCGGTAAGCACCGGCCGCGGATCCTCCGCACGCGCCACGACATCTATCCGGTCTGCCAGCAACACTGGCCGTGTGTACTCGCGGTAGCGTCGAAAGCCGCGGCAGAAGCACAGCGGACCGGGCCGGCTGAGACTGCCAAACAGCATGTCGGGAAACCCGATGAGGTGGAGGGCGTAAAAGAAGTTAAGCGTCGAGAAACGCGGCAGGTCACTCTGCCGCATGTTGCGCGGGAAGTTCGCGTGCTTTCCCCACTGAACGTTCATCGCAACCTGCGACCGCGGCCACTTGGCGTGCAGGATCTGCTTGTGCCAGTAGCTCCATACATCGACGGGGGCCGCGGTGGAGTCATAGCCGACCCAGATGATCTCCTCGTCGGTCGGCACCGTGAAGGGAAGCCACGATCCGTGGACATCGTCCCGCCACAGGAGGTGATAGGCGATCACCCGCTTTTCCGGATGGAGAAAGGCGACCACCCGCTCCAACTGGAACATCTCGTCCCGCTGCAGGTACAATACCGGTGCCAGACGCCGGGCCAGCACCGCCCCACTATCGGTCGGAGCAAGGGCGTCGGGAAGATTTTGCGGTCGTAGCGGAATGTGCGCGCGGGGACCACAGGCAGTGAGCACCAGGATCCCGAACGCAAGCGCGTGTCCCCTGCGAATCTGGGCGAAGCTTCGCGAGTTGCCGCCCAATCTCAACCTGAACAGCGTCGAACCGCGCCCCGCTGTGTTGCTGTAACCGGAGAGCTCATGCGCAAGCCGCGTCCGAATGCGTACAACCCCGCCCAGGCACTTTCTCTCATTTCCCGCGACCGTACTGGAACGCCACTCAGTTGTCCCTCCTGTTCGGGCTCGATAGAGCGTGATCCGGGGCAGGTTCCTCCGCCGGCTTACACCCACGTGACGCTGCGCTGCAAGGCCTGCGGGCGAAGCGCTCACTACGTCGCCGGCGCCGCTTGACCTTGTAGCTGCGTTGCAGGAAACCTGCCCCTTCTAACCCCGTAGGGGCAGAAACGGCAAACCTCAGCGCAGTCAGCTGGCTGCGCTGCAGGTTGATTGCTGGTTCGAGTTGCGATTGCGCCAAAGGCATGTGAGTTGCTCCCCTGCCCGACCATGCCGAGCGCCCCCCGCGACCAGCTCGCCGAGTACCGGAAAAAGCGCGACTTCAACAAGACCGCCGAGCCTTCAGGCGCCGAAGCAGCCGCTCCAGGCTCCAATCTCCGCTTCGTGATTCAGAAACACGCCGCCAGCCACCTGCACTTCGACCTGCGTCTCGAGCTCGATGGCGTCATGAAAAGCTGGGCAGTTCCCAAAGGCCCAAGCCTCGACCCGGCGATGAAGCGGCTTGCGATGCAGGTCGAGGATCACCCCATCGACTACAACACGTTCGAGGGCACGATCCCAAAAGGCGAGTACGGCGGCGGAGCCGTGATGCTCTGGGACCGGGGCACCTACGCCGCCGATCAGGCTGACGCGCTCACCGACCACGCGACCGCCGTACGCGACGGACTGGAGCGCGGCGATCTCAAGGTCACTTTCCACGGTGAGCGGCTCCGCGGCTCATTTGTCCTCGTGCGCATGAAGTTCTCGCGCGACAAATCGGCAAAGCCCCAGTGGCTCATGATCAAGCACAAGGACGAGCACGCATCCGACTCCGATGTCGTCGCTGAGAACATGACATCGGTAGATAGCGGTCGAACAATGGACGAGATCGCCGCGGGCAGGGACAAGGTGTGGAACAGCAACCGCCAGCCGAAGCAGCCCCCGAAGAAGAACTCGATCCGTGACCGAATCCTCGGCATCGCCCCGAAATCAGTTCCGACGCTGGTAAAAAAGACTCCCCCGCCTCGCGCGCCGATGGCCGTGCTCGAGCCGATGTATGCGAGCGTCGGCACTGACGTCCCCGGCGAGGGGTGGACGTTCGAGCCCAAGTACGACGGCATCCGCGTCCTCGCTTACGCAACGACCGAGAGCGCGCGTCTGATCACGCGGAACGGTAAGGACAAGGCTGAGCAATTCCCGGAAATAGTAGCCGCCCTCACTACGCTCGCGACGCGGGCAAAACGCTCACTCGTCGTGGACGGCGAGATCGTCGCCCTCGACAATGGCGAGCCCGCACGCTTCCAGGACCTGCAGAGCCGCATGCACGTCAAGGAATCCATGACAATCGCCCACCACTCCACCTCATCGCCCGCCGCTCTCATCCTCTTCGACCTGATCATGGATGGCGACGAGATCCTGCTCGGCGAGCCGTGGACCGAACGCCGCGCGCGACTCGTGAAGCGGGTCGGCAGGCACGTTTCGCCCCAGCTGCGGGTCACCGAATCGATGACGGGCGACGGCAGGAAGATGCTTGATGAGGCGCGGCGTCAGGGCTGGGAAGGCATCATCGCCAAGCGCACCGACGCGAGGTACGAGCCCGGCACCCGCTCGCGTTCGTGGCTCAAGCTCAAGATTGAATTTCGCCAGGAGTTTGTCATCGGCGGCTACACCGAGCCTCGCAACAGCCGCGAGTACATCGGCGCCCTCCTCCTCGGCTACTACGACAAGGGGAGATTCATTTA